>JBBRUD010000030.1:0-43449 GCA_038248065.1 Desulfovibrionales bacterium | reverse complement strand
TCGGGGGTGTGGCGACGAAGTATCTGGCCAACTACCTTGGTTGGCGGAGATTGTTCGAGCGTTTAGGCGAAAGCCTGACCCCGAAACGGGCACTAATCATGTCCCTTGGGTAGCTTCAACACTCAACGCGAACAGAGCCTTCAAATACGTGCGTCGCAAGTTTGCTGAAGATCGCAGCGACACACAGTAAAACGTTATTGTATGGGGATAGAGTGCACGGCCTCAGTTGCGATCTGGATTATTCTGTCAGGCATAACGCCAAGAGTAATAATGATAACTACAAGGACGACGCTGACAGCCTTAGTAGTGACGTCCAAGGTAAGAGGCAAACGTTCCTCGTCGCTGGAAGAGTATGTGACGCGAACAACTGAAAGATAGTAGTAAATTGATATCGCGGTATTAATCACTGCCAATACAACGAGGATAAGGTGGCCAGCTTTGTATGCGCCAGTCAAGAGCATAAATTTACCCATAAAGCCAACAAAAGGAGGGATTCCAGCCATGGCAAACATACTAACGGCCAAAGTAAAAGCAAGGAGAGGAGCACGTTTATAGAGGCCGTTCAAGTCTTCAATGAGAACGTTCTCACCATTTTGAGAGACTTTGCATATAACAAGGAAACCCGCGATGCTCATTACGAGGTAGCCTATAACGTAGTACAGTGAAATCGCAAGGCCAGATTCCTGCAAAGTGACAAAACCAAGCAAGACATAACCACCATGGGCAATGCCGGAGAAACCAAGCATGCGTTTGATATCAGTTTGTACCAAGGCGATAATGTTGCCGTAAAACATGGCGCAAATAGAGAAGACAGCAAACATCATTACAAGCGCATTTTCACCTGGCGCAATCATTGTAGCTATACGAATCAGCATGGCTACAGCGGCTACTTTGGGCACTGAGGCTATAAAGGCAGTGGTCTCGTTTGAAGCGCCTTGATAAACATCCGGAGCCCAGAAGTGGAAGGGGAAAACCGCCAGTTTGAAAAAGAATCCACCCATGACCATGGCAATGGCTACTATAGCCGCAGGGTTGCCAAGCATCTTATGCAGTGCGGGCAAGAGTTCAGCAAAGTAGGTCGTTCCAGTCAGGCCGAACATGTAGCTCATGCCAAAGAGCATTATGCCGGTGGCTACAATGCCAAAGAGGATGTACTTTATAGCGGATTCCATCTGTATTCTCAACCCATGGTGGTCGTCACGCATGGGTACAAGAAGATACAGAGAGTAAGAAGACAATTCCAGAGAGATGAACATTGTCAGTAAGTCGACGCTGCTAACAAGCAGGATGAGCCCAAGTGTACTGAGGAGCAGGAATAGATAGTACTCTGGACGTACATCTTCTGCAATACCCTTGAGTTCGGTGCTGAACAACAAAACAGCAGCGAAGCCAAATGATATAATAACTTTCAAAAATTGAGAAAAAATATCTATCTTGTAAGAGCCAAAGAAAAGATATCCATTAAAATTCAAAGACCACAGGCAGATTAATATATTGACGAGCGCAAAGCAGAGAGTGATAGAGCGCGCCCTTTTGCCGCTGGTATGACCGGCGCTCATTAACAAAAGCACAAGGCCACCAAGCAGAAGAAAAAGCTCTGGAGAAAATAAAAGAATTTTCATTTTGTAGCCTTTAGGTAAGTTCCTTAAACGTTCTTAAATGTATTACGGAATCATTATCCCCGCAACAGAAGTAGCCCCGCTAGAAGCGCTTCCCACTTGTTCCATCAGATGGAGAACAGAGGTATGCATGACATTCATAAACGGTTCGGGGGAAAGCCCTATCCAAAATACAAAGACGAGTAGCGGGGCAAGGGTTAAAATTTCACGAAAATTCAGATCGGAGAGTCCCGTGTGATCAGGATTGTTCGTGCCGCCCCAGATCATGCGTTGCAGCATCCGTAGCATGTATGCCGCTGCAAGGACGGCACCAGGAATGGCGCAAACAGCAAGGGTTTTATTCACGGTAAAGGTGCCAACAAGAATCAGGAATTCACCAACAAAGCTATTGGTTCCAGGGAAGGCCAGTGAGGAAAGTGAGAAGAAGGCCAAGAAAGTGACAAAAATCGGCATGTACTTGCCGATGCCGGCCGCAGTGGCTAACTCACGGCTATGAGTACGCTCGTAAATCATGCCCACGCAGAAGAAGAGTGCGCCAGTAGTTACACCGTGGTTGATCATTTGTAGAATTGCACCTTCAAGCCCGCGTTGGTTGAGCACAAAAATGCCAAGGGTGACAAAGCCCATGTGGCCAACGCTGGAGTAGGCAATCAGCTTTTTCATGTCCTGCTGAGCGAGTGCAGTGAAACCGCCGTAAAGTATGCCGGCCACAGAAAGCCACTGCATAAAAGGGAGCAAGGTCATGGTCGCTTCAGGGGTGATTGGAAGGTTGAACCGTAAAAATCCGTAAGTGCCCATCTTGAGCAACACTGAAGCCAGAATGACGCTGCCAGCAGTAGGTGCTTCAACGTGCGCTGCAGGAAGCCATGTGTGAAATGGAAACATCGGAACTTTGATTGCAAATGCAAGGAAAAATGCAAAGAACACGAAGAGCTGGAATGTTGTGGAATAATTTTGGCCCATCAATGCTGGAATGCTGAAGGTCCCTTGATGCAGGTATAACGCGATGATGGCCACTAAGAAAAGTACAGAGCCTGCAAGAGTGTAGAGAAAAAACTTGATGGAAGCGTATACTTTCCGAGGACCGCCCCAGATGGCGATGAGCAGATACATGGGGATAAGCATGGCTTCCCAAAGAACATAGAACAACACAAAGTCAAGTGCCATGAAAACACCAAGCATAGATGTTTCCATGAGAAGAAGACAGGTCATGAACTCCTTCACACGCTTGTCGATGTACCTCCACGATCCAAGCACGCATAAGGGCATCAAAAGTGTAGTCATCAAAACAAGCAGAAGGGATATGCCGTCTACGCCTAATGTGTAATTGATGTTTAGTGAAGAGATCCAAGAGGAGTGTTCACCAAATTGAAAGCGGGCCGTTTGATTGTCAAAGTTCAAGTAGAGGGGCAATGAGGTGCAAGCAATGACCAATGTGACAAATAGCGTCCAATATTTAGCCGCTGTTTCGCCAGGGATTAACAATAAAATCATGACTCCGGCCAGCGGAAGAAATATTAATGTGCTCAAAATTGGAAAGCCAATTGTATTGAGTATCAAGAAGTCCATTCCCTCAATCCTCCATGTTGGAAATCAGGCAAATACAAAATAAACAAGCACACCAGCGACGAGGGATATTGCGTAGAGGATACTATATTGCAGTTGGCCGCTCTGCACGTGTCGAAGAATTCTTCCGCAGCCACGAACCATTCGGGCAATGCCATCAACGACGCCGTCGATAGCGTGCCAGTCAAACCAAGACCAGAACCGTGCAGTAGACATTAAAGGAATCAAGCCAATAGAGCGATAAGCTTCGCTAAAGCGGCTATCCGCCCACTGTACGGGCTTTTTGGCAAACCATAAGAAACCCCTGCCACCCATACGGTAAAACCAATCAAGATCAATGCTGATGGTCGGTTCGGGTTTGAGCTTCTTGATCAGCAAGAAAAAACCAAGCGCGGTAAACAGAAGTATCTGCAACGTCTCGGAGACATGGTACGCGTTATAAGGATGATATCCGGCTGCAATCTCCGGGTAAGGTAACATATTGTAGAGATATGGTGTGTAGCAGCCAATAAAGATGCAAAGAATAGCCGCGATGGACATGCCGACTTGCATGTTTAACGGCGGGTCTGCTGCTCTCTCAAGCGTTTCTTGGCTACAATTGTTCTTTCCGAACCAGATGAAATAGGGAACTTTCAGGCCGGTATGGAGAAATGTGCCAGCTGAAGCGAGAGTCAGTAGAAAAGCCGCCCAGTAATTATGCACCTCAAAGCCTGCTGCCACAATCATGGCTTTGCTGACAAAGCCGCTGAAGAGTGGAAAGGCGGAGATCGATAGGCCGCCGATAAGCGTGAAAATAAAGGTTTTTGGCATTCTGCTGTAAAGACCGCCTAATTCGGTAAACTTACTCTTTCCGGTCATGTGCAGTACGGATCCACAACCCATGAAGAGGAGGCCTTTATAGAGAATATGAGCGAAAGCGTGTGCGCAGGCTCCGTTGATGGCTAATTCTGTGCCAATGCCGACACCGGCAACCATGTACCCGACCTGGCTTATGATGTGATAAGCAAGAAGTCTGCGTGAGTCGTTTTCAAGAACCGCATAGACAACACCGTACAAAGCCATGCACACACCAAGCGGAACAAGAATTTCCATCCCAGCGAAGCCTCGCGCCAGTGCGTATACTGCCGTCTTGGTGGTAAACGCACACATAAAGACGGCGCCGCTGACTGTTGCTTCACCATAAGCGTCAGGAAGCCAGGCATGGAAAGGGGGGACAGCGGCATTGAGGAGAAACCCCATCAAGATGAGATAGGTATAAAGGCTCGGATTTGTGATGCCGATGGGTCCAAAGGATAGGTCTCCACCAGTAGCGTGGTATCTGAGGATAAAACCGGCCAGCAGAAACAGGCCTCCGGCGGTGTGGACAAGAAGGTAACGGTAACCGGTGGCCAAAGATTGGGCTCTTCTGCGAAACCAGACCAAAAACACCGACGCAAAAGCCATCAACTCCCAGAAAAGGAAGAGTACCAAGTAATCACCGCAGAAAATTACGCCCAGTGAACCGGCAACATACAACCATGCGGCCATATGTTGGTAGTCTTCTTCGACATGAAGGCCGTAGATACTGCCTATAATGCACATCAAGGACATGATGTAGGCAAACACCATGCTTAATCTGTCCACCCTTCCAAAAGTCAATGACCAGTCAAGGTAGTTGATTACGCCATAAATTCCATTATGGCCTTGCATTGATAAAACATCTAAAAATGCAAGGGTAGGCACAAGGATGATAAAAAACTTTTTTAACGTTTTTGGAACAAACGGCAAAATGAAAGCGCCAATAATGAGTATCAGCGCCGGGTGGCACCAGAGATCATTTATCATAGTAATCCTCGCGAGTCATGATTCCCAGATGACCAAACCACTTTGAAACGATAATAATCAGAACACAGGCTATAAAGCCGAACCCCGCCCAGAAGCCAGGAATATGCTCCGCCATTGTATGTGCGTGTTCCTTGTCAACAAATAGCACATCCCAAGCGACTAAGAGTGCCAGGACCACATAACAAAGCTTTATGACCAGCTTCAAATGGGCGCGGAGGAAGTCAATGACGTTTACGATCATCCTGTCACCGCCTTAACAAAAATCATGAAGAAGTCAGGGTAAATGCCGATAGCTACGGAGATGAGAGCGGCGATCATTATGGGCACCACCATGGTAAGTGGAGCTTCCTTGATACCAGTGAAGGTTTCCCCTGCTGGGCGTTTCCCGAAAAATGCCCGGTAGGTCACAGGGGCAAAATATGCGACGTTCAGCAGTGTACTCGTTAGCAGAACTGCCAAAATACCTATGTAGTGTGCAGGCATTTCCATTGTGCCAACTAATAGTTGCCACTTGGTTACAAAACCAGCTACCGGCGGCACTCCAATCATACTTAAAGAGGCTATGCCAAATGCAGCAAAGGTAAAGGGCATGGTGCGACCGAGCCCTCCCATTTCTGAAATGGACTTCTTGTGTGTCGCAACATAAATTGCACCGGCACAAAAGAAGAGCGTGATTTTCGCAAAAGCATGGTTGGCTATATGGATAAGGCCACCTTGAATACCATTCGGAGTGAGCAGGGCCACACCGAGGATGATATACGAGAGCTGACTCACTGTTGAATACGCGAGTCTGGCCTTCAGATTGTCTTTGGATAAAGCAATAACCGAAGCGGCAAGAATGGTGAAGGATACAAAGTATGCTGTCGGAATTCCGAGGTTCAATGCCTGCATCATGTCAACACCGAAGATGTAGAGCATGACACGGGTTGTACAGAATACGCCGACCTTAACAACCGCCACGGCGTGGAGGAGGGCGGAAACTGGGGTCGGAGCCACCATGGCGCTTGGCAACCAGTTATGGAAAGGCATGATGCCGTTTTTGGCAAAGCCCAAAAGACAGCAGATGTAAAGGATTGTGACTATGACATTGTCGGTGTTTCCTGTGAATATACCGTGCTGGATGTCATGGGCGAAGTCCAGGGTGCCCGTCATCACGTAAATCAGGATCATGGCTGGTAGCACCAGCCCTTTCGCAGTTGCGGTCAAATACACGAGATATTTTCGTGCACCTTCGTAGCTCTCAGTATCCTGGTGGTGGGCAACGAGAGGGTAGGTGCAGATGCTAACGATTTCGTAGAAAAAATAGAGGGTGAAAAGATTGTCTGAGAACGCGACGCCAATAGCACTGAATAAAGCCAAGGCAAAACACGCATTAAATCGAGTTTGAGCGTGTTCGTGCAGACCTCTCATGTATCCAATCGAGTAAAATACAGCGAGAATCCATAAAAATGAAGCTGCTAAGGCAAAAATCATTGAGAAGGCATCTACTCGGAGGGTTATGGACAGCCCTGGTAGGATCTTGAACAGCTGATATACAATGGTCTTGCCCTCACCAAGTGGTGCAGGGGCAACGGTAGTAATCATTGAAACGATGATGCCGAACATCGTCATGGCCGCAACAAATGACCAGGAGTCGCGGACATTGGGCTTACGTCCTGAAAGCATTACTAAAATGGAACCTGCCAGGGCCGCAAGAATTGCAAGCAGCGGTTTTATGGATACAATGCTGTCCATGGCCCTCTTCCTTTCCTCTTAACCTTTTAATTCAGCGACATTGTCGGTGTCGATGGATCTATAGTTGCGGTAAACGGCAATAATGATGCTGAGGACAATCGCAGTCTCGGCGGCTGCGATGGCCATGATGAACAACGTAAATATTTGGCCGACAACGGGGTTTGGTGCCAGGAAGTGGTTAAAGGCCATGAAGTTTACCGAAGCCCCGCAGAGGATCAACTCGGCGGAGATAAGCATGCCAATGAAGGTCCGTCGATGCACCATGCCGTATACACCGATGCCGAACAGCAGTGCGCCAATCACCAGGTAGGTGTTGAGACTATTACTGAGCGTCAGTATGTTCACGACTTGTTCCTCCCCGTTCTGGCAAGTACGAGCGACCCAATAATGGCCACAAGAAGTACCAGGGAAATCAATTCAAAACTCATGCTATTTGTCGTAAGTAGGGCTTGACCTATCTTATCAACAGAGCCATCGCCTGCGTTACCGGGAAATTTTAACCACTCTGTTTTCATGCCCAGCGATATGAAGGTCAAGACTAATGCTGTACATGACACGATTCCCAGGGCAACGGCAAGGCCGTTGCGTTTGGCGAGCCGTTTGGTTTCTGAATCATTGGCCAGCATTACGGCAAAGATGATGATGACGCAGACTGCTCCTACGTAGATAAGTACTTGAAGCAAGGCGACAAACGGACTTCCCAGATAGTAATAAAGTCCAGCCACGCCCAGAAAGCAGAGGGCGAGTCCAGCGACGCTACGGGTTAAGCTGCGCGTATTTGTCGCGATGATGGCCCCGCAGATGGTGATGGCGATGAATACGATAAACACTATTCCAGACAGCCCTTCAGCCGTCAGAAGGGAGGACATCATGAGTTCTTTTCCTCCAGACGTTTTAAGAGGTCGAAAATGAATTCTTCTCTTTTGCTCCCAGTCAAGTTGTACTCTTTGGAAAATGTGATTGCAGCAGGAGCGCAGCTCTCCACACATAGTCCGCACAGGCTGCATTTTGTGTAATCAAGGATGAATTGTGTCAGCACCCGTTGTTTGCCACCTTCGGGTTTTTCACCAGTGACAGTGATGCAATTCGAGGGGCATGCTTTTTGGCAACTTCCGCAAACGATGCATCGCGAGCCGCCCTTACTCTCATCCCAAACCAAGTCTATATGCCCTCTGAAGCGTGGGGTCATGGGGAGCGTCTGGTGTGGGTACTGCACAGTGACAACTGGCTTGAAGAAATACTTTATAGTAATTCCAAGCCCCACAAGCAGGCTCCAGGTGCCGTCGATGATCTCTTTCAGGTAGGCTCTCATGTTAAAATACCTTCAACATGGCACTTGTGAGTATCAGGTTGAAAAATGATACAGGGATTAATATTTTCCATGAAAGATTGAGCAGTCCGTAGAATGTTGTTCTAGGATATGTCCAGCGTATCCATATAACTGTGAAAATGAGGAGATACATTTTGATCAGGAACCAATGTACTCCTGGAAAAAGTCCGAATGGGCAATCCCATCCGCCCAGAAAGAGCACTGTCGCAATGCTGGTGCCGACAACGATGTTGGCATATTCGCCCATGAAGAAGACGCCGAAGCCCATACCCGGATATTCGGTGAAAACACCGGCGACGAGTTCACTTTCTGCTTCGGCCATGTCGAAAGGCGCACGGTTTGTCTCTGCCAGCATGCAGATGAAGAAGATTACAAATGCCACTGGCATGAGTGGGCTGGCGGAAAACTTGAAAACATTCCAGTGCCAGAAACCACCGCTTTGCAGGGTGACAATCTCGTGCAGGTTCATTGTGCCGGTTATCATGACCAGCGTGACGATGATGACCAGCATGGGGATTTCATAAGCCACATTTTGAGAAACGACACGAGCTGCGGCGATGACTGCGTACTTGTTGCGCGATCCCCAAGCGCCGAGCAGAAGGCCTAGAACGTTCACGGAGGCGAAGGCATAGATGGCCAGAAGGCCGAGATCGAGGTTTCTGGGGGATAAGGTGTCGCTATAAGGAATGGTGACAAAGCACATTATCGCCGGAACCATGACCAGGATGGGCGCGATCATGAAGAGGATTTTGTCCACGCCTGTGGGCACAATGAGTTGCTTTGTCATGAGTTTGAGGGCGTCGGCCAGAGGTTGCAACAACCCGTAGGGACCAACTTCCTTGGGACCGATGCGGCGCTGGATATGGCCGGCTTCCTTGCGTTCCAGCCAGACCAGATAGGCGGCATTCAGGGCCACGAAGCCTATGATCCCGGCCAGGAATGCTACGACGCGTATCAACTCGGAATCTATACTCATAACATTGGCCCTACCTGTCTATCTCGGGAATTACCAGGTCCAGACTGCCTAGCAGCGCAAGTGCGTCGGGAAGGAGCATCCCCCGGCACGCTTCTCCGTAGAGTGTGAGATTGGAAAAGCTCGGGGTGCGGAGTTTCAGGCGGTACGGGGTGTTGGTTCCGTCGCTGACCACCCGTATGCCAAAAGAACCGCGTGCCGTTTCCACTGCATGGTAATAATCGCCCTTGGCTGGCTTTATGATCTTTGGGGCTTTGGGAAGCATGACCGGACCTTCCGGCATTGCGTCAAGCCCCTGTTCGATGATGCGCAGACTCTGTTCGATTTCATCCATGCGCACCATGTAGCGGGCCATGGAGTCACATTGCGGGTACACCGGAATATCAAAATCAAATCGGGAGTAGATGGAATAGGGTTCGTGCTTGCGTACGTCGAAATTGATGCCCGAACCTCGCGCTACCGGCCCTGTGGCACCGTATTTGCGGCACATTTCCGCAGAAACGGGGCCGATTTCCTGCAACCGCTTCATGAGGATGATGTTCTTGGTGACCAGATTATGGTACATGGGCATGCGCTCACGCATGCGGGCGATGAACGCCCGTGCTCCGGTGGCGAAGTTTTCGTCGATGTCGTTACAAACTCCGCCGAAGCGGAAATAGCTGTAGGTGAGGCGCGAACCGGTCACTGTCTCTAGAAGGTCCAGGATGTATTCCCTGTCGTCAAAGGCATACAGCAGCGGAGAGAAGCCGCCCAGGTCCAGCACAAATGCGCCGAACCAGAGCAGATGGCTGGATATGCGGTTCAATTCGGAGGTGATGACCCGGATGTACTCTGCCCGCTCAGGCACTTCGATGCCAGCGGCGCGCTCGACTACGGAGACGTACCCATGGTTGTAGGCCAGGGCGTGCAGGTAATCCATCCGACCGGTGTTGGGCATGAATTGCGCCCAGGTCCGGTTTTCGCCCATTTTCTCGTGCATGCGATGGATATAGCCGAGTACGGGTTCGGCCTCGACGAGGTATTCACCATCCATGACAAGTTTGATGCGCAAAACGCCATGGGTCGCGGGATGCTGTGGCCCGAGGTTCAGGACGAAAGTTTCGTTGGTGTGGTTTGGAGAACAGGCAATCATTTGTTGAAATCCTTAAGGAGGGGGTGGAAATCTGCGTCTTCGGGTAAAAGAAGCGGAACCAGGTAAGGATGCCCGACAAATTTGATGCCGAAAAAATCGTGGGTTTCCCGCTCGTGCCAGTGGGCAGCGGGATAGACAGTGGAAATAGTGGGGAGTTCAGGTTTGTCGCGGGGAACCCGTGTTCGAATCACCACCCGGCAGAACTCGTCGTAGGCATTGAAATCGTAGACCACTTCCAGTTCGTCGGCCATGGAGACCTCCGAGGCGGCAGAGGGGACTTCCTTGACGGGTTCGGCGGATACCTGGGCGGCTTCCTGTTTTGGAGCCGAAACGGCCTCCCCGGTTTCTTCGGCAGCCTTGGCGGCCTGAGCTTTGGCCTTGGCAGCCGCAACCGCCGCCGCTTTTGCCTCGGCTTCCTTGAGTATGGCCGCCTGTTCCCCGAGCCAGTCGACACCGGTTATGGTCTCAATGAAAAACCCTTGTGCATCGACAATGGAAACGGCGTCGACAATTTTTTCTGAGGGAACGGAGACGTCCAGAACAAAGCCTTTTTGGGCGTAATCCGTTTCTAGCACCGCGCCGGGAAACGCCGCCGTCATGGCCTGTTGTATCGCGGTAAGCTTCGTCATCAACCTGCCTCCACTCTGGGCCATCTGCGCGAGCCGGTCATCTTTTCTTCCAGTGCCAATATCCCTTCGATCAGTGCCTCCGGCCGGGGCGGACATCCGGGGATGATGACATCCACCGGAAAGAGATTGTGCGCTCCTTCGACGATCCCGTATTGTCCCTCGAAGACGAAGGGACCGCCGGAAATGGCGCAGTTTCCCATGGCGATCACCCATTTAGGTTCAGGCATCTGGTCGTAAAGCGTCTCAATTGCCGGAGCCATTTTCTTGCTGATCGTGCCGGTGACGATCATGACGTCGCTCTGCCGGGGGGAAGGTCTGAACACCTCGGCACCGAACCTGGCAAGGTCAAAGCGGGAAGCTCCGGTGGCCATCATTTCAATGGCGCAGCAGGCCAGACCGAAGGTCATGGGCCACAGGGAGTTCGCCCGGCACAGACTGAGCAGCGTATCCAGCTGGGCGAATTGTACTACTGCGGGTTGAATGTCTTGCGTTCCCACTTGAACACTCCCTTCTTCCAGGCATAAAGTATGATGAGCGAGAGGATGCCGACGAAGATCAGTACCTCGACAAACGCGGTAAGACCGTCGACAAGGCCGGGTTTGTTGTAAACAAGTGCTGCTGGAAAGAGAAAAAGGATGTCAACGGCGAAGGCGACGAACATTAAAGCATAGAGGTAGTAGACGACGTCGTACTTGATCCAGGCGTCACCTATCGGTGCAACACCGCATTCGATGGCCTGCTTTGTTTTATTTTGTGTGTTTCTGGTTGATCGAGGAGAAAGCAAATGAGCGACAACAAAGGGGCCGACCGCAAATCCGAGGCCTCCTAGAAAGAAGGCCGCCACATACAGGATGTCGAGCGTTGCGATTTCGTTCACGTCGTTTCTACTCCCGCTGATCACTCCATGCGTACGTGATACTTCTGCAGTGGCAGAAGCTCGATAAAAAACCACCATTCGCTCATCTAGAGGAGCGCTCTGCGTGGATGCCGTGACACTGATCAGCGTCACAGACTTTGTCAATTTGATTTCAGAAATTCATGACACAGATTTTCTGTTTATGCTAGTCATTTCGTTCGTAGCTGAGTATTTCTTTTGAACTTTTCCTTCGCCATTGGGGGGATGGCGTTCAACTGCTGGGTTTTGGCAAAATATGCGCCAGCGACTATTTCTCTCCTTGTAGCAGATTATGTTAATTATTTAAGGGTGTTGAGAGCTTATTTAAAGTGGGGAGCCCCACACTGTGGTTTTCCCCCCGCTGTGGGGCGTGGCTCTATAGATGGCGACCGGGCGCATTCTGCGTGACCGCAGGCATGCAGGACGCAGGAGGTGCTCTGAGGAGGGCCATGTTCAACTACGAGAAAGGGCGTCAAGGCCGGACCGGGTACATGTGTCAGAAAGGCTGACGCTGGTGCGCGGCTGGGGTATAAGGGAAGTGGGAGTGAAGCTTGAGGAGAAAATGCCGAGAACCAGACCGGCTAGAGGCTTGCTGCTGGTGCTACGGTTGCCTCTTCACTCCTTCGGGCGTTCCAGGGTCACCAGGGTGATTTCCGCCGAGGTGCCCACCCGCATGGGGGGACCCCAGGTGCCGGTGCCGGGGGTGACATACAGCTGAGCCCCATCCGCCAGAGAATACAGCCCTTCCATGAAATGGAATTGCAACCGGACCAGTGCGCCGAACGGCCAGATCTGACCAGCGTGGGTATGGCCGGAGAGTTGCAGATCGAAGAGTCCGGCCGTTCCCGGGGCCACTATTGGCAAGTGTTTTAGCAAGATTACCGGGCGGCCGTAGGGTATGTTTTGCAGCCATTGCGCCTCAGAGGCGGCAGGGCTTTTCGGATTGGCCGCATGCCCGGGGTAATCCGCTCCCGCTATCCACAGGATGCCTCCCACGTCGGCAATCGCGTTGTTAAGCAGCTTGAATCCCGCTTCAGCGTGGAATTCTTCCGAGATATCCGTGCCGGCAACCCTGTCGGCGTAGCTTTCATGGTTGCCGTTAACTGCGTATTTGCCCAGCCGGGGCTTCAGACTCGCCAACCGGCTGGAGGATTCCCGCCAGAAGGCCTTGTGGATGCCTACCTCGATGAGATCGCCTAGCGAAACCAATATGTCGTAATCGAGGGATTCCAGTACCGGGATAATTCTGTCGAGCCGCCGACCTTCCTCCACGGAGTAAAGGTGCACATCGGAGAGCACCGCGATGCGGACCTTGTCCGTGCCCGGGGGGAGCTTGTCCGTGAGGATGCTAACTTGCCGAACCTCCACTCTGCGGGCGTTCATCATCCCGTAGGCAGTCACGCCCGCGCAGACCAGCATGAGGGCGATGAAAAGCGCCCGCTGCAGTGCTTGCGGGGTGAAGGGCCGCGTGAGGGCCAGGGGCAGCGTGCCCAGAAAAAGATAGAAGACCAGCCCCATCCACACGAACGCCACCCAGGACAGCGGGCCGGTTCGGTCGCCCATGATGGCGGCTGCCAGCGGAGCCATGGTCATGGCCAGAAAAAAGAGGGCCAGGATTTTTTTCGGGGTTCCACTCAAAGGCAGCGCATGGCCGGCATGGATGAACACCAGAAGGTGCATTGCTGCATAAATTGCTGTGAATACAAGATAAAACATAGAGGAACCTTGCCCCTTAAGGGGCGCGCCAGTGGCGAGGCGCCGAAGCTTTCTCCCCGTTGGGCAGAGGGAGTGTTGCAGCAAGAGATGCCTGAGTCGCGTGGGAAGTCAAGGCGTCCTCCTGGCGGAGCAGGCGGTTCATTTATAATTCCTCCCGGCGCACATCCGTCAGGGCTCGGCCCAGAAAACGTTCGCCGATCTCCTGGAAGCGATGGGGGACGTCGGTGACATGGAAGACGTGTCCGGGAGCGCACCGCTGGGGGTTGTCCAGGCCTTTTCCCTTCAGGATTGCGGCGGTACGCAGGGAAATGGCCTGGGCGGAATCCACCAATGCCACATCCGGCCCCACCACCGACTGCAACAGGGGTTTGAGCAGCGGGTAGTGGGTACAGCCCAGCACCAGGGTGTCGATATTCTGGGCCAGCAGGGGGGCAAGGTATTCCTGGGCGGTCAGACGGGTGACTGGATGATCCAGCCAGCCTTCTTCCACCAGGGGCACAAACAACGGACAGGCCCGGGCGGTGACGAACATGTCGTCGGCATCATGGCGGCGCAGGGCATGGAGATACGCCTGGCTGGCGATGGTCGAGGGGGTGGCGATGATGCCGATGCGCCGGTTGCGGGTACGGGCCACTGCTGTGGCGGCTCCGGCGTCGATGACCTCCAGCACGGGGACGGGGGAAAGCGCGAGTACGGGTTGCAAGGCTACGGCGGCCATGGTGTTGCAGGCGATGATAAGCATCTTGACGTTTTTTGCCAGCAGGAAGCGCGTGATTTCCGTGGCGTAACGGGCCACGGTTTCCGAGGACTTCACGCCGTAGGGCACCCTGGCGGTATCGCCGAAATAGACGATATCTTCATTGGGGAGCAGTTCCATGACGGCCCGGGCCACGGTAAGGCCGCCCACGCCGGAATCGAATATGCCGATGGGGCTTGAAGGATTCTTGTGCATGCGTTGGTTCCTCGCGGAGCTCTGGAGCTTGCCGACCGGGATTACCCCGCCGGGGGCTGTGAGCGATATACGCTATCGCTGCGATATTCAACGGGCGCGAGAACCCGCCAGGACACAGGCGAAAAGGCTTCGCGATGGATCATCCAGAGAGTGCGCCGACAGGGGGTGGGAGCCCTTGACCTTTTGTCTGGGGATCTTATCATATAAGATGTCACTGCTGAATGCCGGGGGAAGTCGAAGCGGTAAGACATGTCGAGTGATGTCGATGTCTCAGCTTTCAAGCCTCAGCCTCAGACCCGCTACTGTCAAGGTTCGGTTCGTTTGTCAGGATGAAGGTGATTCGATGCTGGCTTCTCCCGGCTCTTTGCTCCCAAAGGCGGCCTCAGGCCGCCTTTTCCATGCTGTTGACCCTCTGCACCGACTGGGCTAATTGCTCCGCCACGAACTTGGCGGCTGTTCACCATTTTCTAACATCGCAGTGTTGAAGCTCCTGAAGCTCCTCTCAACATCAAATACACTCGTTTCGTTTGCAGTAGTCTCAATGAGTATTTCAAGCGCTCAGTGCGAACGCGACACGAGGGAAACGTATCCATGTACGAGCGCACCCCCAAGCGCAAAGAGCGCATTCTGGAAGTGTTGGCCAAGCGGCAGAAGGATCTGACCGTGGTGCTCAACAACATTCACGACCCTCACAATGTCTCTGCCGTGCTGCGCAGTTGCGACGCCTTCGCCGTCAGCGGCGTGCATCTGTATTATACGGATACGGCCTTTCCGGCCCTGGGCAAGAAGAGCTCGGCCTCGGCCAAGAAGTGGGTGGAGATCACCCGCCATAAGAACGCCAAAACAATGGTTGCCGGGCTGCGGGACAGCGGCCATCAGGTGCTGACCACGGGGTTCGGCCCCAAGGCCAAGGCCCTTATGGATTGGGATCTCACTCTGCCTACCGCCATCGTCATGGGCAACGAGCACGACGGGGTGGAGGACGAGATAGATGCCCTGGTTCCCGACCAGATATACATACCTATGCAGGGGATGGTGCAGAGCCTGAACGTGTCGGTGGCCACGGCCATCATCCTCTATGAGGCTTTTCGCCAGCGCCGGGCCAAGGGCATGTACGACACTCCCAGCCTGACCTCGGAAGAAATCCAGACACGCTACGACCTGTGGATCACCCGCTGAAGCGCTCCGTCAGCGCGGCGTGTTTGGCAAGCAGATCCTGCCAGGCCAGGGCGAAATTTCCAGCTATGACGGCGTCCAGGCTTTTGTCGTCGTACTTGCCGTCCAGCTTGATCTTGTTGCCCAGAATGTGGGCCACCTGAGCCGGAGAACTGGCCTGGCGCAGGCTGGAGCGCTGTACATGGTCGATGGCCAGATGCCCGGTGTACAGGCAGGGCCGCCCGGCCAGCCAGGAGCGCAGATCGCGGTCCAGATCGTCGAACTGTGTCGGGGTGAAGCGCACGTCAAAGCCTCCCACGGCGTCCAGGGCCGAGAGGTCCAGCAGGTGGCAGCACCCCGAGACCGAAAGGCAGGGCCGCTCGTAGGCGAACAGGCCAAGGTCCAGGGAGGCGGTGCAGTTGTTGAAGATGCGCACGCGTTCGCCGGGCTCTTCTTCGCGTTCGGGCTGGCGGTGCAGAATGTGGTAATCCGCTGATTGCAGGCGGCGGGGCGGGGCGGAATCCCGGATGGCGCAGCCGATTGTGCCGCATTCCGGGTGCCTCGCAGCCGCGCTGAGCAGGCGGGTCAGCCAGTCGGCGGGCAGGAGGACGTCGTCGTCCAGAAAGGCCGCATGGCTGCAGGCTCGCACTTCGGGCAGGGCCAGCAGCCAGTTGCGGGCCGCCGGAGCGCCCACGTTGATGGGCAGGGTTTCCACATGCAACCGGCCGGGGCCATATTCTTCGCGTTTGGCGGCCAGCAGGGCGGCGGTGTCGTCACTGGAGCCGTTGTTCAGCACAAATACGCGGTTGTCGCCGATATCCGAGGCGAACACGCTGTCCAGGGTTTGTCCGGCCAGCTCGGCTTTATTCCATGTGTATACCAAAATGGCCGTGGACGTTGCGGGCAGGGGGCCTTCCGGGGGCAGAAAAGCCAGGTCATTGACGCGCAGGGTCAGGTTGGTGTTCCAGGGTGTGGCCTTCCAGAGGGCCGAAAGCAGGGGCAGGGCCTGTTCGCGCTGCCCGGCGCTGGACAGGATGTGTCCGGCCAGAGAGGCCCCGAAAGGGGCGAAGGGCGTATCCGCCAGGCTTCGGGCCAGATCCAGGGCCGCCTGGGGGCGCGCCTGATGCAGGGCCAGTTCCGCCTCCAGACGGGCGCGCAGCCGGGGCTCCTCCACTGAAGTCTTCAACAGGCATTGCGCCAGTTCATGATCTTCCAGGCTGACGAAGTCTTCCCAGGCGTCTCCCAGCAGGGAGAGGCCGCCGGGGCCGGGGAGGGCGCGCTCCAGAAAAAGAGCCAGCAGGCTCTGGTCGCCGAGGCCCTGAACCTGCTCCCAAAGTTCTCTGGAAGGCTGGGGCCGAAGAAATTTTTTGAGCGCCAGCAGGAAGTTGCGCTGCTCTTTGCCCATAAAGGGAGCCTGCGCCTCAAGAGTGGCCAGAAGCGACAGGCCAGGACCGTGAAGTGGCCGTTGCTGCCAGTTCCAGGTCAGCAGCGCAGCGGCTGCGCCAAGCAGTTCTTGATTGTCCGATGCCCCCCGCACTATGCCTTCAGCAAGGCCCCATTGCTGCCAGGAGCATTCGGTGGAGAGCGCCCAGGTGGGCAGAAACGCTGGCAGCCTGGAGAGGATTCCGGGGGCAAGTTGTGGGAAAAATCCAGTTAACTCAGGTGGTTTCATAGTGCGTCAATCCGTTGGAGATTCCGGGGAACAGGTTTTGGAACACGCCGCCGGGCTACTGGCCGCCGGGGGGTGCGCCGTTTACCCCACCGAAACTTTCTACGCCCTGGGTGCCATGGTGGGAAGCCATGCCGCCCTGTCCAGGATCAATGCCATCAAGGGCCGCCCACAGTCAAAGCCGCTCCCCCTGATTATCGGCCATGTGGACCAGTTGGCCGGGGTGGTGGGCAGCGCTGTTTCCACATGGGCGGGGTACGCCACCGCCGTGAAGCTCATGGAGCGCTTCTGGCCCGGGCCGCTCTCCATCATCTTTCCGGCCCGGCCCGGACTTGCGCCCCAGGTGCAGGACGCACAAGGCCGGGTGTGCGTGCGCCTGACCTCCCATCCTCAGGCGCGGGCCTTGTGCCTACTCTGCCATAGCCCCCTGGCCGCAACCAGCGCCAACCTCTCCGGTGGCCAGCCTGTTTCTGCCCTGAGCGACCTGGATACGGTCGTGCGTCTGGCCGTGGATCTGGTGGTGGAAGGCCATCCTTCGCCGCCGGGCGGGCTGCCTTCCACCCTGGTTTTGCCCCACGAGGACGGCGGGGTGGCTATCCTGCGCCAGGGCGCGTTGCCTAGGTCCGCCCTGGAAGGAGCGGGTTTCCGGTTGCTTTAGAAATAGGCCGCAATCCCAGTTGATTGGGAACATGGCGGCGTGCGCATAATCGCACAACTCATCACACAAGCCGGTCTGCAAGGAAATCGTTCCCTTGAGGCCGGTTTGTGCGTTACAGAACCTCACGCAAGCTTTGCATCACCCTTTCCACGGAAAGCTCTTCCAGACAGCGTGGATGGGCGCAGGCCAGGTCCGAGCAGTCCGGCGTGCAGGGGGAGCAGGGCAGGTCGAGGTTGACCTCCAGCATTCCGGGCGGCCCCCATTGGGCGAAGCGGGTGGGGCCGAACAGCGATACGCCGGGCACGCCGAGCATTCCGGCCAGATGCATGGGGCCGGTGTCTCCTCCGACAACGGCTTTTGCGGTCAGGATGAGGGCTTCGAGTTCTTCCAGGCTCTCAGGAGCAGTCCATTCGCCTGTTTGTGGAACGAGTCCTCGATCACGTTCGGCCGGCCCCAGCACGAAGAGGGGGCGAAGCCCCAGGGCGCTTATGCGCCCGGACAGTTCCACAAACCGGTCCAGCGGCCATTGCTTCAAAGGATGCCCGGCTCCGGGGAAAAGCAGAACCCGGTCGCCAGGGTTTCTGGCGGTGGCGAAAGCATCCCGAAAGGCAGCCGTAGCGTCATCGCTTCCGGCAATGCCGCGTTCAGACAGTGCTGCCAGGTAGAGCTGGCGCGGGGAGGCGGGATTTCCTGGCAGGACGCCCCGCAGGAAAAAACAGTTTTCCCTTGGCGTAATTGGCGGCAAGGTCGTAAGAAGAGGCCAGAGGATCAGCCAGTCCTTCAGTACCTCTGGCGCGTCCCTGGGCAAGGTATCTATGGCGGCCCCGTTTTCGGGCTGAGGGGCTGCGATGTAGAGCCGGTCCAGGCCGGTGCGCAGGACTGCCGGGCAGGGTTCGCAGTGAAGGGGGGCCAGCCAGTGCGTATAGGCGCTCCGACCGGCCCAGACCATGCGGGCCTGGGGCCAGGCTTGGCGAACGGCCCAGGCTGCGGGCCAGAAGAGAAGAAAATCGCCCAGCGCTCCATTATGAATCAGAATGACCTTGTCAGAGGAGGAGCAGTTGCGTACACAGTACATAATGATTTTTCCATGCAATGAGAGCACCGTTTCTGTCTACCCCATGCGGCTCCCGGCGCAGGTACTGGTGAGTTCTCCAGACGGGGCTTTGGCAAGGGGCGGACATAGGCCTGTAACGCGTATCCGAAAGGTTTGACACTCGAATGCCGACCGCTTCCTCAGTATGCCCGGCGTGTGGCCAATCCATTCCGGCCTTCCGCAACCCTGCCCCTACCGTGGATATTCTCATCCATTGCCCGGGGAGAGGGGTGGTGCTCATAGAGCGCAAGAACCCTCCGGCCGGGTGGGCGCTGCCTGGCGGATTCGTGGATTACGGCGAGAGCGCCGAAAGTGCCGCCATCCGTGAAGCGCTGGAGGAAACAGGCCTTGAAGTGGAGCTCACCGGCCTGCTGGGCGTCTACTCCGACCCCCGGCGCGATCCGCGCGGGCACACCTTAAGCGTGGTGTACACTGCCCAGCCGCTGGATATCACCCGCCTGGAGGCCGGAGACGATGCCGGGCGCGCCCGGATATTTCCTTTGGACGGGCTGCCCGTCCCCTTGGCTTTTGACCACGGGGTTATTCTGAATGACTATCGCCAGAGATTCGAGCGCTTGAACAAGGCGCATTTTTTATGAAGTATTTCTGAATGCGCTGAATTGTAACAACGCTTTCACCTGGCCGTGCTAATTATGTAGGATTATGACACGGGGAAATGAATGGGCTTTCAGCATAAAATAGTCTTTGTCGCTTCCGAGATCTACCCTTTCTCCAAAACCGGAGGATTGGGCGACGTTTTGGGTTCCCTGCCCCTGACTTTGCGCAAGATGGGCCACGATGTGGCCGTGATAACCCCCTTCTACGGACGGTTGTCCACCAGCGAGGTCAAACTCCGGCTCATCTACTCGCGATGTCCCGTTGGGTATCCCTGGGCGCCCATCACCGCAGAAATATACATGGCCGATTACCACGGCCTTCCGGTGTATTTCATCCAGCGCGGCGAATATTTTGACCGTCGTTTCTATTACAACACCCACGAGGGCGATTATTTCGACAACTGCGAACGGTTCATGTTCTTCGCCCGTGCCACACTGGAGTGGGCCAGGCGCATGGATGTCGCACCCTCGCTCTTCCACGTGCACGACTGGCAGGCCGCACTGGTGCCAGCTTACATGCATTTCTGGCGGACCATCGACCCCTTCTGGCGCAACACCAAGACCATGCTCACCATCCATAACCTGGCCTTCCAGGGGCGGTTCGCTTCCCGCCTGTTCGCGGACTCAGGGTTGCCCAAGGAGGCCTGGAGCATGGACGGCGTGGAGTTCTGGGGCGACTTCAACCTGCTCAAGGCCGGCATCGCCTATTCCGATCTGGTGGGCACGGTAAGCCCCACCTATGCCGAAGAGATTCTTACCCCGGAATTCGGCTGCGGCCTGGAAGGCATTCTCACCAAACGCCAGACCGACCTGCGCGGCATCCTGAACGGCGCGGATTACAACGTCTGGGATCCCGGCAACGACCGCTATCTTCCCTGCACATACGGTCCGGGCGACATAGCGGGCAAGGCCAGCTGCAAGGCCAACCTTTTGGCTGAAATGGACCTCGATCCCCATTTGGCCAATCGTCCTCTGCTGGGCTTCATCGGTCGCCTGCGCCGCCAGAAGGGTATCGATCTGCTTATCGACATCATGCCCCGGCTCATGGAGCTTGATCTTGGCGTGGTGGTGCTGGGCGAGGGCAACCTGGAATTTGAGGCCCAGTTGATGGAGATGATGGAAACCTACCCTGGCAGGCTTTCCGTCCGGGTAGGCTACACCGAAGATCTGGCCCACCGCATTCAGGCCGCGTCCGATATCTTCCTGATGCCTTCGCGCTATGAGCCCTGCGGCCTGACGCAGATCTACGCCCTGCGCTTCGGCACGCCTCCCGTGGCCACCAGCCTAGGCGGCTTGTGTGACACCATTGTTCCCTACCCGCACCCCGAATCCACGGGATTTACCTTTCAGGCCGCCACGCCGGAGCATTTCCTGGAATCCATCCTCCAAGCCGTGGACGTTTATGGCCGCCCCCGCGAATGGGACCAGATCCGCCAGCGGGCCATGCAGGCTGATTTCTCTTGGGAACGTTCCGCGGCGCGCTACGTTGAAACCTACAGGGCAATGGGCATTGGTATCTAATCCCGCAGGAGAACTGTCATGAATATGCAGCAGATTCGTCAGATAGCGAAGGAAAAGGGCGCCAAGATCAGCAACATGGCCAAGGTTGACGCCGTGCGCATGATCCAGCTCACCGAAGGCAATTTCGATTGTTTCGCCAAGGCCGAAAGCGGCAGTTGCGACCAGGACGAATGCATGTTCCGCGAGGACTGCATGAAGATTGTCTCCAAAACGCAATAACGCCGGAGAACATCCCTGAGCAATCCAATATCCATACCCTCTTTCGACCTCTACCTCTTCGGGCGGGGTGAACACTGGGACGTGTATCGCATTCTCGGCGCACACCCCCACCAACTGGAGGGGGTCGCTGGATACCGGTTCGCCGTCTGGGCACCCAGCGCCCGTTCCGTAGCAGTTTCCGGAGAATGGAACGACTGGGACCAGCGCACAAACTTTCTACACCCCGTGGGGGTTTCGGGCATCTGGGCTGGGTTCATCGCGGGCGTGGCCAAGGGGCAGCTCTACAAGTACGCAGTGGAATCTCAGGACGGCCAGGTTCACCTCAAGACTGATCCCTACGCCCTGTACGCCGAACTGCGGCCTGGCACTGCAGCCATCACCTGGGAACTCGGCGGCTACGACTGGACCGACGGGGAGTGGATGCGCGCCCGGGCCGTCGGCGGGCTGCCATTCAAACAGCCCATGTCCATCTATGAGGTGCATCCCGGTTCCTGGCGCTGGAGCGGCCCGAATTACGGCGACTTCATGAGCTATCACGAGCTGGCCGACACCCTCATCCCCTACGTCTTGGACTTGGGGTTCACCCACATTCAGCTCATGCCCGTGGCCGAGCATCCCCTTGACGAATCCTGGGGTTACCAAACTGGCCACTATTTCGCCCCCACCTCGCGCTTCGGCGATCCCGAGGGGTTGAAGTATTTCATCGATCGCTGCCATCAGGCCGGCATCGCCGTGTTGCTTGATTGGGTTCCCGGCCATTTCCCCAAAGATGCCTGGGGACTGGGGCGCTTTGACGGCTCAGCCCTTTACGAGCATTTTGATGCCCGGCTGGGCGAACACCCCGACTGGGGAACCTATATCTTCAACTATTCCCGCCACGAGGTGCGCAATTTTCTTTTTGCCAACGCCCTCTATTGGCTCAAGGAATTTCACCTGGATGGGCTGCGCATCGACGCCGTGGCCAGCATGCTCTACCTGGATTATTCCCGCAAAGACGGCGAGTGGGTGCCCAACATCCACGGCGGCAAGGAAAACATCGAGGCCATAGAGTTTCTGCGCCAGTTGAACATTGTGGTCCACGAGCACTATCCCGGCGCCATCATGGTGGCCGAGGAATCCACTGCCTGGCCCGGCGTTTCCAAACCGGTCTACGCCGGGGGCCTGGGGTTCACCTTCAAGTGGAATATGGGCTGGATGAACGACACCCTGGACTACTTTGCGCAGGACCCGGTGTATCGCTCGCACCACCAGAACAGCCTGACCTTTTCCATGCTCTACGCCTTTCACGAGAATTTCATCCTGCCCATGTCCCACGACGAAGTGACTCACGGCAAGGGGGCGCTGCTTTCCAAAATGCCCGGGGATCAATGGCAGCAGTTCGCCAACCTGCGCTGTTTCTTCAGTTACATGTGGACGCATCCCGGCAAGAAGCTCCTGTTCATGGGCGGTGAATTCGGCCAGTGGAAAGAGTGGAGCAGTCGCGAACCCCTTGACTGGGCCTTGCTGGAATATCCCGCTCATCAAGGGATCATGAACCTCGTACGCGATCTCAACGGCCTGCTCAAGACCGAGCCCGCCCTGCATGAGATGGATGACGACTGGGGCGGTTTCGAGTGGATCGACCTCTCCGATTTCCAGTCCTCGGTCATCAGCTTCCTGCGCAAGACCAGGGACGGCGGACAGGTGATGTGCGTATTCAATTTCACCCCGGTGGTGCGCCAGAATTACGCTCTGGGTTGCCGCCACGGCGGCTTCTGGCGTGAGGTGTTCAACTCCGACGCAGCTGTTTACGGGGGGTCCGGGGTGGGCAACGGGGGCGGTGTCATGGCGCAAAAGGCAGGCATCGGCCTGTGGCCCCACTATGTCTCCTTAACGCTTCCGCCTCTCTCGGCCGTTATCTTCAAGCCGGAATAGCCTTGGAGTATCCCATGTCTCCCCGAACCCTCCTGCTTACACTGGGCGACCCCAACGGGCTCGGCCCGGAGTTGGTCTGCCGTTGGCTGCTTGGTGCTACATCCTTTCGTGAACGTCTGGTGCTTATCGGGCCGGAGAGCACCCTGCTTGGGCATGCGCGCCGTCTGGGCCTGGACCCGCCCTGGACGAAACTTGCGGTTCCGCATGCTAACGAGGCTATGAGCGCGGGCGAAAGGTCGCAGGCGGGGGGGGGCGGGAGCCCCGACGTTCCGGCTGGCGCAAACCCCGGTTTCACGCGCAAGACAGACGCTACAGGGGTTCAATCCACACGCCAGCGGTTCGCTGCCCTTGCTACCTTGCAACCAGGCCTGTACCTGCTGGAGCCCGGCGGCCTCGAAGACTTTGTCCCCCGGCCCGGACAGTTCGCCGTGCAGGGCGGGCTGGCAGCAGGATTGTCCCTTTCCCTGGCCTGCGATTTGTTAGAAGCGGGCCTGGCTCAGGGCATCGTCACCTGTCCGCTGAACAAGGCCGGTCTTCAGGAAGCAGGGTTCGATTTCCCCGGCCATACCGAATTTCTGGCCGAGCGGGCCGGAGTTGGGCGCGATGGGGTGTGCATGCATCTGAGCGGCCCACGGTTGCGGGTAAGTCTGGTGACCACTCATCCGCCCCTCAAGCTGGTCCCCGAGCTTGTCACCTACGACAAGGTGCTGCGCTGCCTGCGCCAGACCGCCGCATTTGTGGACGTGCTGGGGCTCAAAGGGCCGGTGGCCGTTTGTGGCCTCAACCCGCACGCTGGCGAGAGCGGCAAGATTGGCGACGAGGAATCTCGGGTTATCCGTCCGGCCATCGAGCAGGCCCAGTCCGAAGGGTTGGACGTCGAAGGGCCGTACCCGGCAGATACGGTGTTCTATCGGGCCTGGAGGGGCGAATTCCCAGCCGTTCTGGCCATGTATCACGACCAGGGGCTTGGGCCGCTGAAGCTGGTGCATTTCGGCCAGTCGGTCAACGTCACTCTGGGGCTGCCCTATGTGCGCACCTCCGTGGACCACGGTACGGGCTACGAACTGGTCGGGGACGACTCCGCGGAAATGGGAAGCTTCCAGGCAGCAGTCGAACTCGCCCGGCGGCTGACCGGGGTTAAGCAATAGAAGGGTTGAGCCCCTTTAATTGTTTCATCATACTGATAAAAATATTTCTAAAGCCGTGTCCTGACTTGCAGTCAGCAGCCAGTCCTGTGAGCGGAGCGTTTCAAGGTGTTTCTTGAAACGCACATGGCCGGGCCTTCCTCCCAATGCGGCAAAACGCGACAGTCCGAGTCCCAGGTCGTGAAGGCCCTGGCGGCGTTCCTCCACATCGGTATGTAAGCCTTCCAGTAATTCCCCTGCGACATCGTACACCTCGCCTGGCTCTTGGCCGGAATCGGCCAGTTGCGCTGCACGCAGGCCCGCCCGATGGCCGAACACCTGGCTGGCCAGGATAATGCCCCCGCCCAGGCGATTGGCTCCGTGCATGCCCGTGGCGCATTCGCCGCAGGCCAGCAGACCGGGCACGTTGGTCTGCCCCCATTCGTCGATGAGGGCTCCGCCGTTGCTGGCGTGGGCCATGGGGGCCACGTCCAGGGGCTGGCCGTCTGGTGTGCGCAGGTGCACCACCCCTGTGGCGTCCATATTTTCGGCCAGGGCCAGATCCAGGGCTGCGTCCGGCAGGCCGTAGCCGAAAGGGCAGTGGCCGCTACGGCTGGCGGCCAGTTCGGACAGACGCTGTTGCCCGGCTAGTTTAGCAATGGCGGAGGACATTCCACCCAATGCGCTGCCCTCCAGCAACTCTTCGAAAGGAATCTCGCCTGTCGCGCTGCGCACGGTATAGCCTCCCTGGGCCAGCACTGCCGGTTGCCAGAAGGTTTTGTCTGGTGACGTGCCCCACATCCATTGCAGAAACCCCGTATTGGCCAGCCGGACCCCGGCCTGGGCCAGCAGCCCATGGCTGTAACCGGGCACGCCGGGTCCGGCCATGGAATGGGCGAACAGCCGCCCGGGCCCTCCCAGTGCCACGATGGTCGCCTTTGCACCTACGGCGACTGGTGGGCCGTTGTGCGTGCGCTCGGGCAGAAGGAGCGCGCCGCCGGGCAAGAGCGCGGCAGTCAGGCAGCCGGGGAGAAAGCGGCATCCCAGCGTGTCCAGGCGGGCCCGGAAGGCGTGGTAAGCCATGGCCAGCCCGGTAAAAACATAGGCTCGACGGGAATCCGGCGAAAAGCAGGAAGAATGGGCCAGCAACCGGCCCGAGGCATCCCGGACAAAGGCGAGGCCCAGAGCTTCCAAGTCCAGAAGTCTGTCCCAACTTTCTTCGGCCTGGATGCTCAGGAGCTGTTCATTGAGCTGGGCACCGCGATTGAGGCGTACCGCCTCATGGAAGTAGGCCTCCCGTTCGGCGCTGGTGGCGCAGGCATGGATGCCCAGGGCATTGTTTTGATTAGCAAAAGATGACCCTGAAGGGGCATCGTGCAGGCTGGCCACCAGTACGGAGAGGCTTGGGGTGGCGCTTAGGCAGCTTAACGCGGCGCGCAGCCCGGCCAGGCCCGCGCCCAGGATGAGCACGTCCACGGCCAATGGGCGCATGGCGGATCAGGCGTCCTTGCCCTGCTTGCGCTGGGCGTAACAGAGCATCTTCTGGGCTTCGCTGAATTCGGGGTTGAGCTTGAGAGCCAGCTTGGCGGCCCGTTCAACCTTGTCGAATTTTCCCCAGTCGATGTACAACCTGCCGAGGTTGAAATAAAGGTTGGGGTCGGTTTTGGCGAAGTTGACGGCCCGCATGAAATATTTTTCAGCTACGTCGAATTTGAGCATCTTGCGCAGGACGATGCCGATGCGGTTGTAGAGATGCAACTGGTCCGGGGCGAGTTCCAAGGCTTCGTCGAGATGGGTAAAGGCGTCTTCATAGAGCTCGGCACTGATGAACAGCTCGGCCACCTCACCCCGCAGGGCGCTGTCGCGGGGGAACTCGCGCACCAGGGAGGACAGGGCTTTGCGGGCCGGGTCGTATTCCTTGTTTTCCAGCAGTCCGCGGGCATGGGCAAGGCCTTCGGCACGCCGGGTATCCATGGATTCGATCTGCTCTTTGGCCTCGTCCACGGCTAGGGCCTGAAGCTCGCGCAACAGCTCTCGGATGGTTTCCAGGAGGGCTTTCTCTTCCCCTGGAGTATACGGAATAATGAGCGGGTAGAGCTGGCGGAGATCCTTGGAGTTGTTGAGCTGATAAACGGCCTGTTCAATGAGTTTGGCGAATTCGCTCCGCTCGGCCTTCATCAGTTGCGTCCTGAACATCCCACCCACTGCCTCATTCAGGGCATGGACCGCAGCTTGCGGTTTGCCCTGTTTGAGGAAGGTATTCACCTTGGTGATCTGTTGCCTGGCCTTGGTGAGCTCAGCGGACATCCTCGCTCCCTTGCGATATGTTAACGGCCCAATTCTTTACGCAGCATCTCCCGCAGGCGCTTGAAGAAGGACCGGCTGTCGTGAGGGCCGGGACCCGCTTCTGGATGGTACTGGATGGCTATTATAGGTTTTTTCTTGTGAGCGAAACCTTCCAGCGAGTTGTCGTTCAAATTGACATGGGTGATTTCCAAGTCGTCAAGCCCGCTGATATCCACACAGAAGCCGTGGTTCTGGGAGGAAATCTCGATGTGCCCGGTGGCGAGTTCCTTGACCGGGTGGTTCAGGCCATGATGGCCGAACTTGAGCTTGTAGGTCTTGCCGCCAAGAGCAAGCCCCAGCAGTTGATGGCCAAGGCAGATGCCCGCAGTGGGATATTCGTGGCAGAGCTCGCTGGTGGCCTGCACCATGCCGGTCAGGGCAGCCGGGTCGCCGGGGCCGCTGGAAAGGAAAATGGCCTCGGGGTTGAGCTTGCGCACCTGCTCTGCGGTAAAAAATGCGGGAACCACCAGCACGTCGAGTCCTTGGGCCACAAGCAGGCGCAGGATATTCCACTTGATGCCGCAGTCGAAGGCCACCACGCGGGGGCCGGTGCCGGGCCAAACGTACGTGCCGTTGGTGAGGGTGACGATTTTGGGGGCAGTGCCGTCCCAGACGTAGGGTTCCTTGGGGGTCACCTTGCCTGCCAGGTCCAGCCCTTCCATGGCGGGCAGGGCTTTGGCCTGTTCCACCAGTTGGCGTGGGTCGGCGCAATCTGTTGAAATGATGCCGCGCTGGGCACCGTGCAGGCGCAGATGGCGGGTGAGGGAGCGGGTGTCTATACCCTCGATGCCCATGACGCCGTGGCGGGTGAGGTAATCCGGCAGGGATTCCTTGGAACGCCAGTTGGAGGGCACCTTGCAGCATTCCTTGACGATGAAGGATTCCACGCGGATGCGGTCGGATTCGACGTCTTCAAGGTTCACGCCGTAGTTGCCAATAAGGGGGTAGGTCATGCAAACCATCTGGCCGACATAGGACGGGTCGGTAAGGACTTCCTGGTAACCGGTCATGCCGGTGTTGAAGATGACCTCGCCTCCGGCCTGACCAGAGCCTGTGAAGGACGTGCCTTCGAACCAAGTGCCGTCTTCCAGGGCAAGAAACGCTCTCATGAACTCTCCAGAGACGCCGCGTAGTGCGGCGGAATTTGGGCGGGAAGGAGACTGGCCTCGCGGCCAGTCAGGCTCTTTATAACGCTTCCGGGCGCTCGTCCAGCATTAAGCCACGGGCTTGCCGGACGAAAGCCCCAGGGTGATGAGTCGTGCCACAAGTGCGTCAAAATCCATCCCGGCTGCTGCTGCGGCTTTGGGCAGCAGGCTGGCCGGGGTCATGCCTGGCAAGGTATTGATTTCCAGAAGAAATAACCCGCTTTTATCCAGGATGAAGTCGGAGCGGCTGTATCCCGTGAGTCCCAAGGCCTGGTGCGCCGCTATGGCGGCCCGGCGCACCTTCTCAAGGATTTCTTCGGGCAGGGGAGCGGGGCAGATTTCTTCCGCCGCAGCCAGGGTGTATTTGCTCTGGTAGTCGAAAAAAACGCCTGCCAGGGGCTTGATGAGAATAGGCGGCAGGGCTTCGGTTCCAAGCACAGCGCAGGTCACTTCCGGGCCGTCCAAAGCCTGTTCCACCAAGACTTCCCTGCCCTCGGCAAAGGCCTTGTCCAGGGCTTCGGACAGTTGGTCCGGGCTGGTGGCCAGACTCATACCCAGGCTGGAGCCGCCGGTATTGGGCTTGACGAACACCGGGAATCCGAAAGGCGGTTGCCAGTCAGCCCCTGGCTTCTCCACCAGCAGCGCCCATTCTGGGGTGGTCAGGCCTGCCATGCGGAAAAGCTGTTTGGCGGCGGCCTTGTTGAGGGCCAGAAGCGAAGCCTCCGGGCCGCTGCCTTGGTAGGGGCAGCCAACGCTGTTGAGCAGGGCCTGGATGAGGCCGTCCTCGCCGGGAGCGCCGTGCAGGTTGATGAGGGCAAAATCGCAGGCCTTGGCCATGGCGGTGAGGCGGTCGAAATCGTGCGAAGGGTCGCAGGGCACAACCTGGTGGCCCAGGCGCTTCAGGGCCTCTTCTATCTGGGCCGCGCCGGACAGGGAGACCAGGCGTTCATTCGACCAGCCCCCGGCTATTAAAAGAATCTTCATGCAGTGGTTTCCCAAGGGTTTTACTCAGGGCGTTTTCGATTTCCCGTGATTGCTCCAGGGATTCGGCCAGCCTCTGACGGATGTACTCAGTTGTTCCGTAGCGGGCGTAGAGGTCATCAAAGCGTTCGTCAAGGGCGACGATGCGATTGTGCATAACTCTCTTGTCCGCGTAAATGATGGCCATGGGTAAGAAATGTCTTTGAGTGTCCACGGCCCAGGGCCAGTGGACGTGGTGGATGATGCCCATGGCTACTTGCGGATTGCCAAGAATTTCCTGCATCCAGGCCCCGCCAAGTTGACTGTGGTTGCCCCCATGCCGGATGGTGTAAGTCTTGGCGATGTCGTGCAGCAGGGCCGAGGCGCGCACGAGCTGCACATCCACTGGCAGGCCCTTGGCCTTGGCCGCAAGCGCCAGATGTGTGGCCACCTGAGCCACGGCCAGGCTGTGCTCACGGATGTGGGGCAGCATGTCGAACTGGTCCCAGAGTTGAAGGCAACGCATATCCGACGGCGCAGCAGGGAAGCCTGCGGGGTTAACCTGCGGAGGCGGTTCAAGCCCGGCAAGCTGGCTCCAGGGAGTGGTGACTGGCGTGGGGGTGGTCATCACAGCAGGTCGCGGCAGTGCCGGGAAGCGAATTCCAGGCCTTTTTGAGCTGGTTCGAGGTCGGGTTCGATGGCCAGGACGCGGCGCAGAGTCTCCTGGGCTTTTGCCCAGTTGCCGGAGTCGATGTACACTCGAGAGAGGTTGAACAGGTAGTTGACGTTTTCTGGAGCCGCTTCCAGGGCGCTCAGGTAGGCCTGTTCGGCCTGCTCAAACTTTTTGATTTTGCGGAAGGCCACCCCCATCATGGCATAGCTTTTGTGGTCTGCAGGATTGTTGGCCACAGCCATTTCCAGGAAGGTAATGGATTCTATGTGATTTATCTCGAAGAGCATTTTCCCTATTTCCGCAAACAAGTCATGGTCGCCGGGGAAGTCATCACAAAGGCGTTTGAAATGCTGTATCGCGCCATCAAAGTATTTCTGCAGGAGCAATGATCTTCCTTTTTCCAGACGGTCTATCCTGGACTGGAGACGGGCTTCGGCATTTTGTTCCACCCGTTGCTGGCGTACAGCCTGGATTTGTTCCGGCAGGTCGCGCAACCTGGCCAACAGTTCAAGTTCTTTTTTCTGAACATACTCCAGGGGGTCTTTGCACAGCTCTTTGATGGTCGTATCCAGGCTTAATATATGAACGGCTTTAGTGAGCAGGTCCTGGAATTCTTTTTTCTCTTGCCTGATAAGCAAATTGCCATGTTTGATAAATATGAAGAGCCCGAATATAACGGACTTCAGCGCCTGTTCAACGTTGCCTTCCTTAAGGATGACAACGATATTCATGAGATGTTTGCGGGCTTGGGTGACGAGTTCAGCCGGGTTTTGTTCGTTCATACTACAAAGGCTCTCAGTCCTTCAGAAAATTGTCATAGAAAATGGTGTTTCACAACGAGATACACGGGGAACTCGATTTTGCAAGATTTTTTTCCTGAGCATTCTTGCCTGGGCATTTCACCGCGTTGTCAAGCAAGTGTCTGTCTGAAAAATAAGACGAAGGAGGCCTGTTCCGAAAATTCAGACCGCGGCATGGCGTAGTTGCCAGCTCCAGAAAGTTTGTCAACATGCTGAAATACAACGCTATGTGCGAAATTTTTTCGATACGGAACAAGTGTATGCCAAGGTATTTGTGCAGATGCATAAGCTGCTGAATTGTTACGATTAATTTACATTTTGGTGTTGGCATGTTTGTTGTTACAGGGAACCGGCGAAACCTTTCCCCATGACCATGGGGAGGAAAACTCGTACACCACACAGACACTTCCTTTGACATGCCATGACCGGGGCCGTGACTGGGGAAGAACAACCAGAGAATCGGGAGAGTCGCATGCAATGTTCAGCTAGCCCTTGAATATACGCCAAATAAAGGTTCAGCGCTTCGTGTGGGCGCACGGCCACCAGTTGCCCTTCCAACGTCTGCGTCCCGCATTCAGGACGTATGGCGTGTGGCGGGCTTCACGGTAATGTCGTCACGCCCCTCATCCCCCGGCTCTGCGGCGTCCACGGAGCGGTCGCTTCCGGCCTGGGTTTTGCCGTTCTCCGAGGCAGTTGCCTGTAGATGGCGCCTTCTGGAGCAACCCTGCAATTGTAAAGGGCGTAACCAATGAATATTCAAGTGCGGTTGATCGTCTCCGTCGCTGCCATGGCTGCGATTGGGATAGGCATGATCCTTGGTTCCTGGAACGCAGATGCGACCATGCTCTTGAAAACAGTCCAGATTGCCGGGGCCGTCCTGCTTTTCCTGCTGGCTGCGTCCTCCATCATCGGCATGAACATGCATGTCCTGGGTCCATTATCACGGTTGCACGATTACGCCGTGGAGCATTCCAAAGGCATCTATAGCCACGAACTTGCAGGGGAATTCCAGGGCGAACTGCGCGAGACTGCTGACGCGGTGGTGTCCATGAACACCCAACTGCTCGATGCCCTTGGATTCTCCCAGGGTGTGCTTCAGGGCATCAAAACGCCTTTCATCGTAGTGGATTCCCAAAGCCACCTCAAGCTCACCAATCAGGCCCTCATGGATCTGCTGCAGAATGACAGCAAAGCCGAAGACAATTACGGGCAGAACGTTGCCTATTTCTTCTATGGAGACGCCTCTCGAAAGACTGTCTTGAGCGAAGCCATCGAACAGAACGCCTCTATCGTCAAAGAAGTTATAACCACCGGAAAGAAGGGGGCCAAGCGCAATATCCTCATCGCCGCCTCGCCGCTCTTCAATACCATCACCGGTCGCCTCATAGGCGCGCTCTGCCTCTATTCCGACCTCACCGCTTTGCGGATCAAAGAGGCCGAGATTTTGCAACGCAACCAGTCCATCACCGATGCCGCCCACCTGGCCGAAGACATTACCGCTGAGGTAGTTGACCAGACCCGCACCCTTCGCCAGCGGCTGGAGGCCGTCGGGCGCGGCGCGCACGTGCAAAGGGAACGCCTTGAAGGCACCTCGGCCGCCATCGAACAGATAGACGCCTCTGTTGTCCAGGTGGCGCACAATGCCGACACTGTCGCGCAGAGCGCCGAAGATGCCGGAAGCAGGGCCAGGCAGGGCGAAGCCGTGGTGGCCCAATTGGTCGAAAGCATCGGCCAGGTGCAGACCAGGGCCGAAAAGCTCCGGGAAGCCATGGGCGGCCTTGGCAGACAGGCCGAATCCATCGGGCTGGTGATGACCATGATCAACGACATCGCCGACCAGACCAACCTATTGGCCTTGAACGCCGCCATCGAGGCCGCCCGGGCGGGCGAGGCCGGGCGCGGTTTCGCCGTGGTGGCCGACGAGGTGCGCAAGCTTGCCGAGAAGACCATGCTGGCCACCAAGGATGTGGGCGACGCCATCGCAGCCATCCAGGCCGGAGCCAAAGACAGCGCCGAACAGGTGGACGGCGCGGTGGAGGCCATCGCCCAGACCACCGGCCTGGCCCGGGATTCTGGCGCCGCCTTGCAGGGCATCGTCCATCTGGTCTCCGAAACCTCAAACCAAGTTCGCATTATCGCCCTCGGCGCTCAGGAGCAGACCGTGGCTGTGCGGCAAGTTACCGACGCCGTGAGCCAGATCAATCAGGTGGCCCATGAAACTTCAGAGGGCATGAACGAGGCCGCCCTCTCCGTGGAAGGCCTGCGGGAGCTCACCGAGCGCCTGCGCGGACTCATAGACGATATGGCCAGCGAACAGCCCTCGGCCTTGACTTAATGGAGGCGAGCGACCATATTTCAAGAATTCAAACGCGGCGGCCGCCTTTCAGGCCGTCGCGCTATTCTTGTGAGGTCCACCATGTGCCTAGCTGTACCCATGGAAGTCAAACACATCGAAGGCGATGTGGCCGACGTCGAAATCGGCGGCGTACGTAAGCAGATTCGCCTGGACCTTGTAGACGACAAACCCAAAGTCGGAGAGTTTGTCATCATCCACGCCGGGTTCGCCATCCGAATTCTCAGCCGCGAAGACGCTCTGGAGACCATCAAGATTTTCCAGGACGGGTGGAACCTTGAACTCTTATGATGCGTTGCGCGATCCAGCGCGCTGCAAGGCCGTGCTTGCCAAGCTGGAAGAAACCCTGCAAGGCCGGACCTTGCGCTTCATGGAAGTCTGCGGCACCCATACCGTGTCGCTGTTCCGCACCGGGGTGCATTCCCTGCTGCCCAAAAACGTCGTTCATCTGACCGGTCCCGGCTGCCCCGTCTGCGTCACCCATGAAGCCGAGGTGGCAGCCTACCTCGAAGTGGCCGATCGTCCTGGCGTCATCATCGCCACCTTCGGCGACCTCATCCGCGTCCCCGGTCCCGGCGGACGAAGCCTCAAAGAGGCCCAGGCCGACGGCGCGCGGGTGGAAGTTGTCTATTCGCCCTTCGACGCCCTGAAGATCGCCGAAGACAATCCCGGCGACAAGGTTGTATTTCTGGGCATCGGTTTCGAAACCACCACCGCGCCCATCGCGGCAACCATCAAGGTCGCCCATGAACGCGGGCTGAAGAACTTCCTGGTGATGCCCTTCCACAAGCTGGTGCCCCCGGCCCTCGACGCTCTGCTGGCCGACCCGGACATGCTTATCGAGGGCTTCCTGCTGCCCGGCCACGTCTCGGCAATCATCGGCATGGCTCCCTACCTGCCCATTGCCGAGAAGCACCACTTGCCTGCAGTCATCGCCGGGTTCGAGCCCATGGACCTGCTGCAATCCATCCTCCTGCTGGCCGAGATGCAACGCACCGGCAAGCCCCAGGTGATCAACAACTACAAACGCGCCGTGGCCGATGAGGGCAACCCCAAGGCCAGAGCCATTGTCGCCCAAGTCTACCAGCCCCAGGACGCCCTGTGGCGCGGCATCGGAACCATCCCCGGAAGCGGACTGGGCCTGTCCCCCGCTTACAAGGACCACGACGCCTTCGAGGTGCTCGGCATCACCCTCAAAGACGTCAAGCCCATCCCCGGTTGCCGGTGCGGCGACGTGCTCAAGGGCATCATGCCGCCCAACAAGTGCCCCCTGTTTCGCAAGGTGTGCACTCCGTCCACCCCGGTGGGGCCGTGTATGGTTTCCACCGAAGGCAGTTGCGCGGCCTACTTCAAATATCAGATGGATGTGGTCTCCGAGGCCTAGGCCTTTCATCCCCGACAAGGAATATTCATGGGCAAAAAGCTCCTGCTCGATTACGGCAGCGGAGGTCTGGCCTCGCACCGACTGGTGAACGAGGTGTTCTTCAAGCATCTAAAAAATCCCATTCTGGCCCGCATGGACGATGCGGCCATACTGAAGCTCTCCGGCCCTGTGGCCGTCAGCACCGACAGCTTCACCGTGGACCCCATTTTCTTCCCCGGCGGGGACATCGGTTCCCTGGCCGTGCACGGCACGGTCAACGACGTGGCCATGATGGGCGCTCGGCCCCTCTATCTCACCTGCGGGTTCATCCTGGAGGAAGGCTTCGACTTGGACGACCTGGAGCGCATCGTGGCCTCCATGGCTGCTGCCGCCAAAAAGGCCAAGGTCAAAATCGTGGCCGGTGACACCAAGGTGGTGCCGCGCGGCGCGGTGGACAAGATTTTCATCAACACCACGGGCATCGGCGAAGTGATCGTTTCGCCCGCGCCCAGCGGCCATTCCGCCAGGGCAGGCGACGTGGTGATCATCTCCGGCACGCTGGGCGACCACGGGCTTACCATCCTGTCCTGCCGCCAGGGGCTCTCGTTTGAGGCACCGGTGAAAAGCGACTGCGCCTCCCTGAACCATCTGGTGGAAAAGCTCGTCACCGGCGTGCCCAGCGTTCACGTGTTGCGCGACCCCACCCGCGGCGGGCTGGCCACAACCCTCAACGAAATCGCCCAGCAATCGAGCGTCGGCATCGTGTTGGAAGAAGACACCATTCCCGTTGATCCCGTGGTCTCTTCAGGCTGTGAAATCCTGGGCCTTGACCCTCTCTATTTGGCCAATGAAGGCAAGCTGATCTGCATCGTGCCTGCCAAGCAGATGCACACGGCCCTGGAAATCATGAAGCGCGACCCGCTGGGACGCAAGGCGCGGGTTATCGGCTCCGTCACCAGCGACCACGCCGGCAAAGTGGTCATGCGCACCGGCCTCGGCGGCCACCGCATGCTGGGAATGCTCGAAGGCGAGCAGTTGCCCCGAATATGTTAAGAGAAGAGTAAATCAATATGCCTCCGGCGGCCGGGGGGCCAATGGCCCCCCGGACCCCCCGTTTAGGGGGTGCTACCCCGGCCCTTGATTCCTGCGCGCTTGATTATCCGCTCAAAATAATAATTAATTCGGCAAGCCAGAAAGATTCTTTTTGGCTTGCGACCATGCGAAGTTGCGGCGGGGGCGTGGTTCCGCCGGACCGCAGACCGGTGCATGGCAGGGCGCTTTGGCCCTGCCCGATTGCGCCGGTCGAGGACCGCCGGAATCACGTCCACGCCGCAGCCACCTGAACCAATATTGGGGGGGCAGCGCCCCCTTGTCTTTGCCTTTCTTTCTCCACAAAAAAGCCCCGGCGCTTTCGCGCCGGGGCTTTATACATTTCTAGAAGGCGTACTAGGACAGCTGGGCCAGCAGGGTTTCCTTGATGGAATCGATGGAGCCTTCGCCGTTGAGCACGATGTACTTGGTCTGGCCCTTGGCGGCCAGGTCCTTGTAGTAGTAGGCAGCGGCCATGGTGCCGGTCTTGTCGTCGTAGTAGATGTCGTGGCGCTGTCCGATGGCCTTTTCGTCCTGGTCGTCGGAGCGGGCGGAGAGGTCGCCGCCGCACACGCGGCACTTGTCGCCGTTGGGCTTGATGGCGTCGATGAAGATATTGTTGGGGTGGTTCGCGTCGTTCTTGCAGATGCGGCGGCCCATGATGCGGTTTTTGGCCACTTCGCGGGGCAGCAGGATTTCGATGACGTAATCGAGCTTCATGCCGTCAGCCTGCAAGGCTTCCCACAGCTTCTGAGCCTGAACGATGTTGCGGGGGAAGCCGTCGAGCAGCCAGCCGTCCTTGCCGCGCTCTTTCAGGGTCTCAAGCACCATGGGGATGGTGATGTCGTCGGGGACCAGCTCGCCGCGGTCGATGAAAGCCTTGGCCTTCTTGCCCAGGTCCGTGCCGCCGCCGATGTGCTCGCGGAAGATGCCGCCGGACTCGATGTGGGCCTGCTTGTACTTGTTCTTCACCAAGGAACCCTGGGTTCCCTTACCGCTGCCGTTGGGTCCGAAGATCAGGATATTCACCGTGCCGCCTCCATGTGTAATAAATAACAATCGGTGGTCTTTACCGCTCGGACTGGCAACTGTCAACGCGCGGGTCAAGTGTTGCCGCACGAAAGGATATGCCGTCCGGCTCAACCAGAGCCTCCTTGCCGCCTGGAAACTGAAAACGCCTGCCCGGTCTGCCTTCCCGCCAGGCCGCGTCCAGGCCGTGCAACCCATCCGCCAGGGGCTGACCGGGCCCGAGTTGCTCCACGAAACGCTTGTACAGGCGCAGCCGCAGGGCAGGTGAGGCCCCAAGCAACAGGGTGTTGGGCAGAAAATACTTGAAACCCTGGGCCTCTAGGCCGGATGTTATGGCTAACAGTTCGGTTTCCCAGTGATTTTCGTCTGTGCGGGCTTGCCGCCACAACTCGGCTACGGTGTTGAGAAAGTCAGGATTTTCACGAACGAACAGGGGCAGTATTTCCGCGCGCACCCTGTTGCGCAGAAAGGCCGGGTCGGTGTTGCTGGGGTCTTCTCGCCAGGAGACGCCACATTCTTCCAGCAATCGGCGCAGGTGGCCCTTTGGCGTGAGCAACAGCGGGCGCACAACGGCGCGCGCCGGGTCGAAGGCCCGCATGCCGCCAAGGGCAGGCCAGCCCGCTCCGCGCGTCAGGCGCATGAGCGCGTCCTCGGCCAGTTCGTCCAGTTGGTGGGCGGTGACTACGGCGAACGCGCCTAGGGCGGTGCGTTCTTCCTGAAGCAGAGCATAGCGGGCGCGTCGTCCGGCGTCTTCGATGCCGGTTGACCATTCACGGGCCAGAGCGGCCACGTTTGATGCTTGGACGCGGCAAGGAGTGCCCGTCGCTTCGCACAGGGCTTGGACGGCCTGGGCGTCCAGGCTGGATTCTGGACGCAAGCCATGGTCCAGGTGGACGGCGGCGAGGGTGATATCCAGGCGTTTGGCCAGCAGGCGCAGGATGAGGAGCAGGGCGGTAGAATCAAGCCCGCCGGAGAGGGCCAGCACCAGGGGGCTGCCTGGGGGGAACTCTCCGGCCTGGGAGCGCAGGAAGGCCTCCACCCGCAGGCACAGGTGCGCGCCCCAAGGAGAAAGCTGCCCCAGTTGGGAGGGAATCATGGCTCAGATGTGGCCATGTTCAGTGAGATATTTCGCGTAGTGCTGGTCCGCTCCAGTGACGTGGGTGACGAACCAGTTTTCCAGAAAAGCCAGGAGATCGTCCGAGATATCCACCTTGCCGTTGAGATAATCCAGATCGAGGTGCAGCAGGGTGTCTATGAAGGCGTCATGAAGTTTGCGGTGCGTGCTCAGTTCGGGATACCCGTGGAGTTCAAGCAGACGCTCTTCGGCGGAAAAGTGTTCGCGGACATAGCCGTTGAGCTTGCGGAAGGCCGGAAGCATAAGGTCTTTGGCCGCGCCTTGGGCGTGGGCGTCTTGGAGTTCCGCGATAAGCTCCACCAGTTGGCGGTGCTGGAGGTCGATATCCTGGATATTGACGGAGAGGGAGCTGGACCATTCAATACGAGCCATGGGCTTCTCCTGGGGCTGCGTTGGCAATATGCCGTGATTCTGTCTCGGACCGCAACATGTCAAACACCAGTAAAGCATTGGTGATAATCATGGTGATGTCTATAAAAATGTTTAGACAGCGATATCGAGTTCTTTGATCAGGGCGTCCAGGCTGTCGACCATGTATTCCCGCAGGGCCGGGTGGGCATAGGCCACGCAGGAGCAGCGCAGGATGGCCCTGGCCCGCACCAGAAACTCCAGGCGCACCCAGTCTTCGCCGGTTTCAAGGGGCAGGATGAAGGGGCCGCAGGCGGCAAGGTGTTCCTGCTGCTCCGGCGAGAGCAGCTTCTCGGGCACTGGCAGGTAGTAGATGCCCTCCAGGGAGCCGGCCAGGCCTTTGTGGTCCAGGTGGGCCTTGATGCGTTTGACATCTTCCGGGGCCAGTTCGTCAATGAAATAGGAGCGCACGGTCAGTCTTCCTCCAAGCCATTTTTGCGGTCAAGGTGGGCGTCATCTGGAACGGTTTCTTCGTCCAGGTTGAACATGCGCCGGGTGAGATCAAGGAACTTCTCGCCGCCGCCTTCTTCGCGGGTGCGGCGTTTCAGGAAGCCTATGGGCTCGTGGTAAAGTTTGCGCGCCAGGGTAAACGCCATGGTTTCCACGGCGATCCTCACGTCCTCGGGGCAGTCCGGGCCCAGGCGCTTGAGGGTCTTTTTCAGCTCCTTTCGGGCCAGGCATTCTCCCCGGTCCAGAAGGTCCACGATGGTGGGTTGCAGATCCAGCGAGGTGAGCCACTGGCCGAATTTGTGGGTTTCGCTGTGGATGATCTCCCGGGCCTTTTCGGCTTCCATCTGGCGCTGGGCCTTGTTTCCCTCCACCACTTCCTTGAGGTCGTCGATGTCGTAGAGGTAGATGTTGTCCAGGCTGTTGACATCGGGGTCGATGTCGCGGGGCACGGCGATGTCGATGAAGAACATGGGCTTGTTCTTACGTTTTTTCAGCACGTCTTTGATGTCGCGGGCCCGGATGATGGGTTCCTGCGAACCGGTGGAGCTGATGACGATATCCACGTCCGGCAGTTTGGAGAACAGCTCGGCAAAGGCCAGGGGCTTGCCTTTGAAGCGGGCGGCCATTTCCTCGGCCCGCTCGAAGGTGCGGTTGGCCACGTAGATGGAACGCACGCCGGAGCCTGCCAGATGCGTGGCTGCCAGCTCGGCCATTTCGCCCGCGCCGATGAGCATGACCCGCTTGTCGGACATGTCTCCGAAGATGCGCTTGGCCAGTTCCACGGCTGCGTAGCTGATGGAGACGGCGCTGGAGCCTATGCCGGTTTCTGTGCGTACCCGCTTGGCCACGGAAAAGGACTTGTGCAGCAGCCGGTTGATGACCACACGGGCCTGCCCGCGTTCCACGGCGGCCTTGTAAGCCTGCTTGAGCTGCCCCAGTATCTGCGGCTCGCCAAGCACCATGGAGTCGAGCCCGGCGGCCACGCAATAGAGGTGTTCCACGGCTTCGAGGTTGCTGCGCTGGTACACATGTGGCCGCAGGTCTTCAGCGTCCCTGTCGCTGGACCCCGCCCAGCAGGAGAGCACCTTGTGGGTGACCTCTTCGCCGTGGGGGCAGACGACCAGAAGCTCGACCCGGTTGCAGGTGGAAAGCACCAGCACTTCGGTGACAGCGGAGCCCAGGGCGCTGGCGCACTGATCGAAGCGTTCCTTGTCGCTCAAGGCGAAACATTCCCGCACATCAACGCCGGCCGTGCGGTGGTTGAGGCCGAAGAGGTGTATGTCGTGCTGCATCAGGCGAAACTATGGTGCGTCTTGAGCAAAAAGTTGACGATAAGTATCGAGGCCAGGCAAAGGGCAAAGACCACGATGGCCAGTTTTGCGGGCTTGCGGCCCCGCCAGCCCAACGCGATGCGCTGGTGGAACAGAAAGGCGAACAACAGCCAGATGAACACGGCCACTATCTCTTTTGGGTCCCAACTGAAAAAGCGGCCCCAGGTGACCCCGGCCCAGATGAAGCCCGAGATCAGTCCGACGGTGTACAGCGGGAACCCCACGGATACGGAAGTGCGGTTGGCCTTATCCAGGCTTTCCAGGGAGGGCATGGCCGCCCAGGCCCCTTTGAGCTTTTCTTTGGTCTTGATGCGCCTCTCAAGCATCAGATAGCCAAAGCCTGCGGCGCTGGCCATGGCCAGGAGGGCGATGGAGCAGAACAAGGACCCGATGTGCAGCCCGAAGAACAGCCCCGAGAGCGCCTCGGGCAGCTGCACCGAGGAGGTGGTGACGCTGCGAGAACCCATGAGCAATATGGTGGCCAGGGGCGTGGCGATAAGGGCCAGAAACGACAGCTTCAGCCGGACCCAGAGGATGAACAGCACCAGCAGCAGGCACCAGGAGAGCAGGCTGATGTAGAACTCGCCGCTGGCCAGGGCCAGAGCAGGGCCTGCCGCCAGCATCAGGCAAAGGGAGAGAGCTTGCAGGGCGAATCCCAGACCGGTGAGCACGCCGCCCACAATGCGTGGGCGCTCCTTGCGGGTGAGCAGGCCGCAGATATGGCCGCCGCTTCCCGCCAGGTAGAGCGCGATGACGCCGTAATGCAGCAGATCAGTCACAATCATCCACCAACTCCGCAATGCGGTCGTGAAGTTCCACGGGCAGATGGGTTTGCAACAGGGCCAGGGTGGCCTCGCGGTCCTGGCGTTCCAGCACGTCAAGCAGCCCGGAATTCACCAGCCCCTTGAAGATGGCGGAGTTCCTGGGCGTGCCCAGCCCCAGGCCCAGCACCAATGGCCGCAGGCGGCTCATCAGCAGCAGGGCCGCGCCGTATTCCGTGCCCAGCAAATCGGCCAGATTCTGGCGGATCTTGCGGGCCAGGGCCGGGGAGCCGCCTCCCGTGGAAATGGCCACGGTAAGATCGCCCTGGGTATGCAGCGCCGGGACGATGAAGCTGCACTTCTCGGGCTGATCCACGATATTGCAGAGGATGCCCCGCAACCCGCAGGCCCGGCTGATGCGCCAGTTGAGGTCCTCGTTGCTGGTGGAGGCGATCACCAGAAAACGCTCGTCCAGGTCGGCCTCGGCAAACGAGCGTTGCTCGAAGCGCACGGCAGGGTGGTCGAGGGCCTGGCGCAACTCGTCATCAGGGGTTCTGGTGTCGAGCACCAGCACTTCCTTGGCGCCGCAGGCGGCCAAGGTGCCTATTTTACGGCGTCCGACTTCGCCTGCGCCCACAACCAGGCAGCGCTTGCGCGTCAGATCGGCGAACAGAGGATAATATCGCATGGGCAGACACCATAGCAAAAGCCGGGGCCATCGAAAACCGCTTTCTTTCACCCTCGGCATGAGCTAACAAAACCATTGGAAATACTATGCCATGAATGCCGTCCTTGTCCTCCAATTGGCCCGCTTCGGTGATTTGTTGCAGACCAAGCGGCTCCTCGGAACCCTTGCCGCTTCGGGCAGGCGGGTCCATCTTGTCGTGGATTCCAGCCTGGAGGTTCTGGCCCGGCTTGTGTATCCCGGCCTGACCGTGCATGCCCTGCCGGTCCATTCCCGTCCCGATCCGGCGGCGCTGCGCCAAGTGTTGGGTGAACTGGCGGCCCTCAATTTTTCCGAAGTCTACAATCTCAATTTTGTCGGGCTCTCCCTCAGCCTGACCACCCTGTTCGACCCCGCCACGGTGCGCGGCTACCATTTGGAAGCCGGGCAACTCCACAAGGACACCTGGCCGGCCATGGCCTTTCGCTGGACGCGCGAGCGCCGTCGGTTCGGCCTCAATCTGGTGGATTTCTGGGCCGCAAACGCTATGCCCATGCTGCCTCCCCAGGGCGTGAACCCCGTGGCCGCTCCCAAAGGCGGTGGGCTTGGCGTGGTTCTGGCCGGGCGCAACGCCAGGCGTTCGCTGCCGGTTGACGTGCTGGCCGCCATGATTCCGGCGGCGCTCTCCAAGGTCAGCCAGCCCCGCGTCTATCTGCTGGGCACCGAGGCTGAACGCCCGGCGGCAAAGGCCCTTATTGGGCGCTTCAAGGCTTCCACCTTGAGCGCGGTGGTGGACCTCACCGGTCGCACCAACTGGAGCGGCCTCATCGAGACCATCTCCGGCCTGGACAGACTGCTCACCCCGGATACCGGGGCCATGCACCTAGCCGCCCATCTGGGCACGCCGGTCACGGCCTTTTTTCTCTCTTCCGCCTGGTGCCATGAGACCGGACCCTACGGCCTGGGCCATACCATCTGGCAGTCCGCGCCCGGCTGCGCGCCCTGTCTGGAAGCCGCTCCCTGCCCTTGCGGCATGGCGTGCCTGAAGCCCTTCCAGACCCGTGAAATGCTCCGGTTGCTCACCGGCAAAGGTCTGGACCAGCCCCCAGCCGACCTCATAGGCTATGAGACGGCCTTCGATGCGCTGGGCGTGGTCAACCGCCCCGTGGCCGGAGCAGACCCCGGCTTGGCCGTGCGCCAGCGCTTCCGGGCCTTTCTGGCCCGCCAACTCGGCCTAGCCCGGAGTCAGGATGTCCCCCCCGCGCCGGATCTGGCCGAACAGCTGGTGGCCGACACGGATTTTATGCTGGATAAACCACCGCATCCCTTCGACATTTTCAACTAAGCCAGGGTGCACCTATGACGGCTTCCCTTCGCGTGCTTGTGGTCCTGCCCCTCTATGGCGGTTCTTTGCCCATCGGACGGTATTGCCAGCGGGCGCTGGCCGGGCTCGGCCATAGTGTGGAGGTCTTCGAGGCCCCGCAGTTCCATGGCGCTTTCTCTGCCTTGAAGGCTTTGAGGGTCACCGGAGACCGGCTGGACTACCTGGAACACAGCTTCCTGAACGTCGTGTCCCAGGCCGTGCTGGCCAAGGTAGAGACGTTTCAGCCCGATCTGGTGTTGGCCATGGCCCAGGCACCGCTGACCCGCCAGGCCCTGAAGCGGCTCCAGAAGGACGGCGTCCCCACTGCCATGTGGTTTGTTGAGGATTTTCGGCTGTTTACTTACTGGGAGTCTTTCGCTCCCTTTTACGACGCTTTTGCGGTGATTCAGAAAGAGCCTTTTCTTGAAAAACTCCACGCCATCGGCATGCACAACGCCCTGTACTTGCCCTTGGCCGCTGACCCGGATTTCCACAAGCCTTTGGAACTTTCTTCGGTGGAGCGTCGCCAGTACGGTTCGGATGTCTCCTTTCTGGGCGCGGGCTATCCCAACCGACGCATGGCCTTTCGGGAACTCCTGACGTTCTCCCCCAAAATATGGGGGTCGGACTGGGAGGGCGACGAAATATTATCCTCCTATCTGCAACGCAAAGGTGAGCGCATCTCTTCCGAAGAAGCGGTAAAAATCTTCAACGCCACTGCCGTCAACCTGAACCTGCATTCCAGCGTTTCCGCCAACACGCGGGTATCCCAAGGAGATTTCGTCAATCCCCGCACCTTCGAGCTGGCCATGTGCGGGGCCTTTCAACTGGTGGACGAGCGGGAGTTGCTGCCGGAGCTCTTCGCTCCCGACGAGTTGGCCCGTTTTTCCACCATGGAGCAACTCCAGGATTCCATCCGCTATTATCTGGAGCATCCTGAAGAGCGCCAGGCCCTTGCCCTGCGGGCCAGAACCCGCGCCCTGGCCGAACACACCTATCAGGCCCGCATGACGAAGCTTCTTGATTTTCTGCGCGAACGCCTGCCTGGCTGGCCCAGGCCCCGCCAGGCCGAAGGTGCCCTCGACGTGCTGCCGGAAGTCTATCGGGAAGACGCCTTGCGGCTGCTTGGTGAACTCGGCCTCTCCGAAAACGTGCCGTTCCCCGATTTGGTCTGGGCGCTCAGGGCCAAAGCCGGTGTGTTGACCCCCATCGAAACAGCCATCCTGTTCTTGGATGAAT
>JBBRUD010000029.1:0-44996 GCA_038248065.1 Desulfovibrionales bacterium | reverse complement strand
CGGGGGGTTCGGGGGGACATTGTCCCCCCGGTCGCCGGAGCCTCCACCCCTGACGCTCCCACCTGGCAAAACGCTGCACTGGAGCGGGCCATGGCGGGCATGCTGGGGGTGGCGCAGCTGGGCATCCAGCACGGCTTGCTGTCGTGGCGGGAGCCCTGGCTTCTGGGCTGGCGGCAGGGGTTGCCGGGTGCGCAGCTTTCAGGGCTGTTGGCCATGCTTGACCAGGCCCGGCGCATGCGGCCCGGGGAGGCGGCGGAACGTTTCTGGGTTGGCCAGGAGGAAGAATTCGACCGGGCCGCGACGCTTTTGGTGCAGGGTCTCTCCGGCTATTTACTGGCAGAGCGGCTGGCCTTGACCCTGTGGCGGGTGGACCCTCAGGCCGTGCCGGAACGCGGCCTGCGCGAGGCCCGGTTCATGCTTTTCGGTCCGCCGCCAGGCACAGGTGCGAAAGATGGAGGGCTGTGCGGACGGGTACTTGGCATCCTGGAAGAATTCATCTGGCAAAGCGCCACGGAACAGCAATTGGCCTGAACGCGGCGAACCGGACGTGATAGGCGCATGCCGGAGAGATTCTTGACTTCCGCCTAGCCCTGGCCTACCAGCCGGACACGGAGGGAACTCGCCATGATCCGAGCCGCATGCATCGCTATGGCCACATTGATGGCCGCCTTCACCGCCACGGGGACTTCGGCCCAGACCAGCACCACCACGTCCACCACCAGCACTCAGACGCAACAGACTCTTGCGCCCGCCTCCGCCTGTTTCATCTGCGACTGCAACAACCAGGATTTCACCTGCCGCACCAGTTGCGCCACTGTCACCGATTTCGTGTCCCGCCAAAGCTGCGAAATAGCCTGCGGCACCACCCAGGCGCAATGCCTCTCCAACGCCCAGGTCCAGCAACGCCAGATCGACACCCAGCGCGCCGCCGCCCGGGCCACCACAAGCTCCGGGGCCACCAACTAGCCGAGGCTTCGCAAGGCGCTTTCCAAGAGTGTTTTCTGGTTGCCGTGAAGCCCCTCCTCGTCACGTCGCGCCTGCGTGTCGCCGCCAGGACACACTTATAGAAACATATGCGAACTTCGTCATGTATGGGCGGAAACACTGCACTTTAACGTGGTAGAACTCGCTTCATGTACGTTGCTAGAACTTGTACTGTAGCCCCGCAGCCACCTTCCAGGAATCCTTGTTGGCCTTGACGGAGGGGTTCCCCCAGATGCTGGCCTTCAGCCCGTCCGCTCTGGCCCAGCCAGTCTCGGCCACAAGTTTAAGATTCTCGCATACCGTGTACTGATGGTCGAAATTCACCCCGGTCAGGCCCTCGCCCTGCGCCAGGGTCTTGCCCATGGCCAGCATGACGCCGGGCCCGGTCAAGGCCAGCCCCTGGCGCAGGGCTTTGGGGCTGCTGGTACCCTGGGCGCGCACCAGGCCGAGCCGGGATGACAGGCTGTCGACGAAGGTGATGTTATCCAGAGTGAAACCGAGGCCCCAGGCTCCGATGGGATTGGCGGCGATGCTGGTGGTGTTGTCGAACACCTGCCCAGTTGAAAAAAGGTAGGACGTACCGAGGTTCCAGGTGCAGACCAGGGCGGGCATGCGCTCCGAGCCGTTGCCAAGGGAGTCGTCTTCACCGCTGGACCACCAACCCGAAAGGCGCGGGGTCACTTTGTCGAAGCGGTTGTACTCCAGCGCAGCATCCACAAAGAGCCCCTGGCGCAGGTTTCTGGCCCGGTCCCCGGCTCCGCCCTGACCGAGTACGGCGTCGCCATAGAGGGTGAAGGGTGCCAGCACGGCCTGAAAGGCCGCACCGCCCCAATAATAGGGCACGGTGGCCTGGCGATAGCCCAGCGGCTGTGCAAAATAACCCAGAGAGAGCAGATCGGTCCGCATGTACCCCACGTTGGGCGGACCGCTTATTCCTTGATACGGTCGGAACTGGCCGTCGCGCATGGACAGGCCCAACACGGCCCAAGGGCTGACAGAGAAATTTTCTCGTGTATTGGGCAGGGCCAGAAACGCAAGATCGAAGAGGTCGTGGGGCTTTACGCCGCCTGTTGCCAGAAAATCGTTGTAACTGAACAGGCGGCCGTATCCAGCCTTAAGCTGCGTGAAATCGCTCAGGGGAAAGCTGGCGGTGAGGGCGCCGATCTGGGTGTCGGCAACCACGCTGCCGTTGAAGGCTTCGGACTGGGGCAAGGTGAAGCCCTGCAATCCGGCGGTCAGGACCAGTTTTGATCCGGGCACGGTGAACTGCAGGTAGGCCATGTAGGTCTCAACCTCCACGGCGGGGTTGTCCACGGCGTAGGTATTGTTGCCCCAGGGGGTGTTGTCCACCTGCAACCACAATGTGAACCCCAGGGAATCCCCCTGGCTGATATCCGTGCGCAGGCGCAGGCGCTGCCACATGGCCAGGGCGTCTTCGGTCTGGGTTCCGGTGGTGTCTTTGCCGGTAAAGTTGCGGTTGGTGAAGCTGGTGGCGTAGGCGTACCAATCTCCGGTCATGCGCACCCGTGTCGGCTCCGCCTGGGCCTGCCCAGGCCGCACAGAAAACAGCGTGAGCAGCAGGGCCAACAGCAGGGCCGGAAGCAGCTCCACGGTGCGCGCCCCCTGGGAGCGGAGGATTCCCGGAAATCTGGGTCCGCAGGGGGCATGCACCCTCTCCGCCTCCCCCGTGCTGCGAAACCGCAGCCTACTGCAAAGCGCCATACTCCTCCACCCGGTTGCGGCCATTGGCCTTGGCCCGATAAAGCGCCTCGTCGGCCTGCCCCAGCAGGGCGGACAAGCCGTCAAGGACCGGCGGGGCCTGCACCCCCTGTGCGCATTGTTCTCCACGGGCTGGGGCATCCTTCAGCGCAGTTGTGCCTGTTGGGCCAACCGCGTCACGGGCCGGGTCAGGCGCTCCCTGCCCCCCCTGGGGGTCTGCGGGGCCTGCCGCGTCCAAAGCCGCACCCAGGCTGATGGTTACTGCCAGGCTTTTCCCTTCAAATACCGCCGGAGATTCCTGCACAGCCTGGCGCAAGCGCTCGGCCAGGTGCAGAACCTGGGCCGCACCGGCGTTGGGGGCCACAATGGCGAACTCCTCACCGCCGAAGCGGGCCAGCAGGTCCGAGGTACGCACCGTCCGGGCCATCACCTGGGCCACCTGGGCCAGCACGGCGTCCCCGGCGGCATGGCCGTGGGTGTCGTTGACCCGCTTAAAGTGGTCGATATCCACCATGATAACCGAACAGGGCTGCCCACCCCGGCGGCAAAGATCAAGCAGCTTGACGCCTTGGTCCATAAGCTGGCGGCGGTTGGGCAGGCCTGTAAGCTGGTCCGTAACGGCCAGTTTTTCAAGTTTTTCCATACTGTCCGCCAGACTTTCGGTAAGCTGGTGAAAGGCCACGTACAACGCCACGATTTCCTTGGGAGCGTTGGCTGGGGCAGAGGGCGTGGGGCAGGCGGGAAGCTCCCCCGGTTCAACTTTCATGCACCGGGCCAGTTCGGCGATGGGTCGGCCGACTCTCCGGGCGGTCAGCACGGCGGCGAACGCCCCAAGCAGCAGGTTGACGGCCAGGGCTGCCAGAAGCGCCCGCAGCAGGTTGGCGGACTGGACGTTGGCGGCCTCGGTGGCCCGGTCGCCATATTCCTGGTTGAGGTATTGCACGGTTTCCAGGGCCCCGGTCATATCCTGGTAGGCGGCCAGGGAATCCTGCCGCGAAAGGCGCTGGGCCTCGTCGTAGCGCTTATCGGCCATCAGTTCCATGAGGCGGTGGTGCTGGGCCAGGAAGGCGGTTTTGGCCAGTGCGTACCGGTCGAACACGCCTGTTTCGTCCGGGCCGGCAATCAGGTGGCGTAACATTTCCTCCGCGTGGTTCACCGCTTCCAGCTGTTTACGAAAGGGCCGGGCCAATGCCGCAGTCTCGGCCTCGGTGCGGCTCATGAGGTATTGCAGTTCCTGCCTGCGCAGGGCGTCCAGACGAGTGCGCAACTGCCCGGAAGCGCGCACCGAGGGCAACCAGTTGGCCTGGTACTCGCGCAAAGAGTTTTCCACCCGCCCGAACTGGTAGAGGGCCACAACCTGAAAGAGCAGGTTTATGCCCAGCATGAGCCCCGACAAGAGCAGAATTCTGTGGTACACGCGCATGCGATACTCCAGGATTATGGGCCGGAGCCTAGCCGTGCGGCAGGGAAGAGGTCAAGGCCAATGCCGCCCGAGACCGTTTGTGCCCGGCGGTGAGGAACAATGATGCCGGGCTGAGGGAAAATCGTTTTTTTTCATCCTGCGTGATGCAGGTCACATCCCGAAGGCAATGAAGGCGTTAGATGTCCAATCAGTCGACCACGACCTTCACAGCCAACACAACCCTCGGAGGATAGCAGCAATGTTTTGTTACCAGTGCGAACAGACGTCCCACGGCAAAGTCTGCGACAAAATCGGCGTATGCAGCAAGGATGAAGCCACCGCCAGCCTGCAGGACCTGCTGGTGTACACCCTGCGCGGTTTGGCCCTGGTGGCCGAAGAAGGCCGCAAGGTAAACGTGGTGGACGCCGCCGCTGACCGTCAGCTTCCGGCCATGCTCTTCGCCACCCTGACCAACGTGAACTTCGATCCCGCGCGCTTCCAGGCCTGGATCAAACAGACCGTGGCCCTTCGCGACGTCCTGAAGGCCAAGGTGCAGGCCGCCGGCGGAACCATCCCCGCCCATGCCAGCGTCTCCTTCGCCCCCCACGCCAACCTGGACGGCCTGCTGGCCCAGGCGGCCACCGGCCTCGGCGGCATGAAGGACAACCCCGATACCGACCCGGATATCGTCTCGGTGCAGCACATTGTGCTCTTTGGCATCAAAGGCCTTTCCGCCTACGCTGACCACGCCCGCATCCTGGGCGTGGAAAACAAGGAAATATACGACTTCCTGGTGGAAGCCTTGGCTTCGGCCACCAAGCCCGGACTGGGCATGGACTACTGGTTCGGCCTGGCGGTGAAAACCGGAAACGTCAACCTGCTGGCCATGGAGGCTCTCGACAAGGGCAACACTGAAACCTACGGCCACCCCGTGCCCACCGAAGTTCCGCTGGGCCACAGAAAGGGCAAGGCCATCCTGATAACCGGCCACGACCTCAAAGATCTGGAGAACCTGCTCAAGCAGACGCAGGGCAAGGGCATCGACGTCTACACCCACGGCGAAATGCTGCCCTGCCACGGCTACCCCAAGCTCAAACAGACCTACCCGCACCTCTTTGGCCACTTCGGCACCGCCTGGCAGAACCAGCAGAAAGAATTCCCCCACTTCCCGGGCGCGATTCTTTTCACCACCAACTGCATCCAGAAGCCTGCCGACTCCTACCGCGCCAATGTGTTCACCCACGGCCTGGTGGGCTGGACCAACGTAAAGCACGTTGAAGGCGACGACTTCTCCGCTGTCATCGAGCACGCCCTGAGCCTGCCCGGCTTCACCGATGACGTCCCCGGCAAGACCGTGCTGACCGGCTTTGGCCGCAACGCCGTGCTGGGCGTGGCCGACAAGGTCATCGAGGCCGTGAAATCAGGAGCCATCAAGCGTTTCTTCCTGGTGGCTGGCTGCGACGGAGCCAAGCCCGGCCGCAACTACTACACCGAATTCGTTGAGAAACTGCCCCAGGATACCGTGGTGCTCACCCTGGCCTGCGGCAAGTTCCGCTTCTTCGACAAAGACCTGGGCACCATCGGTGGCATCCCGCGCCTCCTGGACATCGGCCAGTGCAACGACGCCTACTCCGCTATCAAGATCGCCCTGGCCCTGGCCGAAGCCTTCAACTGCGGCGTCAACGACCTGCCCCTGTCCATGGTGCTTTCCTGGTACGAGCAGAAGGCCGTGGCCATCCTGCTCACCCTCATCGCCCTCGGCATCAAGGACGTGCGCCTGGGACCCTCCCTGCCCGCCTTCATCACCCCCAATGTGTTGAAGATCCTGGTAGAGAAGCTCAACATCATGCCCATCACCACCCCGGACGCAGATATCAAGACCATCCTGGGCTAAACGGGCCAAGCGCCCGCTACGGCTAAGGCATCCTCTCAGCAGACCGGCTGGCGTTCACCTCGCGCCAGCCGGTCCTTTGATGTGTGCGGCCCCGGCACTTCCCCTCAATACCACCCCAATGCCTTGCGCTTCCGCACCTATTCAGTCAGAATAATTTACAAGCGCTTTGGACCAACGTTGAGCAGGGAAGCCGGGCTGGCCCAAGAATCCGCCGCCGCCAGTAGGGTGGCGATGCTTCAGGGTTTGCAACGTATGTCTCGGGAGGAAAAGCGTATGGCATCAAGCACTCGATGCGGCCAAGTACGCTGTTCATTTTTCAGATATGGCCGCCAGTTAGCCATAGTGCTCGTTACTGCCGTGCTTACGCTCCACCTCCTGGCCCTTCCGTCGCGCGCTGCCCCGGATCCCCTCACCCCCCATGAGCGCCAATGGCTTGCGGAGCACGACGGAAAAATCCGCCTTGCGCCCGTGCCCGGCTATCCACCCGTCGATTTCGTCAACGACAACGGGGAGTATTCCGGCCTTTCGCAAGAGTATATCCGCCGTATCGAGGTGTTGCTGGGTTTCCAATTCCGTTTCGTCCAGAGTAATTCCTTCCCTGACGTCATCGAGAAGCTGCGTTCCCGCGAGGCCGACCTCACGTCCTCCCTTATCCCCATGCCGGAGCGGGCCTCCTTCCTCACCTTCCAGGCACCCCATGTCCGTGTGCGCAAGGTCATCATCATGCGCTCTGACGGCCCCGCCACGACCACGCTCAAAGAGCTTGCAGGAAAGCTGGTAGCCATGACGGACGGCTACCAGACCAATCAGATCATCAGGGACAAATATCCCGAGATTCAAGCAGTGCCCATGCACAACGAAGCTGAAACGCTCATGGCGCTTTCACTTGGCCACGCTGATGCGGCGGTGATGGATATGGGGTCGGCATCCTACCACATCTCCAGGATGAAAATTACCAACCTGAAGGTTGCCGGAGATACCGGATTGGGGTTCGACCTGGCTATCGCCTCCAGGAACGACTGGCCCGAGCTGGCCTCCATCCTGACCAAAGGCCTGGCGCTGATACCGCCCGAAGAACGGCGCGCCATGGAAGACCACTGGTTTCACCTGGCACCATTGCCCTTTTATCAAACCCAGGATTTCTGGCGCACCTTCCTGAAGTTCTGCACAGCCGCCCTTCTTATCGTCATGGGAGCCTGGGTCTGGAGGGGCGCCCTTCGCGTCCAGGTGCGCAACCGGACCAAGGAACTCGACAGCGAGCTTCACAAGCGCCTGCAGGTTGAAGCGGCACTTCGAGAAAGCGAGGAGCGCCACCGGTTGTTGGTGGAAAGCGCAGGGGATGCCATCTATCTGGCCGACATTAGCGGTCGTCTCGTGGACGTAAACCCGGAAGCGGAGCGCCAGACGGGCCACACCCGTGCGGAACTGCTGACCATGAGCGTGGCGGACCTGGACAAAAATCATAGCCTCGACAGCTTCCGGGGCTTCGCCGCCGTCATGGCCACCCAACGTACAGCCACGTTTGAAACGCGGCACACCAGGAAGGACGGGGGATCCCTCCCGGTGGAACTCCACGTGGTTTACCTGGAATCGACCGGGCAGGCCTATCTGCTGGGACTCGCCCGCGACATCAGCGAATACAAGCGCATGGAGACCCAGCTTCGGGCTTCCAACGAGATGTTGCAGACCGTGCTCGACACCATCCCCCAAAGTATCTGCTGGAAAGATCGCAACTCGGTATTGCTTGGCTGCAACGCCAACTACGCCAGCATGGCCGGTCTTCAAGATCCCCAGGCCGTAGGCGGCATGACGGACTGGGATCTGCCCTGGAGACACGAGGAATCAGCGCATTTTCTGGCTTGCGACCAGCGGGTCATGGATGCCAACACGGCAGAATATCACATCCGGGAACAAATATTCGACGCTTCGGGCCAACAGCGATGGCTTGATACCAGCAAAGTGCCTCTGCACGATGCCGATGGCCGCGTGAACGGCGTCCTCGTGGCCTTTGAAGACGTTACCCTGCGCATACTGGGCGAAGAGCAACTTATAGAAATGAAGGACAGGGCGGAAACCGCCTGCCGCGCCAAGTCGGAATTCCTTGCCAACATGAGCCATGAGATCCGTACGCCCTTAAACGGTGTGCTGGGCATGCTCCAACTGCTGGAAACGACCGTGCTTGATGAGGAACAAAAGGAATACCTGGTCGCGGGCATCAAGTCGTCCACCCGGTTGTCCCGTTTGCTCTCCGACATCCTGGACCTCTCCAGGATCGAGGCCGACAAGCTGGCCCTTCATGACGTCCGGTTCGAGATGAACAGTCTGAGGGAATCCATGTTGGAAATGTTTGCGCAACCGACCAGGGAGAAAGGCCTTACTCTGGAATGCGTCTTTGACGAGCAACTGCCGCAACGCCTTCTCGGCGACGAGGCGCGGCTGCGCCAGATTCTGTTCAATCTCGTGGGCAACGCGGTAAAATTTACCGATACCGGCCACATACGGTTGGAGGCTACCGTACTGGCTTCAAACGCCAAGACCTCCACGCTTCGGCTGTTGTTCATTGTAAGCGACACCGGGGTAGGCATAGCCGACTGCCGACTGGACGACATCTTCGATCCCTTCGTCCAGGTGGAGGGCTCGTATGTCCGCAGTCATCAAGGCGCAGGACTGGGGCTTTCCATCGTGCGGCGGCTGGTGCACCTGATGGGCGGAAGCCTCTCCATTGAAAACTCAGACGGCGCGGGTACGGCAATATACGTCTCGCTGCCGTTCAAGCTGCCTGCGGACGAAGCCTTGGAGCAGGTCGGCACCCCGCTGGAATCCGGGAGTTTGCCGCTTCCCCTGCGCGTGCTGTATGCCGAGGATGACGCGGTAAGCGTGCGGGTGGGCGCGCGGATGCTGGAAAAGGCGGGCTGCACGGTGAGCGTCGCCAGGGACGGGCAGTCCGTCCTGGTTCAACTGGCGGAAAATGACTTCGATCTCATCCTCATGGATGTGCAGATGCCGGTCATGGACGGCGTGGAAGCCGCCAGAAGCATACGGGCAGCCTCCCGCCTGGGCCATAAGGCCCGTATTCCAATTATCGCCATGACTGCATACGCCATGACCGGCGACAAGGAGAAATTCCTTGAAGCGGGAATGAACGGCTATGTGTCCAAGCCGGTATCCAAAGACGAACTGCTCCAGACTATCGAGCAGGTGATGGCCGGGCAAGACGCCTAAAGGGGCCAGGAGGCAAGCAAGGGGAAGAAGCAGGGCAAGGCCTAAGAACGGCTGACGGACGGCCATAGGCCAAGACGTCCGGGCTCACACCTCCCAGGGTGCGCCTTCAAGGTCCAGGCCCGAATAATCACGCTGCGCCGGGGTGGCGGGGGCCTCTTCACCAAGGCTTTCAAGGATACCGTCGACAATATGGTCTGCCTCAACGTCTCTAGCGCTCTCAATGGGGCTCTCGAGGATATTTTCGGCGCTCTCAATAGGGCTGTCGAGGATGCTTGCACAAACCGACCCGCCGGTAGCGCGATCCAAAGCGCGCTTCAAGAGCAGTCCCTCGTTGAAACCCGCGTTCAAGGTGAGCGCCTTGTGAATGTGGCCGTACGACTGTTCGTACTCACATTGTTCAAAAAGGACCCGGCTGAGATTGAACAGCAGATGCTCGTCGTCGGGATTGAGCGCAATGGCTTTCTCATAATAGTCAACAGCATGGCTCAGCATGCCGGATTTACGCATCTGTATGCCGAATTTGTTGAACAGATGGGTGTGCTCCTGGCCGAAAGCCAAGTCCAGACTCATGATTTTCGAGAAGACGTGTTGCGCGTCTTCATGGTTGGCGGCCACAAGATAGGTAATGCCCAGGCCGAAAATAGCCCGAATGTTGTCTGAATCCACAGCGAGAACGTTTTTATACGTCCGCTCGGCTTTATCGGTACGATCATTCTCCAAATGGCGCTCGGCGGCATTGAGGCCCTTATTTACCACGTCCATAACCGGTTTCACTTTGTTATAGTAATACAGCGGTTCCGGCCTGTAGTTTTTAATGAAGGCATCGAATGTTAGGTCGCGCTTTTCACCGGATGGATAGTTATTGCTATTGAGGGGCTGGATGAACAGTTTCTTATTGTCGGACTTCTCGGCGTAATAATAGACCCGGCGCTCCTGGATCTGCACGTTGCCACCGCTGCCCAGCTTGTTTTCGCGCTTGTCGGAAACAGCCACATGGAAATTGAATTTGAAAAACTGCTGTGCCATTCCTTTGCCCGCACGGAGTAAAAAAATCTCTCGGACATTCGCAGACCACATGTATGCGGGCAGCGGGAGAGCGGTCAAGCCCGATTTACGAGCCCCACTGCGGCCCCGACCGCACAAAACGAGGCACGCCGAGAACGCGGCGAAAATCCCCACAAATCTCTCGGCGTGTGACGCATGTCACAGCCGTTTGGCCGCAGCCCGCTTATCTCTAGGGCACAACATCCAGCGGGAGAACACACCATGAACGCCATTCGCAAGATTGTGGAAATAGACGAAGACCTCTGCAACGGCTGCGGCCAATGCCTGCCTAACTGCGCCGAAGGAGCCATACAGATTATCGACGGCAAGGCCAAACTCCGTGCGGACAAGCTCTGCGACGGGCTGGGTGCCTGTCTGGGACACTGCCCCACCGGTGCCATGAACATCATCGAACGCGCGGCCGAAGATTTCGACGAAGCCGCCGCCCACGCCCAAGTGGAGGCCGACCGCCGCGCCACGCTTGACGCCCAGGGCCAGGCACGACCCCTTGCCACTCCCCACGCGCACAGTCATGGCGGCAGTTCACCCTGCGGTTGCGCGGGCTCCAACATCATGAACCTCAAAGCCGCAGGACAGGCCGCGCGGGATGCCAAGTCCGCCCAATCCGGCGCTGCTCCACAGGACTCCACCCTGAGCCACTGGCCGGTGAAGCTCAAGTTGGTCCCAGTTGAAGCGCCCTTCCTGCGCGGGGCCGAGGTGCTCATCACTGCCGATTGCGCACCGGTGGCCATGCCGGACTTCCATCAACGCCTGGCGGGCAAGGTGGTGTTGATCGCCTGCCCCAAATTCGACGACCCCGAACCCTACATGGAAAAACTCACCAGCATGTTCACGGTATCTGGTATGAAGAAGGTGACGGTATTGCGCATGGAGGTGCCCTGCTGCACAGGGCTGGTCCACATGGTGCGCCAGGCCAAGGAACGGGCCGGGTCCGATGTGCCGGTGGAAGATCTGGTGGTCAAACGCACCGGCCAGGTAGAACCCGCACCGTCCGGCGGCATGGAAGCCCGGATGCTGTAGGAACAAGGGGCTCTGCACTCCGTTCGAAACGGGCTGCCATGGCCGTACCGGCCAGGCATCCGTAACCCCCTTGACCCCGCTGGGGGTGCAGGGCACCCCCAGACCCCCCATAATTTACACTCGACACCGCGGAGTTCCAAAGGGGGTCCGGGGGGCCATTGGCACCCCGGCCGCCGGAGGCAGACTTAACGCAACTTTTATCACATAATTATAGCAACTTAACGAAAAAATTTAACGACAACTTACCTGCACGGTCTTCTGTGAACGTCATACAGGCAATGGACGGGCATCTTTGCAATCCGGCCAAAACAGGCTACAGCGCTTGGGCGTTCAGGTGCCGGAAACGGCCAGACCGCTAGAAACCGGAAGGCCATGCCCACACATACCACTCCCCACACCGAGCAATACGCCGTGTCGCAAACCGCACTTCGCACAGAGCCACACTCCATCCAACACGCCGCGCACCATTGGGCGCAGTTCGACGCTCCGTCATGAACATGCGCACCATTCGCGGCCTCATCCGACTGGCCCGGCCGCATCAGTATCTGAAAAATCTTTTCGTCTTCCTGCCGTTGTTCTTCGGTTGGAGGCTGGCACAGCCCAGCGCGGTCTACGGCTCGCTTGCGGCTTTTGCCGTCTTCTGCCTGGCGGCAAGCGCGGTCTACGTATTCAACGACCTGCGCGACGCGCCCCAGGACCGTCTGCATCCCGTCAAGAAAAACCGTCCCATCGCGGCGGGCACGGTGAGCCCGGCTCTGGGATGGTGGTACATGGCCGCCCTGGCCGGGTCCGCACTGGCGCTGGCTCCGTTGGTACCGGGTCAGTCCTTCGCAGGCATCCTGGTAGGCTATCTGGCCATCAACGTGGCCTACAGCCTTGGGGTGAAGCATCTGTCGATCGTGGACCTCATGTGCATCGCCATCGGGTTCGTACTGCGCATCTTCGCCGGAGGCGCGGCCTCTGGAGTGACACCCAGCCACTGGATCGTCATCATGACCTTCCTCCTGGCCCTGTTCATGGGCCTGGCCAAACGCCGCGACGATCTGTTGCTGGGGGCCTGCGGCTCCAAAACACGCAAGTGCCTGGACGGCTACTCTCTGGAATATGTCTCGCTGTGCATGGCGGTCATGGGCGGGGTGGTCATTGTCAGCTACATTCTCTACACGCTCTCCCCGGACGTCATGTCCAAGCATGGCACGGATCAACTCTACCTCACCTCCCTGTGGGTGGTGGCGGCCATGCTGCGCTACATGCAGATCACCTTTGTGGAGCAGAAATCCGGCTCGCCCACCCAGGTGCTCCTGCGCGACGTTTTCATCCAGGTGTGCATCGTGCTCTGGGTGCTTTCCTTTTATGTGCTGCTCTTTTGGAAGTAGGGACTTGACGCGCGGCTCCGAACGGGCCAACTTACACGGGCTATGATTACCACCACCGCACCCAAAAGGGTGATGCTCTTCTACCCTCCGGGCCGCATCTACCAGCGCGGCGAGGACCGTTCCCAGGGCAACGTGGAAAACTCCACGGCCACCACCATGCGCGCACCCAACGACCTGGGCTACGGCGCGGCCACCCTCAAGGCCATCGGGCATCACGTCTTCCTGCGCGATTACCAGACCAGTCGCCGGAGCGTTGATGAACTTCTGGCCGATTTCGCAGACTTCGCCCCGGACGCCATCTTCGTCTCCATCACCAACGCCACCATCTTCCGCGACCTGGAGCTGGTGGCCCGGCTGAAGTCCCTGAGCCCCGGCCTCATGGTCATGCTCAAGGGGGCCATCTTCTTCAATCCAGAGGAAGCCCTGCTGGCCCAGCTCGACCTCTCCAACGTGGAGTACCTCATAGGCCTGGAGAGCGACTTCATCGTGGGCGACCTTGTAGAAGCCCATTTCAACGCCCCTGAGCGCCTGCCCGCCATCCGTGGCATTCTCTATAAACTGGACGGCGCGTGGCAACGCACGGATTTCGCCTCCTGGGCCACGGACCTGGACAGCCTGCCCTTCCCGGACCGCGCCCTCATGGAGAACCACCTCTACGTGCGCCCGGATACCGGCGAACCCCAGGCCACCATCGCCACCTCGCGCGGTTGTCCCTCGCGCTGCATCTTCTGCATGACCCCGACCATCTCCGGGTTCAAGCTGCGCCTGCGCTCGCCCCAGAACATCCTGGCCGAGCTGCGCGAATGCTACCACTTCCACGGCATCCGCGATTTCTTCTTCAAGTCCGACACCTTCACCATCGACCAGAAATGGACCCAGGAGGTCTGCCAGGCCATCTTGGATTCCGACTTGGCGGGCAAAATCCGCTGGGTGGCCAACTCCAAGGTCAAGCCCATCACCCAGGAGACCTTAACGGCCATGAAGGAGGCCGGATGCTGGCTGGTGGCCTTCGGATACGAATCCGGCCACCCCGAGACCCTTACGCGCATCAAAAAAGGCGCAACGGTTGAAGACAGCCGCGCGGCCACCAGCATGGCCAAGAAGGCCGGACTGCGCACCTTCGGCTTCTTCCTTGTGGGCCTGCCCTGGGAGACCAGGGAGCACCTTGAAGCCACCCGTAAGCTCATCTTCGAATTGGACAACGATTTCCTGGAGCTGCACATCGCCGTGCCCTACTACGGCACCAAACTCTACGACGAAGCAGTAGCCTGCGGGCTGGTGAACGAATCCGTGCTGGGCAAAGACTACTTCAACGCCCCCACCACCGGCACCGCTACCCTGTCCATGGCCGAGATCGAGGCTTTCCGCAAAGACGTGCTGCTCAAGTTCCACCTGCGGCCCAGCTACATCGCCCGCAAGCTGTGGCAGGCCGGAGCGGACAGGCGCGTATTGAAGAATTATTTCCGCTTCGGCATGCGCCTGTTGCGCAACACCATGAAAATCGGCTCCAAAGGGGCTTCCGGCACTGCCGTGGGCAAAACCTCCGGTTCGCCCTCCGACGCAGGCGGCGTGGACGGGGCGACCTGTGCAGGCCGCACCTGCGGGTGCGGCAAGGCTACAGCCAAACGGGTGCTGGTGCTGGGAGCCAACGCCGACATAGGCGTCGCCATAGCCGCACGCTTCGCCGCCGAAGAACGCAGCGACCTCATCCTGGCCTCCCGCGATATGCCCGCCCTGGAACAGACCGCCAGCGCCCTGCGGCAGAGCCACGGCGTCCAGGTGGACATCGCCCCCTTTGATGCGGAGGATATCGCCTCCCACCAGGCCTTTTACGACGCCTTGCCTGCAAAACCCGACTGCGCTGTGCTGGCCTTCGGCCAACTGGGCGATCAGGCCGCAGAACAGCGGGATTTCGCCCGCGCCAAGCGTACCCTGACGGTCAACTTCCTGGGCGCGGCCAGCATCCTGGAAGTGTTGGCCGCAGATTTCGAAACCCGCCGGGAAGGCTCGCTCATCGTGCTCTCTTCCGTGGCAGGGGATCGGGGCCGCAAATCCAACTACATTTACGGCGCGGCCAAGGCCGGTCTAACGGCTTACTGCTCGGGCCTGCGCCACCGGCTGTTCGCTGCGGGGGTGCCGGTGCTGACAGTCATCCCCGGCTTCGTGCGCACCAAGATGACCGCCCACATGCACTTTCCCGGAGTGCTGACCGCAACGCCCGAAGACGTGGCCCGCGACGTCCACCGGGCCTGGAAGCGCGGCGCGGGCACGCTGTACACCCTGGCCCTGTGGCGTCCCCTCATGTGGGTCATTCGCAACCTGCCCGACTGCATCTTCAAACGGACGAATCTCTAAGATGGATATTCTCTTTCTCAATCACAACGTGGAGAACTACGGCACCTACTTCCGGTGCCTGCATCTGGCCCGGGGGCTTACCCGGCGCGGCCATAACGTGACCCTGCTGTGCGCCAACCGGGAGGACACCCTGGCCGTCAACAAGCGCGTGGAAGGCAGGCTGACCACCATCCTGCTGCCCAAGTACCGGCTTGGCGGCTTCCACACACTGCACAGCCTGCGCATGCTCTACAACACCGCTTATGTGCTGGGACTCAGGTACGACGTGCTGCACAGCTTCGCCTTTCCCCTGCATCCCATCGCTGTGCCCACCATGGCCGCCCATTACCTGCGCCCCGGCAAAGCACTGGTGCTCGACCACGACGATCTCTGGAAAGGCGGTTTCTCCAACCAGCACCCCGGTCCCTACCAGCGCGTAGTGGGCTGGTTCAACGACAACCTTCCGGCCATGGCCCGGCAATGCACCGCAGCCAGCGCCATGCTCATGGACAGCTTCCGCGCCGCAGGCGTGCCCGAAGATCGCATCCACGACATCCCCAACTGCCCCACCATGGCCCGCTCTCCCCTGGATAAAGCCCAGGCCAGAGCACATACCGGCCTGCTGGCGGAAAGCCCCGAGACTCCTCTGGTGCTCTCCATGGGCCACACCTACACCGAATCGCTTTTCCTGCTGCTCGACGCCTTTGAACGCGCCCGCGCCCAACTCCCCGAGCTCACCCTGGCCTTCCTGGGCAAAATGCATATCCCGGACGCCTTCGAGCGCCGTTTGCAGCCCTATCTGGAGCGTGCTGGCAGCCACATCCTCCGGCTGGGCGAAAAACCGCCCGCAGACGTGCCCGCCTACCTGGCCGCCGCCGACGCACTGCTCTTGCCCATGGATGACGACCCCATCGAAAAGGCCCGCTTCCCCATCCGCTTCGGAGACTATCTGGCCTCGGGCGTACCCATCGTCTCCAACGCCGTGGGCGAGATCGAACGCTACCTTACCCAATACGACTGCGGCTATACCGCCGCCGTCACCGACGCCGCCGATTTCGGCGATAAAATCCTCCAGGCCCTGACAGACCTCGACCGCCGGGAACGCGTCCGCGCCAACGCCAAACAGTTGGTGGAGTCCACCCTCAACTGGGACGCCGTTGCCGCCAAGCTGGAAGGAATATACGAAAAGGCCAGAGCGTAAGAGCGCAGGGGCGCTGCCCCTGCACCCCGCCGGGGGGGCAGCGCCCCCCCGAACCCCCGCAATAGGGGAGCGCTCGACGGTACTTTATATGGGGGGTTCGGGGGGCCATTGGCCCCCCGGCCGCCGGAGGCATCTGCATCATCATGCGTATCTTCATCCCGGCCATGGGCCGCGTTAACACAGCGAATCGCGACGGCAGCGAGGTGCGCTTTTCCGAGATCGCCAGGCGCTGGTTGGCCTGGGGCGAGCAATTGGTGGTCATGCTGCCCAAGCGTCAGATAGGCGTCTTCGACAGCCAGGACGTGCGCGGCATGGACTACCGGGTGTTCCCGGAGCCCTTCGACAGTGAGGCCGACAGCCTGGGCAACGTGCTCAAAACGTATCTGTGGCGATTGTTCAGGTGTTTGTTCGTCAGCTATCCCACAGACATGGACGCTATCTACGCACCGTCGGATTTTCTTGTCGATCTGCTGCCCGCCTTGCTGGCTAAGTTGAGGAACCGGAGCGCCAAGCTTACGGTGTGCGTCTTTTTGATCGCTCCCAATCCCTTCCGGGGCTACGAGAACGTCTTCCGGCCCAGATGGCGGGTGCCTACGGTGCGCGGGGTGCTCTACTGGACCACCCAGATGCTTTCCATCTGGCTTGCCAGGGCCTTCGGCGGGCGGCTGCTGGTGCTCAATTCGCTGGACAAAAACACCCTGCTGGCGCGGGGCGTCGATCCCCACGCCGTGACCGTGGTGACCATGGGCGTGGACGACCGCGAATTCGAGCGGGTTACGGTGGGGCCGGAAACGCCCAAGTACGACGGCATATTTTTGGGCCGCCTCCACCCACAGAAGGGGCTCTTCGACCTGGTGAAAATCTGGCGGGCGGTCTGTGACGCCCGACCGGAAGCGAAATTGGGCATCATCGGCGGCGGCAGTGACTGGTGGTTCTCCAAACTGCGCGAGGCTATTGAAGAAAACGGGCTTTCCGGCAACGTGGACCTTTTGGGTTTCAAACAAGGCGCGGAAAAAATCGCTCTTTTGAAGAACGCCGGATGCTTCTGCATGCCCAGCCACTACGAAAGTTTCGGCCAGGTTGCAGTGGAGGCCATGGCCTGCGGCTTACCGGTGGTTGCCTATGAACTCGATATTTATAAAGAAATATTTGATGGTGGAATGGTCACCCTGGCTCAGGGCGATTTTGGAGGGTTTGCTCTTCAAGTGCTCAAGGTGTTAGGGGACGCAGGGTATCGGGGCGCGCTCGCTGAACAGGCCCGGAAGGTGTCCGCGCGCTTCGACTGGGAAGCCATCGCCCGGCAGGAATTGGCATTGATCAACGAATAGGCCGTGTTGCCGCAGGATTGTCGCGGAAGTATTTTAGTCCAGGCGGATATTTGCCATGGAATCTCCGAATATCCTGATCGTCGACGACAGCAAGTCCACCCGGAACATGCTGCAACGTCAGTTGAAGGCCGTGGGTGCCACCGTCACCCAGGCGGCCGACGGCATGGAGGGCTTCACGGCGGCCAAGTCCGATACCTTCGACCTTATCATTTCCGATATCGAAATGCCCCACATGGACGGTTTCGCCCTGTGCAGGGAACTCAAGAGCCATCCGCGCACCCGCGCCGTCCCCATCGTCATCCTGAGCACCTGCGACAAGGAAGAAGATATCGGCCGGGGTTTCAGCGTCGGCGCGGCGGCCTACGTGCTGAAGAACAACGCCCGGCACGAACTGATCCAGCGCGTCAAAGAGATACTCAACCGAGCCACGCTGCTTCGCAATCGGCTTTTCCTTGTTGTCGATGATTCGCGCCTTATCCGCAGCACCTTGAGCGAGAGCCTGCTCCAGGCGGGCTTCCGGGTAGTTACGGCCAACAACGGGCAGGAGGCGCTGGAACTGCTCAAGGCCCAAAAGCCCGATGTGATACTCAGCGACATCAACATGCCGGTCATGGGCGGGGCGGAATTCTGCGAAGCGGTTCGGGCCAAGGAGGAACTGGCCGACGTGCCCTTCGTGGCCATGAGCACGGACAGCGACCGCCGGATGATGCGCGAGATGGTCCATTTCGGAGCCTCGGCCTATCTCATCAAGCCCTTCAACGTCGAACAGCTGATCATCCTGGCGGAAAAGCTGCTGTCCGACCACGTGCAACTGCTGCTCAAGGAAAAATCTCTGCTGCGGGCCGAGCGGGATTCGCTGCTGTCGGGCATCGCCAGCCTGGTGCAGGCCCTGGAGGCCAGGGACAGCTATACCCGTGGCCATTCCGAGGCCGTGGCCAACATCGCCCGTCGCATCGGCCACGGCATGGGCCTCCCCGCCCAGGAAGTTGAAAAACTGTGGCTGGCGGGCAAACTCCACGATATCGGCAAGATCGGCATCCGCGACGACATCCTGCTTAAGCCGGACAGGCTCACCCCGGATGAATTTGAAACCATCAAAGGCCACACCACCATCGGCGCTGAGATTCTGGGCCACATCCACGGCATGGCCACCCTGGTGCCGGCCATCCTGCACCATCACGAAAAATTCAACGGCGAGGGCTATCCCCACGGGCTGGTCGCCGAAGCCATCCCGTTGTTCGCCCGCATCATCGCCGTGGGAGACGTCTACCACGCCTTAACCAGCGACCGCCCCTACCGCGATGCTATTTCCCATGCCGAAGCCCTGAACGAACTCCGCAAGTCCACGGGCCATCACTTGTGCCCTGTGTGCGTGAAAGCCTTCTTCAGCACCCTGCCCGTCTGAGCCTGCGTAAGAGGCGCCACCGGCGGCCAGGGAGGGCGCTGCCCTCCCTGGACCCTACAATTCCACCTGATTCCCCAACTCCACCACGCGTCCCGGCGGGATGCCGAAGAACGATGTGGCATTCCAGGAATTGCGCGACATGAAGGCGAAAAGCTGCTTGCGCCAGGTGGGCATGGGCGAATCCCCCGTGGTCAGCAGGGTTTCGCGGCCCAGGAAGAACGACGTGCCGTAGATATCCAGGGCCAGGCCTTTTTGCGTGACCAGATCAAGAATCTCGGGCACGTTGGGCGATTCCATAAACCCGTAATGGGCCACGATCCTGTGGAAGCCCTGGCCGAGATCCGTGATCTCCACCCGTTCCTGAGTGGGCACCTGGGGTGTTGGGGAGGGCAGGATGGACAGCAGCGCGATGCGCTCATGCAGGGTTTCGTTGTGCTTGAAGTGGTGCAGCAACGTGTGAGGCACGCCCTCGGGGGAAATGGACATGAACACTGCCGTGCCCGGTGTGCGCAACGGCTGGTACGTGGCCATATCTCGCAGGAACACGTCCACAGGCACCCGGCCCATGCCGTAATGGCGGGCAAGAATCTTCCGACCGTCGCGCCAGGTGGTCATACTGATGAATATCAGGCTGGCCAGGCTCAGGGTGAACCAGCCGCCGTCGATAATCTTGAGCAGGTTGGCCGCCAGGAACGTGCCGTCGAAGGCCAGAAACAGCACCAGCAGGGGCAGCCCCTTCCAAAGAGGCCAGTTCCAGTTCAGGCGGGTCACCTCGAAGTACAGGATGGAGGTGATGGCCATGGTGGCGGTCACCGCGATGCCGTAGGCCGCAGCCAGGCGGCTCGATTCCTTGAACACCAGCACAAGGCTGATGCAGGCGATCATGAGCATCCAGTTGACCGTGGGCAGGTAAATCTGCCCCACGGCCCGCTCCGAGGTGTGCACGATATGCATGCGCGGGGTGAACCCCAGTTGTATGGCCTGCTGCGTAAGAGAGTATACCCCCGAGATCATGGCCTGGGAGGCGATGATGGTGGCGATGGTGGAGAGCACCACCATGGGGTAGAGCATCACTTGGGGCACCAGCCCGTAAAAGGGGTTGGAGGCCAGCTCAGGGTGTTCGAGCAGCAGCGCTCCCTGGCCGAAGTAATTGAGGATCAGGCCGGGCAGCACGATGGTGTACCAGGAAACACGGATGGGCAGACGGCCGAAATGGCCCATATCCGCATAGAGGGCCTCGCCGCCGGTGATGCACAGCACCACCGAGCCCAGTGCCAGCATGCCGTGAAACCCGTTGGCCGCAAAAAATTCCACGGCGTGCATCGGGTTGAGCGCGGCCAGAATACGGGGAGCGGCTATGATCTCGATAATCCCCAAGGTGGCCAGAATGATGAACCACACAATCATCACCGGCCCGAAAATCTTGCCGATGGCCGCTGTGCCGTGTTTCTGGAAGAAAAACAGCCCAATCAACACCAGACAGGTGAGGGGCACGACAAAATCCTCGGCCGCTGCGGTAGCCACGTTGAGGCCTTCGATGGCTGAAAGCACGGAGATGGCCGGGGTGATCACCCCGTCGCCGTAAAGCAGGGCCGCGCCGAACGCGCCCATAAGGCCCATGAGCGCCATCCCTTTGAGCCTGCTGACGTCCCTGCCCGCCGGGCCGGAGCGCAACATGGCCAACAGGGCGAAGATGCCGCCCTCGCCCCTGTTATCCGCCCGCAGGATGAACACAACGTACTTCAGGCTCACCACGATCATCAGCGACCAGAAGACCATGGACAGCACCCCGTAGACATTGACGGGGTTGAGCGGCAGGGCGTGCATGCCGTGGAAACATTCTTTGATGGTATACAGCGGGCTGGTGCCGATATCGCCGTAGACAATACCGAGAGCGGCCAGGGCCAGAGTGGCGGTGCTGTGACAGGCCGTGTGGCTGGAACCGTCGCCCGAGGGGGGAACGGCGCAAGCAGACGTGTGCTTGGACAAGGAAAACCTCCAGGATGTAGTGGGGAAGAACCCCAATTGCTGGAGGTCTCCCTTCGACGCCTACGAGGTTAGCTGACGGGCTCGGGCCGAAAGGTGCCCTACGCCAAAATGGCGATACGCCCCATGAGTGGGTCCCCCGCTCCCACCCTGTGGAATTACGCGATAAGCCGCTCCTATCGAGAGTTTTACGGGGCGTCAACATGCAAATTTGTAAGTTCTTTCTCCATGGGCAAAGAGTGTTGCCCACGACGCAGATTGTGCGGTATGGTTGGGGATGCTACGAATTCCAGGAGGAATCCATGAACGTACTTATAGTCTATTATTCACTGTACGGCCACATCCAGACCATGGCCCAGGCCGTGGCCGAAGGCGTCACCCAAGTGCCCGGGGCCACGCCCATCCTGCGACGCGTGCCGGAAACCCTGTCCCAGGAAGTGCTGGGCAAGATGGGCGCACTTGAAGCCCAAAAGGCTCAGGCCAACGTACCGGTGTGCACGGTTGACGAGTTGGCCCAGGCCGACGCCATCATCTTCGGCACGCCCACCCGCTTCGGCAACATGTGCGGCCAGATGCGCCAGTTCCTCGACTCCACCGGCTCCCTGTGGATGCAAGGCAAACTGGTAGGCAAGGTGGGCTCGGTGTTCGCCTCCTCCGCCACGCAGCACGGCGGGCAGGAATCCACCATCCTGTCCTTCCATACCACCCTGCTGCACCAGGGCATGGTCATCGTGGGGCTGCCCTACGCCTTCCAGGGACAGATGGGCGTGGAAGAGGTGAAAGGCGGCTCGCCCTACGGCGCGACCACCATCGCCGGAGGCGACGGCTCACGCATGCCTTCGGCCGTCGAACTCGACGCTGCCCGCTGGCAAGGTCGGCACGTGACGGCCATCGCTGCGAAGTTGATCGCTTAGGGAAATTGAAAACCAGGGGGGGACAGCGTCCCCCCCATAATCGACTGACGGAGCGGACGCCGCCCGGCGTCCTCTCCCGGCCTAGTCCCCCCCGCCGATATCCTCGCCGCTCTGCACGGCCCACAATCCAGCGTAGACTCCGTGGGCCTCCAGCAACTGGTCGTGCGTGCCGTGTTCCACGATGACGCCGTCCACCAGCACGATGATATCATCGCAGTGCCGGATTGTTGACAGGCGGTGCGCCACGGCCAGAGTCATGCGGTCGTCGCGAAAGGCGCGCAGGTTCTGCTGGATGATGGCCTCGGTACGGGTATCCACAGCCGAGGTGGCCTCGTCCAGAATCAGCAGCGCCGGGGCGCGCAGGATGGCGCGGGACAGGGAGATGCGCTGGCGTTGCCCGCCGGAGAGCTTGACGCCACCCTCGCCGATGGCGGTATCGAAACCCTGGGGAAGCTGCTCGATGAACTCCAGGGCTCCGGCGATGGAGGCGGCGTTGTTCAGCTCGGCTTCAGTGGCGTTGGGAGCGCCGAGGCGGATGTTGTCGGCCACGCTGCCCGCAAAGAGGAAGGCGTCCTGGGACACGTAGCCCATGTGGCTGCGCAGGCTGGCCAGCGTGTAGTCGTCCAGCGGGCGTCCATCAAGAAGCGCCTGTCCCGAGGCCGGTTCCAGGTGGCGCAGCACCAGCTTGACCAGGGTGGATTTGCCCGCTCCAGTAGGGCCGACCACACCAAGCACCCGACCGCGCGTGAGGGTGAAGCTCACGCCGCTCAAGGCCGGTGGGCGCTCTGGATAGGCAAAACGCACATCCTTGAAGGTCAGGTCATGGGGAGTGCCCGGAAGCGGGACAGCACCGGGCAGGTCCGCGATGGCCGGTGCCATGTCCAGCAGATCCATGATGCGCTTGGCCGAGGCTTCTGTGCGCTGGAACTGGTTGATGAGCATGCCGAAGACGAACAGCGGCAGCACCAGGCGGGTGGCCAGCAGGATGAAGGTGGCGTAGTCGCCCAGGCTTGGCCCGTGGCCTTCCAGGGTCAGCCAACCGCCACCGGCGATGAGCAGGGCGAAAGCCAGCCCGGCCACGGCGTAAAGCACCGGAATGAATCTGGCTCTGGCGATGGCCGCGCCGATGGCCTCGTCGCGGTAGCGTTCGGATTGCTCCCGCACGCGCTGGGCCTGATCGGCCTCTGCGGTGAAGGCCTGGATGACCCCCATGCCGCGCAGGTTGTTGCTGATGATGGCCGAGACTGCGCCCACGGCGGCCCTGGCCTCCCTGTAGCGCGGCCTGATGGCCGTGGCGAAGAAGCGCACGGCTACGACGGCGATGGGCATGGGTATGAAGAGCAACAGGGCCAGCCGCCAGTCCATGTACAAGAGCACCGAAAACGTGCCCACCACGGTGATGACCAGCCGCACCAGGCTGGTGGTGGCGTCGGCCAGGAAGTTCTCCAGGTTGTCCACGTCCGAGGACACCACGGCCAGTAGGTCGCCTGCCTGTCGTTCCTCGAAGAAGGCCATGTCCTGGCGTTGGAGGTGTTCGTAGAGCGCCGTTCGCAGGTCGTGTCGCACGTGCTGGGCCATGGAATCCAGGGCGTAGTCGCTGGCGGACTGGTTGACTGCCAGGCAGACGAAGGCCCCCAGCACTGCCAGGCCATACCATAAAAAGGTGGTGGAGGAGGCCGCTGTGCCCTGCTGGGCGGCGGTGATGGCGTCCACCACCTTGCCCACCAGGATCATGGGGACAAGATCGCTGGCCCTGGCCACCACGTTGGTGCCGATGCCTGCCATGAAACGCCATATGTAGGGCCTGACAAAGGGAAGGAGCCTGGGCAGGCTCCAGGAAGTTGTACTGCGCATGTGCTGAGTATACTCCAAGCCGTCAAGGCCGTCACCCGGTCGTACTGGCCCGGCCGTTTGAAAGCACACCTCCGCGCCTGCTGCCAGGCTTCGGCCCGGCTTGACTCCCTCTGGCGGGTAATTACAATACGCTTTCAGGCGAGCCCTTCCGGGCCGCTCCAATTCGACTCTCCAGCGAGGTTTGCATGGACACGCGCTACGTCTGCCTGCTCTGCGGCTACACCTACGACCCCAAACGCGGCGACGCCAAAGGCGGCATCCCCGTCGGCACTCCCGGCGACAAGCTCCCCCCGGACTGGCAATGCCCCCTCTGCCGCACGGATCAGACCAATTTCGCCCGTAAAGACGGTTAGACACCCACATAGAGCACCACAAACAAAACCCCGGCCATTTGGCCGGGGTTTTTGTTTGGTGGACCACCGCTGAGGGTGGCCCTGAGGATGTCCGCAGACAGCGCCTCACGGGGCATACGCCCTTGTTGTGACTTGACGCGTAATTCCAGGTTCTTCGCGCCAAAAACAGTGAAGCAGAAGCTGAAATGGGGTAACGTCACAACCAGCCGGTCAGAGGGCGCGTGGAGTGTGTCGTGAGCGCCGTATGTAACCGGCGCGGCGGCGCAGTCGGTGACAGGCGTCTCGTAAAATACGACGTGCTGCGACTTCACCTCTGGACGCCTGGGGCTGGTGTGGCTATCGTGGCCCAAGCAGTGCATTCCATCTTCAGGAGCCGCCCCCACATGGATTATCCCTCTCCCCAGTTCGATTTGGAATTTCAAGCTCTGGCCAAGGCCCGGCTGGCCCTTGCCGAAGCCGGTGGCAACCCCCTGGCCGCGCCTTACGGAGAACTCTTGTGCCAGTATGAGCATTTGCTGGAGCGCGCCAAACGGGTGACGGAACTGGCCCTGACCGTACAGATGGAACTCGACGAAACCGTGGAGCAGGTGGACCAGCTCTCCCAGGTTGACGGGCTGACAGGTGCCCTGAACCGCCGCAGTTTCGAGCGGCTGCTTTCGCGGGATTGGGCCCAGGCCCAGCGCAAGGGGGGAGTGCTCTCGCTGGTGGTGGCCAATATTGATTTGTTCCGCAGCTTTAACGAGGTTTATGGTTCCCAGGCCGGGGACGACTGTTTGAAAGATGTGGCCGCCGCCCTCATGCGCAGCCTGTACCGCGAGGTGGACGTGGCCGCCCGCATGGAGGGCGACACCTTTGCCGTGCTGCTGCCCGGCACCGGCGAAGAGGGCGCGCGCATCGTGGCCGAGCGCATCCTGCGCGAGGTGGAGACTCTGGAGGTGCCCCACTTGGAATCTCCCCACGGCGGCATTGTTTCCGTGAGCCTGGGGGTTTCAACGTTGGCCCCCAGCCGCAGCGAAGCCCCCATGCTGTTGGTGCGCCAGGCTCAGGAAGCATTGGGCGCGGCCAAATGCAAAGGACGCGGCGGCATCGTGGCCCTGGCGGGTGGCAACTGACGTCCGCTGCGATGCATTCTACTTCGCGCTGGCTGGTATCGAAACGGGGCAGAAGGTGCGGGACGAGTGACCCCGCCGGAGCGCGTTTACCGGGCCCAACGCCGGAGCGCGTTTACCGGGCTAACGACCGGGCGAACACTCTGGTGAGTTCCTGGCGGAGCATTTCCCGGTCAAAGGGTTTGGACAGGTAGCCATCCAACCCGGCATCGAGAAAGCGCTGCCTGTCGTCATCCAAGGCGTGGGCAGTCAGGGCGATCACCGGCACATCTTTGTCAGAGCCCGAAGCGCGCGCCTGCCGGATGCGGCGGGTGGTTTCCAGACCGTCGATGCCCGGCATCTGTATATCCATGAAAATGCAGTCGAACTCCTTGTGTTCTAGTATCTCCAGCGCGGCGTAGCCGTCTTCCACGCCTGTCACAGCATGCCCCTCTTTTTCCAGCAGGCGCGTTGACGTCAGACGGTTGACTTTATCGTCTTCCACCACCAGAACGCGCAGGCTTCGCCCCAAGTGTTTGTGAGTATTCACGCAGGACGCGGCGGCTTTTCCGAGCGTGACCAACGTTGAAAAGCACACGGTCGTGCCCCGGCCTTCTTCGCTGTCCACGCACAGTGTGCCGCCCATCATGGCCACTAACCGCTTGACGATGCTCAGCCCCAGCCCGGTTCCCTGGTATTTGCGGTTGAGCGAGCCGTCCACCTGGGTGAATGGGGTAAACAGTAGGCCCAACTTCTCATCAGGGATGCCGATGCCTTGGTCGGATACGGTGATCACCAGGCGCCGCCTGCCATCCGCCGTGGCTTCGGGAAGAGCGAAGACCTCCATGGATACGGTGCCTCGATGGGAAAACTTCAGGGCGTTGCCCACCAGGTTGAAGAGCACCTGGCGCAGTCGGCCCTCGTCGCCTATCATCGTGGATGGAACAGAGGCGTCGAGGGTGCAGGTGAGTGCAATGCCCTTGCTTTTGGCCTGTGGTTCCAATGTGCGCCGCACCTGCCGGAAGAGTTCTTCCAGGGAGAAACATTCGGCGGTGAGCCTGGCCATGCCGGATTCGATCTGGGAGAGATTTAAAATGTCATTGATGATGCTTAAAAGTCCCCAGCCGGACTGTAAGGCCACCTCAGCATACTCTTTCTGCTCCTCGTTGAGGGGCGTATCCTCCAGCAACTGGAGTGTGCCGAGGACGCCGTTCAGGGGAGTTCTGATTTCATGGCTCATGTTGGCCAGAAATTCTGATTTGGCTCTGTTGGCTGACTCTGCGGAAATTTTGGCCCTTTCCAGGGCATCCTGGCCGAGTTTGCGTTCGGTGGCATCCCTGGAAACTACCAGGAAGCTCCCCGGAAGGCCGCTTCCGGCGGCCAGGGGAGTGATGACTACGTCCCACCATTTTGGCTTGCCCGTAACCGTGGGGCAGTAGCCTTCAAACCGACCGGCCTGCCCCTGGCGAGCGCTTTCAAGGGCCTGGCTCGCGGCCTCGGCGTCGGAGCCGCGCCAGAAGTCCACATAGCCTTTAGTGTAACAGACCCGTGCGTCATCAATCTCCAACAACTTGGCCCCATTGGCATTCATGAAGACCAGCCGACCCTCGCTGTCGAGCATCTTGATGCAGTCGTTGCTGCTCTCGATGATGCCGGCGTTGAAACGCTGAATCGCGCGCAGGGCGTTCTCGGCGCTCTTGCGCTGGGTGACGTCCATTATGGCGCACCGGCACTGTGGCTGGCCGTCCGAACCGAGGAAAAAGGCGCTCTCGATATGGACATCCATGGGCGGTTCCTGTCCGTGCGCGATGGTCGCCTCGCAACTGAGGCCGGTGCGGCCCTCGAATACCTGCTGCAGGTGGAGATACCATTGCCCGGCGTCGTTTGCGGCAAGATATCGGGCGAAATTCGTGCCGGTGAGCCAGGCACGATTCTTCCCCAGCATAACGCCGCAAGCAAGGTTGGCCTCGGTGATGACGCCCTGGGCGTCCAGGGTCAGATACCCCGCCGGGGCGAAATCGTAGAGATCGACGTACTTGTCGCGCATGCGCTCCAAGTCGTCGCGGGTTTCGCGCAAGGCCTCGTTCTGTTGCAGCAGTTCGGTCTGGTGGACCCCAAGTTCATGGCGCAGATACAGGGTGGCCGGGTCGTTTTCGTGGGAGATTGCGCTGATCGGGGCAGGCAGTTGGCCGTCCTGGCAGGGGGTGATGAGCAGTGCATAAGGAGCGGCGGCCTGGGCGCGAGCCAGGGTATGGTTGTCAAAGGAATCTGTCACCAGGATGATGGGCGCATCCGTGACGCCGCGTATTTGGGCGCATACGGCAACGGCGTCCAGGGCTCCGATGCTCTGGCAGCCCAGGAGCACCGCATCCGGGGTGAAATCCCGCGCCAGGCGCAAACCGTCAGAAATGGAAAACGCTGGCCCGGCCAGCCGGTGCCCGAGAGCCTCCAGGCGTGCCATCAGGGGCGCAAGAAGTTCGCTAGCATCGACAACGAGGATACTACGAGGTGTCATGAGGCCGACCTTTTCCGCTGGCGCAGAAAAACCACCCGCCGATATGAGTATCTCGAATTGGCAGCGGCGGGCTGAGAAAGTCTGTAAAGGGCCATATACAATTTATGCTTCTACCGCCAGCGAAAAGGCAAGGAGAATGCTTACGGTGCCGTCGTGCTGGTCCCGTATAAGCCGGACGTTCAGCAGCATTGGCACCGGAGTTTTTCCTGGCGGAGTGAAATCCATTTTGAAGTCCTCCACATCTTCCTTGTCTTGGCCCAGGCCCTCCAGCAGAGTATGCAGCTTGGGGAGGTCCCAGCGCCCGTCTGCCAGGGAGAAGAGGCTTCTGCCCAGAGTAACCTCGGGGGTGACGGCGAACATATGGTAGAAGGACGGGTTGGCCATGGTGACGATGTACCCGGCATCAAGGCCCAGCAGGGGTTCGCGGATGGTGCTGATCACCCCCTCGGCCAGGTTCTGGGCCTTCCGGGCCAGAGCCTCGCTGCGCTTGACCGCCGTGATGTCGCCAAAGGTCAGCACCAGGCCGTTGATGACGTTTTCCAAAGTGCGATAGGGCAGAATGCGCATGAGGTACCAGGCCCCGTCCTTGGTGCGCACCTCGCGGCTGGTGGATTGAAGCGTGTCGAGAACCTGCCGGGCATCCTCCATCATGCCGCCGTACTCAAGATTGGAGGCGATATGGCTGATGGGGCGGCCGATATCCACGCTGATGAGGTGCATGATGGTCTTGATGGCTGGGGTGAAACGTTTGACGTTAAGCTGCATATCCAGGAAGAGCGTGGCGATATGGGTTCCTGACAGGAGGTTGGCCAGGTCATTGTTGACATGGGAAAGCTCTTCTATCTTGCTCTGCAACTCCGAGTTGAGCATGATCTGCTCCTCGTTGATGGATTGCAGCTCCTCTTTGGCCGTCTCGATTTCCTCATTGGTGCTTTGCAGCTCTTCGTTGGCGCTTTGCAGCTCCTCGTTGGTGGACTTGAATTCCTCGGAGGATGTTTCGTACTCTTCGACTACCGACTGCATGCTTTCACGCAGGTGCTGCAGCTCTCGGTCCTGTTCCTGAATGCGCGGGTCCTCGCCGCCTTCCAGGGGCTGGGAGGTGGAACGCCTTCCGCGCTTTGGCGCGGGTACGTCGCTGAATGTGACCAGCAGCAGCACCCTGCCGGAAGCATCGGACATGACGTAACGCACCGCAACGGCCACACCGATGCCCTTCGCGGCGGTCTGCATCCGCACATGGCGCAACTCCACGTCCTTTTTCTGCGCGGCGGCCATGCCGATGGCTGCGGCCAACTCCGTCTTAAGCCCTTCCCTGGCCATGGAGATGATGTTGTGGGCCGGTCTGCCCGGCGGCAGTTCCAGATACGGCCCGGTGCGGCCGTGGATGTGCAGGATCTCCCCGCTTTGAGAGATGAGCACCGACACCGGGACGCAATGTTCCAACAGGAAGTGTTCGGATATGGCGCATGGGTCCAGAACCTGCCGGTCAGGGTCCGCAACGGCTAGAGCGTGGTCCGTGTTGTCCTTGGCCTGAACCGAGCGCAGACGGCTGGTGTTGGGGAAGAACAACGGAGCCTTCATGGTGGGTCGACGGGCGTAGATGCGCCACCTCCTGTCGCGCTCATCGAAGAGGTCACCCACAAGGCCAATGCTCTCGGATGTTCCTAGAAGCAGCAGGCCGCCATCCTGAAGGGCGTAATGGAAGTAGGTCAGGGCTTTCTTCTGCGCATCCTGGTTGAGGTAGATGAGCAGGTTGCGGCAACAGACGATGTCCAGCCGGGAAAAGGGAGGGTCCTGCAGCACGTTTTGCACGGCAAAAACCACGGTCTCGCGAATTTCCTTCTTGATGCGGTATCCGGCGTCGGAGCGGGAGAAATAGCGCTCCAGCGTTTTCGGCGGCACATCGGCAGCGATGTTGAGAGGGTAGAGTCCCTGGCGGGCCACCTCGATGGCCAAGTCGTTTAGGTCGGTAGCATAAATCTGTATAGCAAAGATTTTTCCCACGTCCTGCATGGCTTCCCGCACTGTGATGGCCAGGGAATACGCTTCCTCCCCGGTGGAACAGCCCGGAGTCCAAAGACGCACCACTTTTTTCATGAGAGGCTGCGCCGTCAGGTAGTCCCGCAGTACCTGCTTGAGCGTTTGGAAGGCTTCGGGATCGCGAAAGAAGCTGGTTACCCCGATGAGCAGGTCGCGGAACAGCGCCCTTACTTCTTCGTCGTTGGTTTTGAGGTAGTTGGCGTAGTCGTGCATCCGGTCGATCTGCTGGACATCCATGCGCCGCTTGATCCGGCGCAGGATGGTGCTGTGCTTGTAGGGCGAGAAATCGTTGCCGGTCATGGTGCGCAGTACCAGGAGGATCTTCTCCAGCCCGCTGGAAGGATGATCACCCTTCGTTTCCATTTTTAGTACGGGGACGATGGCGGCACGGTGCAGGTAGCGTGTCAATTCTCCCGCCATGTCTTTAGGGGGCAGGATGAAATCGGCCATGCCCGTGGCTACGGCGCTGGCCGGCATGGTGTTGAATTCGGCGCTGGCCGGGTCCTGGACCATGACCATGCCGCCATGCTCCTTGATGGCTTTGACGCCGAGGCTGCCGTCGGTATCCGCGCCGGAGAGCACCACGGCCGCGGCCCGTTCGTGCAGGTCTTCGGCCAGGCTGCGGAAGAAGAAGTCGATGGGCAGCCGCTCACGCTTGTGCAACTCCTCCTTGAAGAGTTGCAGTTTGCCGTTGAACACGCCCATAAGGTGCCCGGCTGGGGGCACGAAAAGCCGATTCGGCTCAAGAGTTGTGCCGTCGGTTATCTCCACAACCTCAAGAGTTGTATTTTTTTGCAGCAGCGGCACCAGAATGTCGCCCTTGGCCGTAGGCGCACGGTGCTGGGCCAGGATCAAGGCCATGTCGGTTTTTTCGGGCAGCCCCTCCAGCAAAGCGATGATGGCCGCCAATCCCCCGGCAGAGGCTCCGATCCCGATGACGGGAAAAATCGGAAGAGGTTGCGAAGCCGTCGTCGTCTGATCTTCATGAGGGTCGGCCACGGCGGGGCTTGCTTGGACCGCAACATCAGGAGGGGAGGTTTTCTTCTTGGCACACATCGCGGGCGCTCCTTGTCTTCAAAACTCTGTACAACCTAGGAGACTGCGGGAAAGGGCGCAACAGGTTTCAAGGACGGCGAGGAGTGGAAAGGCTACCGCCGGGCTCAGAGTGTACGTCGTCGCTATTATAGTTAAAAAATAGCCAAGCAGTAGCCACGGTCAGATTTTCAACCCGTTGTCTCCAGGTGGTTCTGAGGCCGTGAGGGCGGCCCAGTACACGATTGGAGCGGCAAAGCAATAGGCCAACACTGCGGTGATGGCCAGAGGGTTCAAGAAGATATCCCCCAGATACACGTAAGCCAGCCAAAGCAACACGCCCAAAGTGAGTGCGCTGAACAGAACGGTAAGCAACACGGGTCTGCGAAGGATGAACATTCTGGCTATCCTTCCAGGAAGAAATACGAGAATCCAGCCGAGGAAAAGAAATTCTGCGCCCTTGAAATCAGACAGGGACAGCGAAAGCGGCAGCGCGCCGTGATCCAGCCTGTCCAGAAGCCTGGCCATGGGGAAATAGCTTGTGAACATCGCCGCCTGGATGGCCGGAAACAACAGGAGCAGCCTGATTAACGCAGGGGTGGCGGGCCTGCGGGGCGGAGGGGGGAGTTCCTTGAAGCGTGACAAGCCGCTCAGGGGAAGGCCCCAGCGCATTTCCAACGTGGTCAGCAGCGGCAGCAGCGTGAAAACTCCGGCAAAGGCGTACGGGACGAGTATGTCCGCATCCCCCCAGGCCAGGATGATAACCGGAAGCAGTACAGCATAGACCGCGACGGGGCCAAGCGCCTCTTGGCGCGTGGGCATCCGGCGTGATTTGGGCAGATATATGGACCATAGGCTCACCGGGGACATCCAGATGAGGCTTTTCGCCACCAGATGCCGAAAGCTCCAGGGACCGGTTAACCCAAAAAAACCTTCCACGCCCGGATGACCGCTTCCGTACCACCCGGAAAAGCCAGCCATCAGTAGAAGTGTGGACAGGCACAGTATAAATTTCGGACAGGCCGCTTCCGATTGCAGCCAAGCCAAACAGTTGGACAGTGCACCATCCCTCTCTGCCTTCACACCTTGTATCGCCAATTTCCATGTGTCATTTTCAGCCTGACTGCTCTGTCCCGCGGCGATGACGCATCCAGCGACGGGAATCGTTCCGATTGCCCTCAACGGCGGGTTTGGGTACATCGCCCTTTCGGGGTTTTCCCGCCATCGGAAAGACCACTTCAGCAAGCGAGCATGTCATGAACCATACGGCCGCAAGCGGCAGCATTTACTTTTTCGGCACCTGTCTGGCGGACATGGCCTTTCCCCAGGCTGGCATGGCGGCCATGCGCCTGCTTAAAGGCCTGGGCGTCGAGGTGATCTTTCCACCGGAGCAGGGGTGCTGCGGGCAGCCCGCCTACAACTCCGGCTTCCCGGACGAGGCCAGGGCCGTGGCTCTGCGTCAGGTGGAAATTTTCTCCCGCCGCGATATCCCTGTGGTGGTGCCTTCGGGCTCCTGCGCCGGGATGCTCAAACACCACTATCCGCGCTTGTTTGCAGAGCATCCCCGCTATTTCGACGTGGCGGCCTTCTCCGGTCGGGTGTTCGAATTCGGCGACTATCTGGCCAACGTCCTCAAGGCAAGCTTCACCGATATTGGCCCGCCGGTCACGGTCACCTGGCATTCCTCCTGCCACGCCTTGCGCGAGACCGGAGCCACGGCTGCGGCCAAGGCCCTGCTTGGGCAACTTACCAACGTCACCCTGGTGGAGCTTGTGCGCGAGCACGAATGCTGCGGCTTCGGCGGCACCTTCGCGGTGAAGCGGCCCGAGGTTTCTGCGGCCATGGTGCTGGACAAAGTCGAGGACATACGGGCTACCGGGGCTTCCCAAGTGCTCTCCAGCGACTGCGGTTGCCTGCTCAACATCACCGGAGCCATGGAACGCCAGGGCATGGCCGTACAGGGCCGCCATCTGGCCGAATTCCTGTGGGAGCGCACCCATGCCTAACCAAGCGTTCTTCAAGAGCGGCCTCAGTCTGGAGTGTACCCATGCGTAACCACGCGTACAGCAAGAGCCGCCTCAGTCTGGAGTGTACCCATGCATAACCACCATTTCAATTTGACCGCCAACCTGGCCAAGGCGCTGGGGGACCCGCGCATAGCGGCGACCTTCAAATCCGCCATGGGTGGGCTTCGGGCCAAGCGGCTGGCCCTGTTCGCCGATACGGAGGAGCTGGCCCGGTTGCGGGCCACGGGTCAAGCCATCAAGGCGCGCATCCTCTCCCGGCTGCCCCAGCTGCTTGAGCGCCTGGAAGCAGCCTGCATCCAGAACGGCATTACCGTCCATTGGGCCGAAACTGCGGGCGAGGCCAACCGCATCGTGCTGGACATCCTGAACGCCCACGGAGCCACCACGGTGGTCAAGGGCAAGTCCATGGTCTCGGAGGAGATGGGGCTCAACGCCTTTCTGGAGGCCAGGGGCATCGAAACCCTGGAGACGGATCTGGGCGAATACATCATCCAATTGGCCAAGGAACCGCCTTCGCACATCCTGGCTCCGGCCATTCATAAGAGCAAACAGCAGGTGGCGGCGCTCTTCCGCGAGCACATCCCCGGCGCGCCGTATACAGAGGTCGTGGAGGAGTTGAACGCCCTGGCCAGAAAGACTCTGCGCGAGAAATTCCGCACGGCCCAGGCGGGCATATCCGGCGTGAACTTCGCCGTGGCCGAAACCGGCACCCTGGTGCTGGTGGAAAACGAGGGCAACGGCCGCATGTGCACCCACGTGCCGCCCCTGCATATCGCCCTCATGGGCATCGAAAAAGTGGTGGAGCGCCTGGACGACCTGCCGCCCCTGATGCGCCTGCTTACCGGCTCGGCCACGGGGCAGTTGCTCTCCACCTACATCAATTTCATCAGCGGCCCTCGCGGGGCGCAGGAAAAGGACGGGCCGCGCCAGGTGCATCTGGTGCTCTTGGATAACGGCCGCTCCCGCATGCGGGCGGACAGGGAACTCGCCCGCAGCCTGGGCTGCATCCGTTGCGGGGCCTGCCTGAACAACTGCCCGGTGTACGTGCGGGTGGGCGGGCATGCCTACGGCTCGGTGTATCCCGGCCCCATCGGCTCGGTGCTGACCCCGCAGATGGAAGGCCTGGACCACAAGGGCGATCTGGCCGGAGCATCCAGCCTGTGCGGGGCTTGCGAAGAGGTGTGTCCTGTAAAACTTCCCCTGGCCGGATTACTGCGCAGACTGCGCAACGAAGCCCAGGCCGGGCCGGGGCGCGGGGTGGTGAAGGGCTACGGCTGCAAGCGTTCTCTGTGGGAGCGTCTGGCCTGGAAGGCCTGGATGCTGCTGGAGACCCGTCCGGCCATGAAGGACGCCCTGTTGCGCATGCACGCGGCTCTCGGAGGCTGGATGCCCCCTGTCGGCCCCATCAAGGCCTGGACCAGCGTGCGCACCGCGCCCCGTCTGGCCGCCAAAAGCCTGCGCCGCCAGGCAGAAGAGGAGGGCATCCGCCATGAGTAGCACCGCCCGGCAGCGTATTCTGGACCGGCTGCACGCCGCACCAAACCTTTCGGCCTTGGGTCTGGACCCGGCTGACACCTGGCAGGCCCCGGCCCTTACCCGGGACCAATGCGCGGCCCTGCTGCAAAGCCGCATGGAGGCCGTGCGCACCGAAGTACACCGCGTGCCCGAGGCCGAGTGGCCAGCCGCCTTGGCCGGAATACTGGCCTCCCGCCAGACAGCAGACCCCACCCCGACCAGCCCCGGCGCACCAGGCAAGGGGGGAGGTCCGACCAGCCCCGGCGCACCCGGCAAGAGTGGCGCCACGTCCGAACCCGGCGCATCAGGCGTCAAGCCAGCCGCCGCAGCCAGTGCGGGCGCTAACGTTTCCGCAGGCATCCGCAGTGGCCTGACCACCCTGGCCTATGGCCCCAAGGCCTGGTTCGCCAAAAGCCTGGAAGCGCTCCTGGAGCAGCCGGACATGCCTGGGCCGCTTCCCTACGACCAGGCGGTCGAAACATACCGCGACGCGCTGTTTTCCGCCGATGTTTCCGTCACCTCGGCGCTGGGGGCCATTGCTGAAACCGGCGCGCTCATCCTGTGGCCGGACGCTGTTGAGCCCCGCCTGCTCTCGCTGGTTCCGCCAATCCACATCGTGCTGCTGCGTGCCAAAGATATCCACGCCACTTTCGCCCAGGCCCTCACCGCATTGGGCTGGGCGCAAAACCAGCCCGCCAATGCGCTGCTCATCTCCGGCCCCTCCAAAACCGCCGACATCGAACTGGTGCTGGCCTTCGGGGTGCACGGGCCTAAAGAGCTGGTGGTGCTGGTGCTGGAGTAGATCCGACCGCTGCTGAGAAATTCCGGCTGTCGGGGTACGTACTTCCCGACAGCCCCAACAAACGAACGTCGACTTTGGCGGGCACTGTGGCTGGCCTTCGGACGCGTTGGGGCGGCGTGCCTGCCGTGCCATGCTCGATATGTATTATTTCGTGTATTTACCTCGCCCTTGACACCAGGCAAGCCTCGGTGCACTATAACCATAGGCAAGGTTTGCCCTCTGGACCGCAGCCAAAGCCGTAAAATGAGCACGGAGAGCACCACTGTCTTCCGCTGCGCCGCCCGCGCCAGGTTTTGGGAGAGTACGCGCAACTCGTGGGCTCCAAGGACAGTATTTGAGAACAAGGTAGAATAGATGGACACGATTCTCATCGTTGAAGACAGTAAAACGTTTGGTTCGCTTCTGACGCGTCTGGTTGAGCGCGAGCTGGGGTGCACGTGCGTGTGGGCGAAATCCCGCGCGGCCTGCGAGGCGGCCCTTGAGGCCATGGAACAGCCCTTCGCCGTGGCCCTGACCGATCTGAACCTTCCCGACGCGCCCAATGGCGAGGTGGTGGATTTGGTGCTGGCCAAAGGCGTTCCGACCATCGTTTTTACGGGTGAATTGAACGACGAATTGCGCGACTTCATCTGGTCGAAGCACATTGTCGATTACGTGTTGAAGCAGAGCATGCAGAACGTGAGCTATGTCACCGCGTTGCTCAAACGGCTGCTGCGCAACCGGGGGCTGAAAGCACTGGTGGTGGATGACTCCAGGCTGGCCAGACACCGCGTGGGCGACCTGCTTAAGGCGCACGGATATACGGTGTTCGAGGCTGAGAACGGCGCTTCGGCCCTCAGCGTGCTGGCCAGGGAACCCGGCATCAAGCTGGTGGTCACGGATTTCTTCATGCCCGATATGGACGGCGCGGCTCTGACCAAAGCCATCCGTTTGAAAGCGGATAAAGACGAAGTGGCCATCATCGGCATATCAGGGCAGGGCAACACCGGAACCTCGGTACAGATGCTCAAAAGCGGGGCCAACGACTATCTGAACAAGGGCTTCCAGGCCGAAGAGTTCTATTGCCGCATTTCGCAGAATATCGACATGCTCAACATGATCGAAGACATTTCCAACATGGCCAACAGGGACTTCCTGACCGGCCTGTACAACAGGAAGTTCCTCTTTGAGACCGGCGAGAAACTCTTCGCCAACCAGAAACGCGAGAATCTACGCCTGACCGTGGGCATGATGGACATCGATTTCTTCAAGAAGATCAACGACACGTACGGACACGATGTCGGCGACGCGGTGCTCAAGCATTTTGCGTCGCTTATGCGCTCCAGGTTCCGGCAGACCGACGTGGTAAGCCGCTATGGCGGTGAGGAATTCTGCATCCTCAACGTGAATTTGAACGCCGCTGACGCCTTCACCCTCTACGACGACTTCCGCCGCGAGGTTGCACGGACCAGGACCGTGCATCACGGCCAGGAAATCGCCTTCACCGTGAGCATCGGCGTGAGCACCGTCGAGGGTGCCAACTTTGAGGAGTGCATCAAAGCCGCGGACGCGCTGCTGTACCGCTCCAAACAGGACGGGCGCGACCGGGTGACGGTGGTCTGAGTCGTCAGTAATCTCCGTTCGGCTGGGCAGCGTAAAGTACCCCTGCGTTCCCATTGAGGGGGCCGGGGGGATCATCCCCCCCGGCTGGACTCGGGGCAGCTCCCCTGTCTGTTCCTTCAGTATTTTCTATGAATCAGCACCCTTCTCCGCTTCCACCAGAACAGCCTCCGCTCTTGCAGCCGCCGCCCGCGCGGCGCTGGAAGAGTTCGAAGTTGCCGGTCTTGTAGACGGCGGCCAGACCCTGTTCGATAAATCCGTCCATGCTGACCACCTTGACGCCTTCTTCCTCCAGGATGGCCTGGGGGGTGTCGCCGACGCCGGAAACCAGCACGGCGCGGCAGTCGCTCAGGGATTTGGCCAGATTGTACCACCGTTTGGGGCCGCTTCCCGCAGGGGGCGCGGGCCGCTCTTCCACCATCTTGTAGCCGCCGGTGCCGTCCTGCCCCCAAATCTGGAAGCTGGTGGCTTCGCCCAGATGCTGGTTTACCAGCATGCCTTCCATGGTGGCCACGGCCACGTTGGGGCGGCTCTCATCCACAGGGGCGGGCATGGACGCGCAGGCGGAGAGCAGGCCGGAGAACTGGCGGGAGCAATCGTTCTCCAGCAGGCCCACAGCATCGGCGCGGCAGCGCTGGCAGTGGCGCATCTGGGGCAGATACTGCTCGGCCATGGCCCGGATGGCTTCCACATGGGCCTTGCTGGGCTCAATGAGATCGGCGAACTTGGTCTCTGCGTTGGGCAAGAGGGCCATGCAGTTGAGCAGGTCCACGCCGAGGGATTTCATCTTCTGTGCAATGGCCTCAATGTGATGGTCGTTGATGCCCGGAATGATGATGGTGTTGATTTTGACAACGATATCCTTGGCCTTGAGCCGACGGATGGACTCTTCCTGGCGCTCCAGGAGAATCTTGGCCGCGTCGGCGCCGCGATACAACACCTTGCCCACCCGCGCCCAGGAGTAAACCTTGGCGGCGATTTCAGGGTCGATGGCGTTGACCGTGACGGTGACGTGGGAAACGCCGATTTCGGCCAGCTCGTCCACATGTTCCGCAAGTTCCAGGCCGTTGGACGAGAGACACAGGAGCATGTCCGGCCACTTGGTCTTGATGCGGCGCATGGTCTCCAGGGTTTCCTTTGCGTTGGCCATGGGGTCGCCGGGACCGGCGATGCCCACAACGGTGACGCGGGGTTCAGCCTTGAGCACCTCTTCCATGTATTTGACGGCCTGCACAGGGCTAAGAACCGCCGAGGTGACTCCGGGGCGTGATTCATTGACGCAATCGTACTTGCGGTTGCAGTAGTTGCACATGATGTTGCACTTGGGGGCAACAGGCAGGTGCACGCGGGCGCAAGTTCCCTTGGCGTCTTTGTTGAAACAGGGGTGCTTGGTAAAGTCCATGGCCATGGCGGACTCCTTAGATGTAGCCGTATCCGATGTCGGAATCGGCTTGTTTCTTTTCGATGCAGGCGTTGACCACGCGGTCCAAGAGTTCCTGCGCGCCCTGGTAGCAGAGGTGGTGCAGCCGTTGGCCGCCAAAACGGTCATGGATGGGGAAGCCCACCCGGATAAGCGGAGCATTGAGTTCGCGGGCCAGCCGGAACCCCTTGGAGTGGCCCAGGAAGAGGTCTGGAGCCAGCTCGCGGGCCCTGTCGGCGATGTCCCAGAAGTCCGCGCCTTCGCGCACTTCGGGCATCTCGGGCAGGAGGTCGCGGCATACGTCTTCCACGGCGTTCTTCAACCGGCCGGACTTGCCGCCCGCCGCCACCAGCACGGGGCGCACGCCGATCTCGGCCATGAAGGCGGTGAGGCCCACGACCAGATCTTCCTCGCCGTAAATGACGCAGCGCTTCTGGGAGATATACTTGTGGCCGTCCACCATGGCGTCGAGCAGGCGTCCGCGCTCCAACTCGTAGCGGCGCGGCGTGGGGGTTCCTGCCAGGTTCTCCAGGGTGGCGAAAAACGTGTCTGAGGCGCGCAGCCCGATGGGCATGCCCATACGGTAGAGAGGCACGCCGAAGCGCGAGTGCAGCAGGCCGCCGCCGGTTGAGGCCAGGCCGGGCTCAGGCAAGGTCGCGCCGAATTCAATGGTAGCCGGAGCACCGCCCATGGCCTTGATGGCCGCAATGGGCGTGCCGCCACTCGGCAGCTTTTCGTAGTCGTCCAGGGCCGGGCCGTCCAAGGTTTCGGAGTAATCCGGCAGCAGGGTCAACGGCAGGTTGAAACGCTCGAACACATCCTGGAGGTGGCGGATGTCGGCTGTGGAAATGAAGCCCGGCAGCAGGTTCACTGCCGAGGTTTTCACGCCGGCCTTGGCCAGCTGGTCCACAGTGGCGCGCACGGCGGCGGTGAAGCCCTCCATGTGGGTGCCGGAATAGCTGGGCGTGGACACGTGGACCACGTCGGCCAGCTTGAGGTCGGAAAACTCGCGCTTGAACTCGGCCAGTATGCCGGGCACGTCGTCGCCGATGGTTTCGGTAAGGCAAGTGGTGGCCAGGCCGATGAGGCTGGCCTCGTACTTGTCCATGACCGTCAGCAGGCCTTTTTTCAGGTTGGCGCTGCCGCCGTAGATGGCCTGCTTCTCACCCAAAGCGCTGGAGGCGATATCCATGGGCTCGCGGAAATGGCTGATGATGTAGCGGCGCATGTAGGTGGCGCAGCCCTGGGAGCCGTGCAGGAAGGGCACGCCGCCCTCGATGCCCTTGAACACCAGGGTGGCGCCCAGGGGCTTGCAGAGCTTGCAGGCGTTGGTGGTGGAAACGTAGGGTTCCACGGGCTTTTTGGCGGCCTTGGGAGTTTCTGGGGCGCTCATGAGGTATGCTCCTTGACCGGTTCGCTGGAGAGGCCCGTCGCCGTTGCGGACACGGTGGACGTTTCCACCGCCGCCTGGGATTCGGGTGACGCCTTGGCCGCCACTGCGGCAAGGCCCCTGCCTGCCCGGCGGGGAACGAAGCGCCACACCGGGCTCATGACCGTGCGGTGCACTTCCAGCGCAAAATTGTACATGCCGAGAAAGCCTTCCAGGGCTTCCTTGCGTTCGTGGTTGTGGTCGCAGAAACCCACACCCAGCTTGAAGGCGATGGGGCGTTCTTTCACGCCGCCCACGAAAATATCCACGTCCTTCTCGCGGAGGAAGGCTGAAAGCTCCAGGGGGTTGGCGTCGTCCACGATGATGGTGCCGGGATCGCAGATGGAAGCCAGCTCGGCGTAATCCTCTTCGGTGCCGGTCTGGGAACCGGCGATGGCCACGGTCATGCCCAGATGGCGGAAGGCCTTGATAAGGGAAAAAGCCTTGAAGGCTCCGCCCACGTAGATGGCGGCCTTCTTGCCCTCCAGGTCTTTGCGGAACTCCAGGAGCTTGGGGTAGAGCACGGCCAGCTCTTCCTTCACCAGGGCCTGGGTGCGGGCCAGCATGTCCGGGTCCTTATCCTTGAAGAAGCGGGCCACGGTGTAGAGGGCCTCGGCCATGTCCTCGATGCCGAAGTAGGACACCTTGACCACCGGGGTGCCGAAGCTTTCCTGCATCATCTTGGCCAGATCCATGGTGGAGCCGGAGCACTGCACCACGTTCAGAGCCGCGCCGTGGGCGCGCTTGATGTCGCCGATGCGGCCGTCACCGGTGATGTTGGCCACCACCTGGATGCCCATGCGCTCGAAATATTCGCGAATGATCCAAATTTCTCCCGCGAGGTTGAAGTCGCCCAGGATATTGAGCGACAGCGGGGAGATATCCGTGGTCTCGCCCGTGCCCATAAGGGTGAACATGGCCTTGCAAGCGGCCAGATAGCCCTCGCGCTTGTTGCCCTTGAAGCCCTCGGACTGCACCGGAATCACTGGAACGCCCTTCTCCAGGGCCACTTTCTTGCAGATGGCCTGAAGGTCGTCGCCGATGATGCCCACGATGCACGTGGAGTAGACAAAGGCCGCCTTGGGCTGGTGGCGGTCGATGAGTTCCACCAGAGCAGCGTATAACTTCTTTTCGCCGCCGAAGATGACGTCGGTTTCCTGGAGGTCGGTGGAAAAGGACAGGCGGTGCAGCTCCGGCCCGGAGGAGAGCGCTCCACGGATGTCCCAGGTGTAGGACGCGCAGCCGATGGGGCCGTGGACCAAGTGCAGTGCGTCGGCGATGGGATAGAGCACCACCCGCGAACCGCAGAACACGCAGGCCCTCTGGCTGACCGCTCCGGCCAGGGAATCCCGGTTGCAGGCCAGCTTGAACGGCCCCTCGCCCGTGCGGTGGATCTGTTCCTTGCGTTCCTCGAAAATGTTCTCTTCCATGTGTGCCCCCGCGCGGCTCTGGCCAATGACTTTCACCTTGCATACTACAAGGGCCGTGCCATAGTGTAAACCACTGATAATACATCATATTGTTTTGAATGGAGAGGGGGAGGACGTGAAATGCTACAAAATGGGTAGGGAAGTAGTAACAAAAATGTAGATGGTGGAGGGAGATGATGGCGGGAGCGTGGAGCGAAATGGGCGGGCAGGGGAAGTCCCTCACCCGCCCGACCTGCTAATGGATCAGGGTGTTCAGGCAATAGACGTAGAGGCCGCCGTGGATCAGCAGGCTGAAAGCACCAGCCAGAACAACCGGCAGTACGGAACCGTTCATGATATATTCTCCTTGCGGCGCGCTGGGGCGGCCAGTTGAGCGCCGTTGTAATGCGGCGCGCGCCTTCAGTACGTGCTGTTCATGGCGGTTTCGCCGCAAGACCGTTACACCCTGATTCCCATTACTCCAGCGGCGGGGGACGAGCCTCGTTCCCTGCGCCCACCGGCGAAAAGCGCCCCGATAGGGGCTTAACATTGCCTGTCCAATTCTGTATGGGAGGCGGCAGAGGAACAACCGTGAAAACCTTTCCAGTCACCGGCGCAGCCGGGTTCACCGGAGCCGCGTTGACGCGCCATTTCCACACTATCCACCCGGACTCCAGAATCATCGTGCCAGGCACTCGGATCGCGGTCGTCACGGGCAATCGGGAGCTGCACTAGCATGAAGGTCGAGTTCTATCGCCATAACCTCGATGAGGCCGATATCGCCAATGTGGTCAAGGTGCTCGGATCGGTGTTTCTGACCACCGGCCCGGCAACCGCCGAGTTCGAGCGCAAATTCTCCGACTACACGGGCCTGCCTCACGTGGTGGCCCTGAATTCCTGCACCTCGGCCATGCAACTGGCCCTCATGGCTCTGGGCATAGGCTCCGGCGACGAAGTGATCACGACAGCCATGACCTTCATCGCCTCGGCCACCTGCGTGGAACACGCCGGCGCCAGACCCGTGCTGGTGGATGTGGACCCGGCCACGGGCTGCATCGACCCGGCGGCCGTGGAAGCGGCCATCACCCCGCGTACCAAGGCCATACTGCCCGTGCACCTCTATGGCGTGATGTGTGACATGCCCGCCCTGAAGGCCATCGCGGACAGGCACGGCTTATCCATCGTGGAGGATTGCGCCCATTGCATCGAGGGCGAGCGCGACGGCGTGCGTCCGGGCCAGCTTTCCGACGCGGCCTGCTACAGCCTGTACGCTACCAAGAATCTTACCTGCGGCGAAGGCGGGGCCGTGGCCACCCGCAGCGAGTCCCTGGCCAAGCAGGTGAAGCTGCTTTCCCTGCACGGCATGAGCAAGAACGCAGCCGGACGCTACCACGGCGCCTACCAGCACTGGGACATGCTCACCCTAGGCTGGAAGTGCAACCTGGACGACATCCACTCCGCCCTGCTGGTGGATCAACTCGACCGTCTGGACGCCCTGTGGGCCAGGCGCAACGCCATCTTCAACCGCTACGAAGCCGGACTGGCCGGGCATCCCGGCGTGGAGCGCCCCCGTGTCGAGGGCAAGAGCGCCCACCACCTGTACACCATCTGGGTGGACCCGGCCCGGCGCGACGCCCTGCTGCACGCCTTGCAGCAACGCGGCGTGGGCGTGGCCGTCAACTTCCGGGCCATCCACCTGCTTACCTACTTCCGTGAAACCTTCGGCTACAAACCCGGAGACTTCCCCCGGGCCGAGGCCATCGGCGACAGCACCATCTCCCTGCCCTTCTACCCCAAGATGACTGACGAGGAAGTGGACTACGTCATCGCACAGGTGCTGGCTGAAACAGGGGACAGCGGGCGTTAGCCGGGCCGGTACTTCAAGGGCAGCCCACCTCCACCATGTCACATCTCTACCGATTCATAAAACGTCACCGCGTGCGGGATGTCTTTTCGCTTTTTGTTGAGGAATATATCGGCCTTCTTGTCCGTTTCATTCCTGGATATGAGGGAATGTTTTTGCGGTGGCTGTTGTTCAAGGCGACGTTCAAAAAGATCGGGAAAAAGTCTCTTGTTTGGCCAGGCGTATTTATAACCCACGGCTACAACATAACCGCAGGAGATGCCCTTGCCATCAATTGTGGAACACACATCGACGGGCGTGGCGGGCTGACAATTGGCAATCATGCGCTCATCGGTCCCAATGTGTTCATCGGTTCTTCCAACCACGCACTGACGGTTTCCCCTGAGGCCCCGCGATTGTTCGCCGGGCACTTTCCGAGTCCGGTATCCATCGGCTCCAATGTCTGGATCGGCGCCAACGCGGTCATCTGCCCCGGCGTGTCCATTGGAGACAACAGTATCATCGGTGCAGGGAGCGTTGTGACCAAGGACATTCCGGCCAATGTGCTCGTGGCCGGGAACCCTGCTCGAATCATCAGGCCGCTGGAAAAAGACCTACAGACGGAAAAGAGCCAGAGCGGGAGCTGAGGCCGTAGGGCAGCCGGGAGCCAGGGTAAGGACCTCTCCTGCGCTGTCGGGCCGGGCATCCTTGAACAATGTGCAGATGTATGGTACTTTTTTTACTCAATACTATGCATATTCTTTGACAGGCGGGTCCATGCACATATTCTCAGCAGCCCTTGCACCGGCAACAGGACAAGCCTCTGCATGACCGCGCACCCGCAATACGAAAACGACCGCAAAGCCACTCTGGGTCAGCTGGGGAGAATCAAAAGCAAACCGTTCCTGCGCCGCATCCATGACGAATGGCACCAGGCCATGTGCGAGCAGTTGCCGGACGGGGCGCGGCGGGTGGTCGAAATCGGCTCGGGGACGGGGTATCTTCACGAGGCTCTTCCAGAGGTGGTCGCCACCGACATTCTGACCCTGCCTTGGCTCACCGTCGCGGCAGACGCGCTGCATATGCCATTTCGCGCATCCAGTCTGGACGCGGTGGTCATGATCAACGTCATGCACCACCTGCCGGACCTGGAGGCGTTTTTCAACCAGATCCGCGAAACCTTGCGTCCAGGTGGACGGCTCGTGTGCGTGGAGCCCTGGGTGAATGCCGCCGCCGGATTCGTCTGGACATGGCTGCACCATGAACCGTATGCGCCCGCATCGCCCGTCTGGACACTGCCTCACGGCGGCCCGCTGGCCATGGCCAACAGCGCTCTTCCCTGGATCGCCCTGGAGCGTGACCGGTCTCTTTTCCAGAGTCGCTTTCCGGAGTTATCCATTGTATCGATTGAGCCCCAGATGCCCTTCGCCTACATACTTTCCGGTGGCCTGAAAACGCCGTTGGGTCCTCCTGAGATGGTATACCGGCCCTTGCGCCGCCTGGAAGACTCTCCGTTGGTGCGGGCCATCTGCCCTGGCATGTTTGCCTTGATCGTTATCGAAAAGCGCCTTGTTGGCTGAAGCCCCCAGCAGTAATGCCTTGCCGAACGCCGCACCACGCGGGCAGGGATACGTAGGAACCACACATGACTAATCTCGAACTTTCCAGGCTGGACCACCGCGAAGCGTACAAGAACGTTTATGATATACAAGCACCTACACGTGTCGCATCCATATCCGGCCACGATGCCTATTATGGCACGTTGCGGCGACTTATCGAGCGCACGGTTGAACCTGGCTCACGGATATTGTGCATCGGGTCTGACATAGGGCAGTACCTTGAATGGGCCAAGCCGTCTTACGGCGTCGGTGTGGAGCAAAGCCCGGCGTTGGTTGCAGAGGCCAAACGCTTGCATCCGGAATTCACGTTCCTGTGCCAGTGTTTCGAAGAAATTGTTATCGACGAAGAATTCGACACCATTCTGGTAATCAACTGCGTCAATGATTTCTTCGATGTGCAGGAAGTGGCCACACGGCTGCGCACAAATTGCGCCGACCATACCAAGGTAATTGTTGTAAGCTCATTTCTGTCCGGTTAAGACAACAGTGCTAGTTGATTAAAATGATTACATTTATTTCGTTTCTTTCGTGGTTCTACGAGGTCGAGTATTTCACATTGCTGGAATAGATTCCGTTGCACCAGTCTAGCCAGGTAATGCAT
>JBBRUD010000028.1:0-45244 GCA_038248065.1 Desulfovibrionales bacterium | reverse complement strand
CCATTTAGCTTCGCGTCGACGAGTGGAAATAATGGGGGGGTCTGGCTTACTCCCCCTTATGCCTCGAAGAGGCTTAGGGGGAGTTATGTTCCGTAGGAAGGTGCCCTGCACCCCCAGCGAGGGTCCAGGGGATTACGGATGCTAGCCTCGCAGAGGCGTAGCAGCCCGTTTCGAACGCAGTGCAGCGCCCCTGGCGGCTAGAAGGTGAAGATCCCCTCGTCCAGGGGGATGTTTACTTCCAGGTCGTCCATGATGGCTTCGTCCACCACGGTATCGGTTGGGCCGTAGGCCAGCACTTTGCGCGGCAGCCAGGTGGCTGGGTCCAGCCAGAGTTGGTAGCGGTGCACGCCGTCGAGAACCACGCCGGGTTTGCCGGTCACTTCCACCCTCACGGTTTTTTGGCCGCCCAGCATCTCCTCGCCAAGCAGGGCGGTGTCGCCTTGCGCCTGGAGCGCCTGCACTCCGGCCAGCAGCGCGCCGATGTCGGAGGCGTCCACGCTGTGCCCACGGGCGCTCTTCACCAGCCGGTTGTCCGGGCTCAGGGACAGGGCGAGGGCCTTGGCGAAGCCGAAGGGCCGCAGCCGCACGATCTTGGTTAATGGGTTGTAGGCCAGCAGCGCCCCCGGATGGGGCTTGACGAATTCCATGCGGATGAAGCCGGGTTTTTTGTAGAGATACTTGATGATCTCTTCAGCTTTGCCGTGCCCGGAGCGCAGGGTGACCCGATAGGTGGAGACGTTTTGGTAGCTTTCCAACGCGGCGGCCACAGGGTCTTGGGGCTGCGCAGGCAGGATATGCTCACTTCCAGCGTGCCCGGCTAATACTGCGGCTACGGTGGGCTGCGGCACAGCCAGAGCGAGCATGAGCAGCACCGCGCAGAGCATGTGGGGCCTGCGCCTTTGCGGCCGGGCGGTCATTCCTGCCCCAGGATGTTGCGCCAGAAGGTGCGGAAGACTCCGGGAGAAGCCTTCTTCCCCTTGGCAGCAGCGTGGACAGGTCCGTCATAGGGCGTGGAGTGCTCCCGATGGGCCTGCCAGTTTCCCGCGTAGAGCTTGGCCATTTTCTGGTCGTGAATCACCAGCACGTTCTCGGCGTTCTTGAACTCCGCCGCTTTGGTGAAGTTGAAACTGCCGGTAATCACCAGGCTGGTGTCGATGACCATGACCTTGTTGTGGGCGATGGCGTGTTCGTCGTCGATGGTCACGGCGATGCCGGCGTTGCGCAGAAAGGTGGCGCCGGAGTATTTTTCGTCGCGCTGGCTGGAATCGAGGATGACCTCCACCTTCACCCCGCGCTTGAGGGCCTTGCTCAGAGCCTGGGCGATGGGCTTGGAGGTGAAACTGTAGGCCTGGGCCAGAATGGTGGACTTGGCGTGGTCGATGGCTTCGACAATGGCCTCCTGCGCCCCGCCGTTGGGGGAGAAGTACACCTCGACCGGCGTGTTCCTGAGGGTCAGCTCCTCCGAAAAGGCCGGTGCTGTCGGGAAGGCCAGGCAGAGAGCGCAGACAATGACGCGCAGGATTCGTCGGGTATGGAGCATGGCCAGCCCTTACAGCATTTTCAGCCGAACCTCCACCGCCTGGCGGGCGCGGCAACTTCACTGCCCCGGCGGGAGCAAATTACTGTTCCCTCTCTGCTGCGGGCATGGTAGCCTGCCCACAAAGGATAGACCGCCATGTGGCGCACCTGCGGCAACGGGGTTTGGGTGGAAACATGCATCCGGCCATGCCGCGCATCCCTGTTGAAAACGCCCGGCAACCCAATTTCGGAAAGGATATGTCCATGGAGAAGAATACAAAGCCCGCCACGCCTGAATCCTTCCATCACCTCGATACTTTGGCGGAGGACATCCGCAGGCATATTCTTTCCGTCTTGGGCAACGACACCTATCCGCCGCGCAAATTCCGCTTTTTCAACGGCCTGTCCTACAGTGTGCGCGACAGGCTTATCGCCATGTGGTTGAGCACACAGCGTTCGTATTACGACGCCATGACCAAGCGGGTGTATTATCTTTCCATGGAGTTCCTGCCCGGCAGGTTCCTGATGAATTATCTGACCAACATGCGCATGGTGGAGGGCTGCCGGGAAGCAGTCTCCGGGCTTGGCCTGAAGCTTGAAGACCTTGACGTGGAGGAGCGCGACGCGGGCCTTGGCAACGGCGGCCTGGGGCGGCTGGCCTCCTGCTACATGGATTCCATGGCCACCAAGAAAATACCGGGCTACGGCTACGGAATGCTCTATGATTACGGGTTGTTCTACCAGGTTATCGCCAACGGCTACCAGGAGGAGCGCGCCGACAACTGGCGCTGCAACGGCAGCCCCTGGGTTATCGACCGCATCGAGGATCTCTATGAAGTGCGTTTTTACGGTCGCTCCGAAGCCTACCGCGACGACGCGGGCGTCCTGCGCTACCGCTGGGTGGATACCGAGACGGTCATGGCCATGGCCTGTGACATCATGATGCCGGGCTACGGCTGCGACCACGTCACCAACATGCGCCTGTGGGCCGCCAAATCCAGCCAGGATTTCAGCCTCAAGGATTTCAACAAAGGCGATTTCATCCGGGCCATGGAGGAGAAAGTCCTCTCCGAAAATATCTCCAAGGTGCTCTATCCCAACGACGAGCCTCTGGTGGGCAAAGAACTGCGGTTGAAACAGCAGTATTTTCTGGTGGCCGCCACCTTCCAGGATATCATCCGGCGGCACAAGAAGCAGCAGGGTTCCTTCGCCAGCTTCCCCGACTTCGTGGCCGTGCAGTTGAACGACACCCATCCCTCCATCGCCATCGCCGAACTCATGCGCATCCTGGTCGACGAGGAATTGCTCACCTGGGAAGAAGCCTGGGACATCGGCGTGAAAACCTTTGCCTACACCAACCACACCGTGCTTCCCGAAGCCCTGGAGACCTGGCCCGTGGACCTCATGGCCAGGGTGCTGCCCCGGCATCTGGAAATCATCTTCGAAATCAACCGCCGTTTTATCGACCAGGTGGCCGCGCGCTTCCCCGGCGATTCGGCCCGGCTGTCGCGCATGTCCATCATCGGCGAGGACTACGGCCGCCGCGTGCGCATGGCCCATCTGGCCATCGTGGGCAGCCACGCGGTCAACGGCGTGGCCATGCTGCACTCTACCATCCTCAAAAACGGCCTGTTCAAGGATTTCGACGAATTTTATCCCGGCAAAATCACCAACATCACCAACGGAGTCACCCCCCGGCGCTGGCTGCTTCAGGCTAATCCGTCGCTCTCCAAGCTCATCACCGAAACCATCGGGCCGGAGTGGATCACCAATCTGGATAAACTCAAGGAGCTTGTCCCCCTGGCTGAAGACCCGGCCTTCCGCAAAGCCTGGCGCGACTCCAAGCGGGAAAACAAGAAGCGCCTGGCCCGTTACGTGATGCGCAAGGTGGGCATGGGCATCAATCCCGAGACCCTCTTCGACGTGCAGGTCAAGCGCATGCACGAATACAAACGCCAGATGCTCAACGTGCTGCACGTCATCACCTTGTACAACCGGTTCATCGCCGATCCCGGCCACGACGCCCCGGCGCGCACGGTGATGATCGGCGGCAAGGCCGCGCCCAGCTACGCCACGGCCAAGCTGATCATCAAGCTCATCACCTCGGTGGGCGCGGTGGTCAACGGCGACCCGCGCCTCAAGGGTCGGCTCAAGCTCATCTTCCTGCCCAACTATTGCATCTCCCAGGCCGAGAAGGTCATTCCGGCAACTGACCTCTCGGAGCAGATTTCCACGGCGGGCATGGAGGCCTCGGGCACAGGCAACATGAAGTTCTCCCTCAACGGAGCCCTGACCATCGGCACCCTGGACGGGGCCAACGTGGAAATCATGGAGGAAGTGGGCGAGGAGAACATCTTCATCTTCGGCCTGAAGGCCCACGAGGTGGACGCCATGCGCGCGGCAGGCAACACCCCCCGCAAGTGGTACGACAGCGACCCCGAACTCAAAAAGGCCCTGGACATGATAGCCAACGGTACGTTTGCGCCGGAAAGCCCCGGCCTGTTCGCCCCCCTGGTGGATTCCCTGCTCGACAAGGGCGACCACTACATGCTGCTGGCCGACTACCGCGCCTACATCGACGCCCAGGACGCCGTGGGCCGCCTGTACAAAAAACCCGAGGAATGGACGCGCATGTCCATCTTAAACGCCGCCAACATGGGCAAGTTCTCCAGCGACCGCTCGGTGATGGAATACGCCAAGAATATCTGGAACGTGCCGCCGCTGGGGGAATGAGGGGAGTCACCCTACTGAAAATGAAAAAGGCCCCTGCCGGTTCACGGCAGGGGCCTTTTCAATTTGTGTGGTGGCAGCGGCAGGCCTGTGCGCCCCGCCTGTGCAGCGCGTTTCAATTCACCGGCTTCTGTCCCTCAAAGAACCCGCCGGCCCAGGTCATGGCTTCGGTGTAGGCGGTCTTCACCACGTCGATGTCGAAGCTCAGGTTCTGGGTCATGGTGTCGAGTTTGGCCCAGTCGGTATCCTCGATGCAGACCATGAGCTCCATGAGGGGCTGGTATTCGTTGTTGGGTTCGCGGCAAAGGGCGGACTTCATCTTGTCGTCAAGGGGCAGAAATTCCACCACTTTGGCGATGGGCATGCCCAGGATGGCGTCGATCAGGGAAAACAGCCCCAGCAGGAACAGGCTGCCGGGATCGAAGCCCCAGAAGTCGTATTCCTTGCCCACGTTTTCCAGGAATCTCCCGCGTTGCAGCGAGAGCAGCACCAGTTCCTGGGGGTTGTCGCCCTGGTGGGCCATGTCGGCCAGCAGCACGGCCCGCAGCCAGTTCTTCATCTTCACCACGCCCAGCATGTTGATGGCCTGCCGGATGGACTGAATCTTCTGCGGAAAGCTGAAGGCGGCGCTGTTCAAGTAGGTCAGCAGCCTGAAGCTCACGGCTACGTCGGACTGGATGGATTCCGCCAGGGCGTCCAGGTCCGGGTCTTCGGCCTCGATGGCCTTGAGGATGTTGATGCGCGAAATCTCGTGGGAGCTGAGTTTGCGGTCGGCAATAATCTCGGGCTCTTTGAAGAACGCGCCCTGGAAGAGCGTGTAGCCTGCATCCTTCAGGGGTTCGAACTGGTCGATGTGCTGCACCTTGGAGGCCAGCAGCATGGATTTGAGGGATTTGGTTTTCTCGCGCAGGGTGGTCGGGTCCACGCCAGCTCCCATGTCGAGGGTGATGATGTCGATGCTTGCGAGAATCTCCTTGATGATGGCGTGGTCGGCCAGCACATCCACGGCCAGGGTGTAGCCGTCGGCCTTCAGGGCCTTGAGAGCCGCGACAAGGGCTTCCTTGTGGTTGGAGCGCCCCTGAAATTTCACCACGCATTGTGAGGGGGAAAAGGCGTAGGGCGCTTTTTCCAGGATGCCTTGTTCATTGAAGGCCAGTAAAATGCGCTTGCCGCGCTCCATGGCCTGCTGGATGCCTATGAACGTGCTGGAGGCCAGGTCGTCGGCGGCCTGCTCCTGGGCAGTGGTGGAAAGGCGCAGCGATCCGCTGTCGTTGTCGCTGGCAATCAACTCGTAGCCCCAGAGCTTGCGCTTGGCGTCCAGAATGGGCTGCTTGGTAAAAAATACCTGGCTTTGCGAAGGGGAAGTGCTTTCAATCATGATGCTGCCGTCTCCTTCAAGAGGATTCGTCAAATGATTGGGCGGGCAAACCTCTGGAGGTTGCCTGGAGAAGTGATGCCCCGAAGCGGGCGGCGGAGTGACATCCGCAATCGCGCCGCGCGGTGAAAACGGTCTACAGGACCAACTCTATACGTTTTATCAATGGACGTGAAGGGCTTCCAGCCAGGAGAGCTGACTTGGTAGGAAAAATACTGTTGGCATATCGGCGGTAAGGGCGGATAAGATGCGCTCGGGGAAGGCCTGTCGCAAGCCGGGCTTTCCCTGCAACAAACCAGCCTCCCCGGCCTTTGCCTTTTGGAGCGGGGCCGGGCGTACACTGAAGGATCATCTATGAAGCGCTATCTCATCATCGGCAACGGCGTGGCCGGAGCTTCGGCCGCCGAAAAGATCAGGCTCACCGACCCCGAGGGCCGGATAACCATGCTCTCCAGCGAGGCCGACGCCTACTACTCCCGGCCGCGCCTGCCGGAATACCTAGCCGGGGAAGCCGCGCTTGAGCGCATCACCCTGCACGGAGCCCAGTGGTACGCTGCCCAAGATATTGACCTGCGCCTCAACGTCGCGGCCACCGCCGTGGACCCCGTTGCCCGCACGGTCACTATTACTCCCGTAGGCGCGGTTGGTGCGGCTGTTGCCGCCGGGGCTGTTGGGGCCGCCGGGCCAGCCGGGCAAACCGCCGGGGCTGTTGGGGCCGGTGCGGAGGGTAAAGCCCCACTAGCCGCTTCCACGGCAGGCGGCGAAATCCTGCCCTATGACGAACTGCTGCTGGCCACAGGAGCAAGCTCCCTCATCCCGCCCATTCCCGGCGCGGACCGGCCCGGCGTTTTCGCGCTGCGCACGGCGGCTGACGCCAGGGCCATCAATCAGGCGGCCAAGGGCCGCGCCTCGGCCATACTGGTGGGGGGCGGATTGCTTGGGCTGGAGGCCGGTGCGGCGCTGGCCCGCATGGGCCTTAAAATCCAGGTGGCCGAATATTTTGACCGCCTGCTGCCGCGCCAGATGGACGCAGCCGGTACGGCCAAGCTCCAGGCCGTGCTGGAGGGCCAGGGCTTTTCTTTCTTCCTGGGGGCCAAGTCCAAGGAAATCAGCGGCAGCGCGGGCGCGCTGACCCTCTCCCTTGAGGACGGACGCACGCTGGAAGGTGCGCTGGTACTGTTCTCGGCGGGCATCCGGGGCAACGTCGAGCTGGCGAAGCAGCTTGGTCTGGCCATGGATAAAGGCGTCACCGTGGACGACCGTATGGCCACCAGCCTGCAAAACATCTGGGCTGCGGGCGACCACGTGGAGCACCGGGGCCGCCTCTACGGCATGTGGATGGCCGCCAAGGAGCAGGGCGACGCCGCCGGGGTGAACATGGCCGGAGGCCAAGCTGTCTATCAGGGCACAGTGCCCAGCCAGTCCCTCAAGGTGGCCGGGGTGGACCTCACCGCCGCAGGCGACATCGACGCCGACAGCAAACTCCAGGCCGTTGTCTGGCAGGACGCCAAAGCCTACCGCAAGGTCGTGCTCGATGGCGGGGTCATCAAAGGCTATATTTTCTTTGGGGTGAGTGCGGGCATCAAAGAGTGCCGGGAAGCCATGCGCAGCGGTCGCGATGTAAGAGCTTTCGCCACAAGCATGGCCGAAGCGGATTTCGATTTTAAGCGGCTGGTCGACTGAGGGGAAGGCGACAGATTCGCCTCCGGCGGCCGGGGGGCCAATGGCCTTCCTACGGAACATAACTCCCCCTAAGCCTCTTGCGAGGCAAAGGGGGAGTAAGCCCGGTCCCCCCTTATAATTCCGCGTAGACTCGCAAAATATTGGGGGGGCCTGGGGGTGCCCCGCACCCCCAGCGAGGGGTCCAGGGGGGCAGCGCCCCCCTGGCTCTACAGCAGCAGAATCACCAGCAGGTGCCCTGCCAGGATGCGCAGGATCATCACCAGTGGGTAGACTGTGGCGTACACCGCCGAGGGTGCGTCGCTGTTAAGCATCTGCCCGGCGAAGGCCAGGGCCGGTGGATCGGTCATGCTTCCGGCCAGCAGGCCGCACATGGAAGCGTAGTTGCATTTGAGGAAGATGCGCCCGATGAGTGCGGCGATGAACAGCGGGAAGAAGGTGATGGTCGCACCGGCCAGCATCCAGTAGAAGCCCGACCCGTGGGTGATGGCGTCCACGAAACGGTCGCCCGCCTTGAGGCCCACGCAGGCCAGGAACAGGCTGATGCCCACCTCGCGCAGGATGAGGTTGGCGCTGGTGGGCATGTACCACACCATGCCGCCGAAGTTGTGCAGGCGGCTGAGCAGGATGGCCACCAGCAGCGGCCCGCCCGCCACGCCCAGCTTGATGCCCGAGGGCAGGCCGGGCAGAACCACGGGCAGGCTGCCCAGAATGGTGCCCAACAGAATGCCCACGAAGATGGGCAGCACCTGCGGATGGTTGAGATCCTTGGACGAGTTGCCCAGCAGTTGTTCCACTGTTTTCAACTGTTCCGGGGTGCCCACGCACTGGGCCACGTCGCCGAAATGCAGGTGGACTTCCGGTCCGGGCGAGAATTCGATGCCCGAGCGGGTCACCCTGGTGACGGTGACGCCGTAGCGCTGGGCCAGCTTGAGTTCCGGTACGGATTTTCCTACCACCGTGCGCCGGGTGACCAGAAAACGCTGGATAGCCAGCGTGCCCGGCACCTGGGGCAGATTGGTGTCGCTTTTGTGTCCCACCAGAATGCGCAGTTTTTCCAGATCGCCGGGGCGGCCCACGGCATGCAACAGCATGCCCGCATGCAGCATGGTCTGCCCGGTGGCGGTCTGCACCTCGTCGTCGCGCATGACCCGCGAAACCACTGCGCCCATCTCCGGCAGGCCGGGCACGTCGTCAAGGGCCAAGCCGTCCAGGTTGGGGTTGGCCACCTCCAGGGTCATGGTGGCCAGGGGCGGATAGAGGCTGGCGGACTGCTCCTCCATTTGGCGCAGTTCCTCTGCCGGGTTGATGCGGAAGAGGAAGCGGATGAGCAGCATCACCAGGATGATGCCGAAGATGCCGAAGGGATAGGCCACGGCGTAGCCCAGCCCGGCCTGGCCGATGGCCTGGTCCGCCATGGCAGGAGCCAGCTCCTGGAAGGCCTGGGACGCGGCGGCAAGCGAGGGCGTGTTGGTGCTTGCTCCGCTGAACAGGCCAACAGCCGTGGGCACGGTGAGCCCGCCCCACTTGACGAAGGCCACGGTGATGGCCACGCCCAGGGCCACGATAAGGGTGGCCATGGCGTTCAAGCGGAAGCCGCGCCGCCGGAGCGAATCGGCAAAGCCCGGCCCCACTTGCATGCCGATGGTGTAGACAAAGAGGATCAAGCCGAATTCACGGGCGAATTCGAGCACGCCGTGGTCCAGGGAGAAGCCGAAGTGCCCCAGCGCAAGACCGCTGAAGAGTACCCCGCCCACACCCAGACAGATGCCGAAGACGCGTATGTGCCCCAAAGCCAGACCCAGCGCGATGGCCAGGCCCAGCACCAGCACGGCCTGAGCCGCGGAATGGGCGCTGAAAAGTTGGAGTAACCAGTGCATAAGTGTTGTTTCCTTGGGTTGGGCTCTAGCGCAGTTGCCTGCGGATGAAAATGTAAAATTGCGCCTACCGGTTGCGGCTGGGCAGTGGGGGGGATTTGTTCACCAGCGGGGGGGTATCCAGTACACTCTCCAACAGTGTTTCTGCTGACAATCGGCAGGGTGTAGGGCATGAAGGAGCATGGAATGTCAGCCCGCGCCGCTATGGCCGGAGGGGAGCGTTCATGAGCCTGTTCCGCTTCCTGCAAAAGGACAAATCCTGCCGTTTCCTGGTGGACCCCACAGGGCTCGCCGCCAAGAAATATTCATATTTCAAGCAGTTGTTGAGCCACAACAACGAAACCCTGGATATCATCGCCACCCTGGAGGAAACCTACTTCGGGGGCGGCGTGTTCGGCATGGGCGCGGTGCGTGCGGCCTGTGCGCGCCTGTGCGCGGCAACCGGCGAACTTATCGCCGCCTTCAACGCCCTGGCCGGGGACAGGCATCAGGGGCTGTCCACCGCCCTGGCGCGCCTGGAAAGCGCAATCGCGGCCAGCCTGACGCCCGAAGCGCCTTCCATGGCCGAACCCTGGGTGCTGCCCCTGTCCGGGGCAGGCCCTCGTATCGCCGGGGTAACAGACGCCTATTTTGCCGAAGCGGATGCAGCCTGGCCCCAGACGCCGGGTTCCGGGCTTGCCGCAGTTGTCCCGTCCGGGGCGCGGCAGGCTGCGGCTCGTCTGGTGGGGGGCAAGGCGGCCAATCTGGCAGAGGTTTGCAATGTGGTGGGCCTTCCTACTCCAGACGGTTTTGTGGTCACGTCCAGAGCCTTCGCGGTGTTTCTCAACTCCATCGAGCTCAACAAGGCCATCGGCAGGGAACTCGACTTCGTGTCTCCCTACGACCTGCCCGACTTGGAGGAGCGGTGCGCGCGCATCCGCAGCGCCATTCTGGCAGCCCCCCTGCCCGAGGAATTGGCCCGGCAGATGGAAGCGGCATTCAGGGAACTGGAGGAGCGCCACGGAGGGCCGTTGCGGGTGGCCATGCGCTCCAGCGCCGTGGGTGAGGACGGCCGGGGATCGTTTGCCGGGCAGTACGCGACCGTGCTCAACGTCGCTGAAAGTGGGCTGGCCATGGCCTACAAGACCGTTGCGGCCAGCAAATACGCTCCCGGCGCCATCCTTTACCGGCTGCGCTACGGCCTGGACGAGGGCGACACCCCTATGTGCGTGCTGGGACTGGCCATGGTGGAGAGCGCAGCCAGCGGAGTGCTCTACACCGTGGATCCGTCGGACCCTTCCAGGACGTCCATGCGCGTGGATTCGGTCTGGGGGTTGGGCGAACTGCTGGTTGGGGGCGAGGTCCGGGCCGACAGCGCCCGCATCATCCGTGACCTTCTGGATGTGATAGATGTGCAGGTGGCGGCCAAAGCGCAGAGGCTTGTAAATCTTCCCGAAGGCGGCACCCGGTTGGAGGACGTGCCCGAAGCCCTGCGCAGCCAGCCCAGCGTCACGGGGGCCACAATGCTGGAACTTGCCCGTTATGGCCTTGCTCTGGAAAAATATTTCAAGGCTCCCCAGGATGTGGAGTGGGCCGTGGACCCAACTGGGAAACTGTTCATCCTGCAATCACGGCCACTGGACGTGGACGGCCTGATGGCCGGGGAGGCCGATGCCGCGTCCGTTGGGGATGTTCCGGGTGACCGTGCTGCCGCGTCAGGCATGTCCGCGCCCGGTACGCCCGCTCCTGCTAGGCTCGATCCCGGAACGCTTGAACCCGTACTCGCGGGCCGGGACGCTCCGATACCTGGCGATGCCCTGCGGGAAGTCCCGGCCCACCGGGTGCTCCTTCAAGGCGGCAGAACAGCCGCTCGGGGGGTGGCGATCGGGGAAGTCTTGCCGGTTGGCGGCGCGTTGCCCGCAACCGTTGCCGGGGGGGCCATCCTGGTGGCCCGAAGTGCCGCCCCGGAAATGGCGGCCCTGCTGGACAGGGCCGGAGGGGTGGTGACGGAGATGGGCGGTGCGGCCAGCCATCTGGCCTCGGTGGCCCGTGAGCTTGGCATACCGGCCCTGTTTGGCCTGCCGGGCTGCGTGGACGTTCTGGCAGGCGGCATGACCGTCACCCTGGACGCCACCCATGGCCGGGTTTTCGAGGGTCGGGTGGAAGCCCTGCTGGACGCCCAGGCCGCCCTTTCTGGCGCGTCCGGCGCAAGCGGCCCCCGCCTGCATGTGATGGAAAGCCCCATGCACCGCCGCCTTCGGGTGGCGCTCGACAGCATAGCCCCCCTACACCTCACCGACATCAGCGACATCTTCGCCATACCCGAAGACCTCTGGACTATTCACGACATCATCCGTTTCGTGCACGAGATGTCCATGCGAGAGATGTTCGGACTTTCCGATGCGGCTGGGGAGCACGGCGTGGTGGCGGCCCGGCTCAAGGCCAAGATTCCCCTGACACTCTACTGCGTGGATCTGGGCGGCGGCCTGCGGGAAAACCTGACCACCTGCGACGGCCTCACCCCGGAGGACATCCGCTCGCTGCCCCTGCGGGCCGTGTGGAAGGGGTTCACCCATCCGGGCATCTCCTGGTCCGGCACGGTGGCCTTCAGCGCCGGAAATCTTATGACCCTGCTGGCCTCCCCGGCCACTGCCGAGGTGGGGGGCGGCACGCCTGGCGGGGATTCCTACGCCCTGGTCGGGGCCGAATACCTGAACCTCTCCGCCAAGTTCGGCTACCATTTCGCAAACATCGATACCTATTGCAGCGAGAGCCCCAATCAGAATTTCGTCACCCTGCGCTTTGCGGGCGGGGCGGGCAATTATTCCGGCAAATGCCTGCGGGTGGTCTTTCTGGCTAAGGTGCTCAGTCGTCTGGGCTTTACCGTCACCGCCACCGGCGACGTGCTGGACGCCTCCCTCAAGGGGTTCGACCTGCCCGCCATGGAAGCCGTGCTGGATCAGTTGGGCCGTCTGCTGGCCTCCAGCAGGCTTCTGGATATGGCCATCGCCGGGCAGGGCGCAGCCGAGGCCATGGCCGAGGCTTTTTTCGCCGGGGACTACAACTTCCTTGAGAACCGGGCCACGCCGCTGCCCGGCTTCCACATGTCCGTGGGCGACTGGCAGGCTGTGGAAGAGGAGGGCGTGCGGGTGGCCCGCCAGGACGGAACCAGCTGGGCCACCGGTGTTTCCCGCGGATTCGCCAGCCTTATGGGCAAGCTCTCAGGCAAACGCTACCAGCGCTTTCTGGATACCGTCGAGGCCTATTTTTATTTTCCCCTGGCCATCGCCAAGGATTTCGAAATGGGCGACGGTCGAGCCAGGGTCATGGTGCGCCCGGTCTCCGGCCACATCGATCAGGCCGGTGGGCTGGCCTTTGGCATACGTACCATGGGCGACTATCTGGTGCTTCGGGTGAACGCCCTGGAGGATAATGTCATCCTCTTCGCCTTCAAGGACGGCCAGCGCCGGGAGCTGGCCAGCGCCAGCCTGCCGGTCGCCTCAGGTGCATGGACCGAAATCGCCGTGGAGATTCGCCAGAACGTGGCCACCGGCTTTGTCGACGGCAAGCCGCGCATCATCCACCACTTCGACGCCCCTGTAAGGGGCCATATCGGCCTGTGGTCCAAAGCCGATTCAGTGACGGATTTCAAGGGGTTGTCAGCAGCGACGGACGAAGGAGAGCGGGTAATCACTCTCTGAGGAACCGGCACACACCGCACATAAGAGCAGTATTACCTCGTAATATAAGGGATTCCAAAGGGCGAATAGCCCTTTGGCCGCCGGAGGCAAGTCCCACTCCTCTCCCCTTCTTCCCCCCCCTCTCTTACCCCACCTTCACCGCCCGCACCAGATATTGGTAGGCCCGTGTCTGGAGGTTGAAGAGTTCCGTGTCCAGGTTAAGGGCCAGCAGGGCCGGGGCCATGGCCGTGGTGAAGCGGGTGTGTTCCTCGTCCGGGAGTTCGCGCATGCGGACGTCCTTGATCTCCAGGTTGGCCTGGGAGAAGAGTTCCGCCAGCGTGGCCAGGGTGAAGAAGCGCAGGTGGGTTCTGTCCAGGATGCCGTCGGCGGCGTAGTCCCAGCGGCCAAGCATCAGGGCCATGATGACCGTCCAGTGCTGGGCGTTGGGAATGGAGGCCACCACCACACCATCTTCCTTGAGCCAGGCCGCTTGAGCGCGCAGCACGGCCCAGGGGTCTGCCAGATGTTCCAGAATGTCGCCGTAGACCAAGCAGTCAATGCTGGCCGGGCCGAGCACCGGATGCGCGGCGGTGAAAGCGGCGGCGTCGCCGGTGTAGACCGTGTCCAGCCGTTTGGCCGCAAGGGCCGCCCAGGCCGGGTTGTGCTCAATGCCGATGTAGCGGCAACCGGGGTTGCGGCGCTTGTACAGTTCGCCCAGGGCTCCGGCACCGCAGCCCACGTCGGCCACGCAGGTTGCGCCGGGTGGCATGAAGGCTAGCAGATCGAGGTTGGGGGCGTCGTAATACTTGGTGCTGTCCATGCCGGTCTCCTGGGGGGGGCGTGAATCATGCCCGGCGCAGGCAATAGCGGGGCCGGTATGCTTCTGGGATGCGCCGCCACATTCTGCACGCAACGGAGGTGTTTGAAAAGCCAGCATCGCCCAAATGATCTTGCAAAGGGGGCGCTGCGAGGCTTTTGTCCATTGCGCAACGGCCTGGACGTCCGGTAGAAGCGTTCAAATGGCTGATGAAAGCGGCTCCCCAACCTACACGGCCCAGGCAGTGCATGAAAACGGCCTGCTGGTGGACGTGGCCCTGCGCTGGCCTGCCCGGACCTGGCGGCTGCTGGGCCGTCGCGGTGTTGAAGCCGAGATGGAACTGGCCGAAACCGCGCTTGCCAACAGTGAGGCTTTGCCGGTGTTCGTCGGCACCGGGTTGGGGCACGGGGTGCGCCGGTTTCTGGCCCAGTCGGACCGGCCTGTGGCTGTGGTGGACTTTGAAACGCCCATCCTGGCCCTCACAGGCCTGCGGCAGGAACTCCGCAACGACCCGAGGGTCTTCTGGGTGGACGCCCAAGGCCCCGGCGACGTCCTTGCGGCCCTGACCCGCTGGCAGCTTGCCCACCGTGGCATTCCGCTGCTGCCGCTTTCCCTGCCGGTGTACGCCCGCCTGAATCCGGCCCTGTATGGCGGCCTGGCCAGGCAGCTCACCCAGAGCGGCCGCACGGATTTCTGGAGCGAGGCCAGGTATCCCAAATTCCGGCGCATGCCGCGCCGGGTCATTTTCCTGGTGCGCAACGATTTTCTGGTGGCCGACGAACTGCTGGAGGCTTTGGCGGAACTTGAGGTGGTCTGCTATCCTATCAATCTTTCGGAGTACCCGGATGTCCCCAGCTTCATAGAAGATTTTCTCAAGGCCGTGCTGCTGGTCAAACCGGATTTCGTGCTGACCATCAACCACTTCGGCGTGGACGCCGCTGGAGTGCTGGTGGATATTCTCGGCAGCTTGCAGTTGCCCCTGGCCTCGTGGTTCATCGATAACCCGGAGTTCATCCTCTACCGCTTCGACCATGTGGCCAGCCCGGATATCGTCGTGTTCACCACGGCCTCGGGCGCAGTGGAGCCGGTGAAGGCCAGGGGATACGCTCATGTGTTCCCGCTGCCCCTGGCAGCCGCGCCCCACCGGTTCAGGCCGGTGCGTCCGGTGCTGCCCCCGAACCATCCTTGGAGGGCGGAAGTGTCTTTTGTGGGCACCACCTGGGTCGGGCAGATAGTGGCCAAAATGCGCCGGGGGCGCTTTCCCGGCCCGCTGCTGGCAACCTACCGCGCGGTGGGGGCGCGCATGGAGCGCGAGCCAGAGATGTCCCCGGCAGGGTGCCTGCGGCAGCTTGATCCTGTGGCGTACGAGCTGTTTCAAGGCTTGGGCAGCCTGGAGCGCCAGCAGGATTTCGAGGTGCTGACCATCTGGGAGGCCAACCGTTCCCTGCGGGTGCGCGCCGTGAAGCGCATTTTGGAGTTCGCACCGCTCATCGTGGGCGACTCCGCCTGGAAAGCCATGTTCCGCCGGGCCAAGGCCCCCTGGCGTTGGCTGGCAAGGCTCGATTACTACCGGGACATGCCTGTCTTCTACCCGCACTCGGCAGTCAATTTCAATTGCACCAGCATCCACATGAAAGGGGCGCTCAATCAGCGCCTGTTCGACGTGCCCGCCACCGGAGCCTTCCTGCTCACCGACTTCCATCCCGGACTGGAGGAGCATTTCGAGCCCGGCAACGAAGTGGCCTGCTACCGAGAGTTGGAGGAGATACCGGAGTTGGTCGCGGAATTCCTGGCCGATCCAGCCCGCAGAAACCGCATCGCCGCAGCTGGCCTGAAACGCGTCCGGGCCGCACATACGTACGTCCATCGGGTGCGGACCATACTGCAAACCATGGAGCGGCTGTTCGCCTGATGCGTCTTTTGCCAAGCGGCGGGTGATGCTGGGCATTGAACACACCACCCTGCTGCGGGCAAAGTGGAGGGGTTCCCCGTCAGCATGAGGTCAGTCCGGCTCTGTGGGGCGTTTGGCGTATTTAAGCATTCCCTCTTCCAACTCCCCAAAAAACAATTCCGGCGAGTTGAGATTCCATGACTGCACGGGAGCGGAAACATCCATGATGAAGGTCCGCAGAAACGCATGGTCGAGGGGCGTCTTGAGTTTCACGCCGTAGAGCGAGGCCATCAGGGCGAAGGCCTGCATTTTGTGGGGCAGGGAGGGCACGAGCAGGTCCCGGCGGCGGGTGTCCCAGACGTTTTCTCCGGCGGCGCACGGTTTGCCGAAAATCATGAACTGGCGGCAGGCCATGAAGCGCATGGGATACACGGCGCAGGTGGAACCCATCAGAAAGGGACAGACCAGGTTGCCCTCAGAGCTGGTGGCGCCGTTTCCGGCCAGCAGGGCCTCGCGCAGGTGCAAGCGCACGGTGCCAGGAGCGCGTTGGGCAAGATACCACATGGCCCCGGCGATCTCCGGGGTGCTCACGGGGATGGCTTGGCGGCAACAGTGGGCGCAGCCTTCGGCGCAGGCCGTGCCGGGGCCGGGCAAAGCTGCGGCCTTGGCGCGGCTGACGGCGACCGCCTGATCCACCAGAGCGTATATTTTGCCGAGGGTGGGGAGCCAGTGGTAGGTGAAGGCCGCATGCGAACGCGCTTGTGCCATGGCTGGTTATCCTTGGGGGTGATTGCTGCCGGAACATGTTTGATGCAAGAAATGCTCCGGTTGGTGTGCTGAAAACGCACCGGATGCCAGCGCGGGGGTTGGGTCATGCCAAACGGGTGGGCTCTTCCGTAGGCGGTTCCGCAACAAGGAATTGGCCATGCAAAAGGCTTCGCTCGCAGCGAGCAGCTGTATGGAAACATCCACGCGTGAAGATGTGGCGGCTAGGCTCCGCACCACCTGGAAAGGTAAATATGCGGGACGCTGACTGCCAGCAGGCTTCCTTGCCCACCAAGCCAGGAGGCGGAGTGTTTGCGACAGATCTACCGTGGAGTTTGCACTCCGGGGAGTGTGAACCGCATCGGCGGCTCGCGTTGCTTATGGGTTCATGGCCAGTGATTCAGCGCGTTGTGCCAGGAACTCTGCATACACCCGCTCCAAGTGAGTCGTGGAGAACAGATACGCCACGCCGGAGGGGGTGGTTGTAAAGGTGATGTCCTGGAAATCCGGCGAAGCGGCCATGGTCTTCAGAGCGTGTTCGATCTCGATGGGCGTCAGGTCGAAAGGAGGGGCTTCGAACAGTTCCACGGGCACGGGTCGGGGGTATTCGCGGGAGTTCGCCCTGATCTCTCCGGCCATGAGCGCCACGGGGGACCCTTTGCGGTCCAGGATGAGGGCATAGGTGCGGCTGAGCAGGGCCGGGTCGTGGTATACGGTCCGCCCTGAGAGGCTCTCGAAACAGCCTATGCCGGGTTGGCTGGACAAGATTCCGGCGAGCCAGGCCCATGCCTTCTTGTCCAGGGGCGAACCGGGGCCGCCGGGCTGCATGCCGGGAGCGCGCTGGTCGGATTCCCGGACATAGGCGTCATCGGCGATATTACCGTTGTCGTCGTGGGCGACGGTATTGGCGGCAGTAGTGGGTGGGCAGGCGCAGGGGATCTGAAACCCAAGCGCGTCCAGCTTGGCGAGCACGTCTTCCAGGCTGGCCAGTCTACCTTCCCGGCTCGCTTCCCGCACGGCTTTGGCTGCTGCTTCCTCCAGTCCTTCCTGCCCAGCCTTTTCAGTCAGTTCAGCCTGTTCGGCCCGTGCGGTGTGCCCAGCCTGTTCAGCGCGTGCGGCGGCGGTCATCCCCGACTCCCTGGCGTCAGTTTGGCGGCCTGGAGTTGGCTGCCCACGCCTTCAAGCCCCAAGCGGGCGTAGGTTTCCATGGTGGGCGCTCCCGTGGCCCGGTCCCAGCCCATGACATCGTAAAAGACCTCCAGGGCGCGGGAAATGTCGGCCTGGTCCATGCGGATGGTTCCCTTGCTGAACGCAGCCGCGCCCTTGGGGTCGGCAAATATCCACGAGGGCGTGAGGTCGTGGCGTTGGCGCATGTCCGCCGTCTCCATGTCGCGGATGGTGAGGGCGCGGTGCAGAACGAAGATGCGCTCCCCTGCGTGGTCGAGTTCCTCCCGGTTCATCTTCAGCCCGGTTGCCAGGGTGAAGAAGCGCGATTCCAGGCTGTCGTCCCCCCGGTACCCCCGCTCCTTGAGGGGCGAGGCCACCCACGGCCCCATCCAGTTGCACAGCCCCAGTGAGTCGTGCAGCTCCTTGCGGATGAGCGCCCATTTGGCTCTTCTCGCCTTGGAGACGTTCATGGGCGTGTAGTCGCCTACTGCGTCCACCGCGTCGGGAGAGCCCCATATTTCAGCGGCCAGTTTTTTCTGCACATCAAGGGGAAGCCCGTTGCGCACGAAATTGACGTGGGAATGGCATTGGGCGTCGCGATTGTACTGGGTGTTGATGATGACCCCGCACTGGCCGTCGTCCTCGTTGGCGTGGTGTTTGGGATGCCCCATCTTCCAGTAGGCCGTGGAGTGGTCCTGGCTCCAGGCCTCTTCCGGTATGGACCAGGCCGAAAAGACGCCGCTGGAGCCCTGGCTGAGCACCTGGCCGAGTTCGCCTTTGCGTTGGGCGATGCGAGGGATGATGTCGAAAAGAAAAGCCGGGTCGCCGTTCTCGAATTTGTCCCAGGGGATGGAGGCGTATTCTTCGGCCCCAATTTTGGTTTTAAGCAGGCCGTCATAGTAGAGTTTGATGAGGTCGCGTTGCAACTGACCATAGTTGCACCACAGGCCCAGATCGTCGGCCAGGTGCATGCCCACCATGCAGGCCTCAAGGGATGTCTGGCTCTTGCGCCCGCCGGAGATGTGTTTGAAGAAGCTGCTGCCGAACATCAACCCGACGCACGTATTCTGGCCCATCTCGGAAATGCCGTATTTTGCCGTCACGGAAGGCACTTTGACGATGGTGTGGCAGCGGATGGGGCAGCCGGTGCAGCCGTTGCCGCGCACGGTGTATTTCCAGGCGTTGTCTCCCAGATAGAAGGCCGCGTTGTTGGTGCGATAGGCAATGCGGTTCAGATCGAAGATGTTTCCCGTCAGTTCCACGGGCGGCGCGGCTGCTCCCCAGCGTTTGCCCGGCGCGCCCACCCAGCGTGAACCGGGGTTATAGTATTCCGACTGCGGCGTAGGAAAGGCGGGCACGACGTGCTGGTTGTTGCCTCCCAAAATGGAGAGGTGAAAGCGTACCAACCGCTCCCACTCCCCCTTGTCCCCGGCAATGCGGACTGCGCCGCTGCCCTGGACCCCGATGGCCTTGAGATTCTTGGAGCCCATCACGCCGCCCACGCCGCCGGCCGAGTGGGAAACCGAATTGGCCACGATGGCCATGGGGGCCAGCTTTTCCCCGGCCTGGCCGATGGCCGCCACCACGCAATCCGCGCCCATCTCCTGGCTGATTTCCAGGGTGGTCCGTCGGATGCCCTGGCCCCAGAGGCGGCGGGCGTCGCGTATCTCGGCCTTGCCGTCCCGGATGAACAGCCATACCGGCCTGTCCGCCTTGCCCTCCACGATTACGGCGTCGTAGCCGGCATATTTGAGTTTGGCCGCGAATTGGCCGCCCATGTGCCCGGTGCCCACCAGGGGCTTGGGCCAGCAGGTGGGGAAGATGGTGGTCACGGCGGTGCGCCCGTTGCAGGGAACGCCCGTGCCCGCAAGCACGCCCGTTGCGAAGACAAGCTTGTTGGCGGGAGCAAAGGGCGCCGTACCGGCGGGAACCTCGTCCCAAAGCACCCGGTAGCCGATGCCCGTACCCCCGAGCACATCCTGATACCGCTCAAGAGTGTCTTCGCGGCTGATTTTGCCGGTGGAGAGGTCCACGCGCAGCACCTGTCCGGCAAATCCTCCTAGGGCGATGGGCATGCGGAACTCCTTGGCATTGGAATTATTTGCCGTTTGGTTTGCCGCCGGAGGGAACGTGGCATTCCAGGCAGGCCTTGGCTTTTTCAGGCGGGACCAGCGAAAGCATCACGCCTTTGGTCCCTTCACGGGTGAGATCGCGCCAGGGCACGAAACGCAGCGCATCCGCCGGGCAGGCCTCCACGCATTTGGGCTTGCCGTTGCACAGGAAACATTTGGAGGCTTTCTGATTCTCTTCGTCAAAGACGATGGCGTCCCACGGGCAGGCCCGCTGGCACATCCTGCACCCCACGCACGTTGCGGCGTCAACCACCCTGGCCCCGGTGTGCGGATCAGCCGTGATGGCGTCCTGGGGGCAGGCCGTGGCGCAGGGGACGGGATGCGGGCATTGGCGGCATACGCCCTGGGTGACCAGGCCGTTGCCCCAGGCGCCCTGCATGCCTGGCCCGCCTGTAGGACCGGTCGGGCCGAAATTGAGGGTGCGGGCGATGGATATGCGCGACAGAGAGGGCTGTGAGCGGCCGTCGTTGAATTCGACGCAGGCCAGTTCGCAACGCTGGCAGCCGACGCAGCGGCTTGGATCCGCCAGGAGCATGCCCTTGGCATTGTCCAAAATGACCAGGGGCGGTGAGGCCCCCAGGGCGTCGCACAGACCCAGAGCCGACATGCTGGCCACGGTGCAGGCGGAAAACATCAGGAAACCCCGTCGCGAAAGCGTCGCCTCGAATCCCGCCGCTTTGGCCGCCAATTCGATCATATTCTGTTGTTTGCCTCGCGACATGTCGCCTCCCGCCGGTGCGGCTCTGTGGCGTCTTTTCCCTGGAGTTGGCCGCTCTTGGCGCACCGGAAAAATGAATATAGTGAGTACTCCACGCAGTTGGACAAAGCAATCGTCGACCCAGGGTGGTTCGCTATGGCTCCGCATGTTTCCTCCGCCATTCTGGAGTACCGCGACGGTGCCTACCAAGCCGCCGAGGTGCGCACCATTTTGGAACGCCCCTTGCGCATCGTGGCCAACGGTCGGGATGTGGTCACCCTGCAATGCACGGGCATGGAACCTGGCTTCCTGGCTGTGGGATATCTGTTCGGCTGCGGCCTGATCGAGGGCGCGGATGACCTGGTCGGCATGGACATCGTCGAGGATGCTTCGGGCATGGTGGTCCGCATGGAGCTTCGGCGCGCGCCGCCGAGGGCGAGCGGGGTCCGGCTCACTTCCGGCATGGGGCGCGACCTTCTTACGCAGGGGACTGCGAACGCCCATTCAGTACTGGCTGGGTCCAAACGTATCCCGCTGCCCTCCGAGCCGTTTTTGCGCCCGGAAAACATCCTGGAACTCGTACGCGAACTGCATGCCCGCTCCAGCCTTTACCGCCTGACACGCGGATGTCACAACGCTTCGCTGTGCTGCCCCGGGGCCATGCTCATCTTTCGCTCGGATATCGGCAGGCACAACGCCATTGATACCATTGTGGGCCAGTGTCTGCTTGAAGGGATTTCGCTTGAGGACAAACTCATCGTCTCCACAGGCCGCGTTGCCTCGGAGATAGCGCAGAAGGCCATTCGGGCGGGCGTCGGGGCATACGTTTCCACCGCTGCGGCCACCAGCCAGGCGGTGGAAAGCGCCCGAAGGCACGGTCTGACCCTTATCGGCAACGTCACCGGGGACACGTTCCGGGTGTATAACGATCCGGGCCGTCTTGTGGCTGCGCCGCTCTTCCCCTGAGTGTGCAGGCGGAAGACTGTGAGGGGGCGGAAGGCCGTCACCCGGCTGAGTTCAGGGGCGGCGGGAAGACTGGTCGGGGTGGTGGAGATTGTGCGGAATCAGGGAACCTGCGTGCTGAATTCAACGCCGTCTTTGCTCGTGAGGTTCGGGGCTGCGGCCATGAGGCCGGGGCTTATCCCTGCCAGAACTGCGTGGGCCGAGATGGCCTGAATGATTGTTTCGGTGCTCATCGCCTCTTCGGGTTGGCCTGTGAGATACCGGCCAGCCTTGTGCAGGCGCTCAATGGCTTCAGAGCGCTCCGGGGTGTTCGGGCATCTCTTTCCTGCATTTAACTGGCCCCGGACACGGGCAAGAAGTTCACGGCGTTCGGTGGAGCTAATGGGAGGAAGTGTGTGACTCTCATTCTGCTCAATTATCTGGTCATCCATGGTGCTCTCCCATCTTTCACGAAATCGGCTGGAAAACCAGCGTTGCAGACTAATACATAGCGCAAAGAGGGCGTAATATCAACAGTAGCATGGCCGGGAGGCCGGTGGTGCTGGCCGGAACAGGGAAAAGGGCGGCAGGCAGTCACTGTCTCAAATCAATACATGCAATAATTCAGTGGGCTGCAATACAACGCGTACAGCCCGGCATCAGGGGGAATGACATTTATCGGACACGCCACCTCGCAGCCCTTGGGACGGGTAACAGCGGACATCCGCTGAAAAGGGGCTCGCTGAACCATTTGAAAGCGACGTCCACACCAAGTGATACCTCTCTACGACCAGTGCACTATCAAAAGTGGCATCTGCCTAGTATGTCATATCCTGCCAAGCAATCGAAGCAAACCGTCGAGAATAGTCAGCGGATGCGGCGGGCATCCTGGAATGTACAGGTTGACGGCAGCGCTATCCGCTCCGTTGTGGACCTGTTCGTGGCCGATATAGGGGCCGCCGGAAATGGCGCAGGCTCCGGCAAGAATGACGATCTTGGGTTCTGCAACGCTGAGGAGCGTTTTCTCCAGGCCAAGACGCATGTTCTGCGTCACCGGCCCGGTTACCAGGAGTCCATCCGCATGGCGCGGGGAGGCAACCATCTGGATGCCGAAGCGGCCCAGATCCCAGCCGACTGTACCCAGCACGTTGATGTCGGCCTCGCAGGCGTTGCAGCCCCCCGCGCTTACCTGGCGCAGTTTGAGCGAGCGTCCGAACAGCTTCATCAAGGGGGCGTCCAGTGCGGCTTTCAGGGGCGGCTTGGGCTGTTCCGGCCCGATGATCAGGTCGGACCTGTGCCGCGCGGCCAGTTGGTAATCGGTGGTGAAGGTGAGGGCCTGTTGCGGGCAGGCGGCCTGGCAATCCGCGCAGAACAGGCATTTGCCCATGTCCAGGCGCACGGCGTCCGTCACGGCGATGGCCCCTGTGGGGCAGCAATCGGCGCAGGCGCGGCAGCCCGTGACGCATTTTGCAGCATCAATGTTGGGCAGACCGCGCAAACGGTCCGGCAACTCGGGTGGCGCACCTTGAGGGTAGGGCATGGTGCGGTGCTTTTGCTGCACTCGCGAGAGAAGAACATTCAACATGGCTCAGTCCTTATGAATGAAGCGCAGGAACGCAGTGAACGCTCACAGATCATGTCCGCAGTAGGAGAGGTTGAAACTTTTGTTGCAGAGCGGAAAGTCCGATATCTGCTGATTGCGCAGCGCGTAAGCCAATCCCATCCAGTTGTGAAATGACGGGTCCACCACCTTGTAGCGGCTGAAACTTCCGTGATCGTCCGTGATGCCCACATGGCATACTTCTCCACGCCAGCCTTCATCAATGGACACCGCCAGACGGTTGGGCAGCAGCGGGCCGATTCCCACCAGCGCGTTTCCGGCGGGAAGCGCGTGCAACTGCTCGCGTATGAAAGTGATGGAGTGCTGGATCTCCAGCCAGCGGACGTAGGCGCGACCGAACACGTCCCCCGTGTCGTAGGTGGAGACCGGAATGTGCGCAAAACGGTAGACCCCGGACGGCTGGTCGCTGCGGGAATCTATGGGCAGGCCCGAAGCGCGGGCGGCCGGGCCGACGATGCCCAGGTCGATGGCCACCTGTTTGGGCAACCGTCCGATATTTTCAAAACGCGCCATGGCCGAGGGGGTTTCCCAGAGCAGGTTCACGGCGACGGTGGTATCCTTTTCGGCCATTTCGAGTAAGCGCAGCAGCTTGGCCACGCGCGCGTCATCCATGTCGAAACCCACGCCGCCGGGGCGCACCATGCCACGTCCGAACCTGCTTCCGCACAGCAGGGCGGTCATGTTGAGAAAATCGCCCCGGATGCGGCCGCAGTAGCTGGCCGTAGGCAGGAAGCCGATGTCATTGGCAAATGCGCCAAGATCCCCCACATGGTTGGCGATGCGCTCCAACTCCAGGGCTATCCCCCGAAGGGCCTGGGCGCGGGCGGTTTTCTGGCAGCGGGCCAGGGCTTCCAGCACCCGGCAGTAGGCGATGGTGTGGGCGATGGTGGTGTCGCCCGCAAGGGTTTCCGCATAGTGGATGGAGCGCAAAGACGGGCCGCCGACCATGGCTTCTTCAACTCCACGGTGCTGGTATCCCAGCGCGATTTCCAGATGGAACACCTGTTCTCCGTGGCACTGGAAGCGGAAGTGCCCCGGCTCTATGACCCCGGCATGCACCGGGCCCACGGCGACCTCATGCACCTCTTCGCCTTCCACCCGGTAGAAATCGCCGACGCCGGGAAGAATGGGGGCGTCCTTGGGGCGGCCCCAGGCGTCGCGGGCTGTCCAGGAATGGTGATAGCGCACGGGCTTGAACCAGGGATGCCCTTCGGGCCGCAGGCCGAACTGCTCGGCGATTTCGCGCTCAAAAAGGTGCACCTGCGGACAACGGGGGGTAAGAGTCGGATAGCTCCCGCCTTCGATTTCGGTGCGCACGATATGCAGCCTGTTCAACTGCGCGTTGACCAGAACGGCGAAAAGCTGGGTGACATTCGCCAGCCCGGTCGCGGCCCCGAACAGCGCCGCCACCCGGTGGCCGGCCACGACGGCGTCGGCAATGATGGTTTCAAAGGCATCGGGTGCCAGCAGGGCGATCGCTTCAAGTTCAACGGCCTGGCCGTTGGCAAGTGTGACCATTCGGAGCTTTTTGGGGTTCATGGCCTGCCCTTCAGGAAATGCACGGCGTCGTTGAGTGCGGCAATCAGCGTGGAGGGGATGCACACCCCAAGCATCAACACGCAGCCCATCAGGAGAATCACCGGCAAGGTTGTGAGAATGCTTTCGCGGTACGGTGTGAAGTGGACCGATGTTGACGCCCGGCCCTGGACCACCTGGAGCACTGTGGACCCCATGCCGATGAAGACCAGCAGCAACAGCAGCAGGAAAAAGCCTGCAGTGGCAAAACGTCCGGCTTCGAACGCGCCGTTGAGGATGGAAAATTCACTGATGAACGGGCCAAAGGGAGGGGAACCGGTGATGGCTAAAAAGCCCGCCAGGAACAGCGCCCCGGAGATTGGCAACCGCCGCATGGCCCCATGCACCTGGTCGATGGTTTTGCTGTTGTAGGCGCGGTGGATGTTCCCTGCGGAGAGGAACAACACGCCCTTGGTCAGGCCGTTGGTGATCACGTGCAGCAGCGTGCCGAATAGGGCCGGGCCACCAATGCCTAGTCCAATGGCCAGGATGCCCATGTGTTCTACGCTGGAATAGGCCAGCATCCGCTTGAAATCCCGCTGGCCGACCATGAAGAGCCCAGCCACGGTCATGGAAAGAAAGCCCATCAACAGCAGCAGCCGCGAGGTGTAGGCTCCTTCTCCCGCCGCCTCGCAGATGTGGTACACGCGCAGCAGGGCCAGGAAGGCGCAACTGGTGACTCCGCCTGCAAACATGGCCCCGACCACGCCCGGAGCCTCTCCGTAGGTGTCCGGCTTCCAAGTGTGCATGGGGGCCAGCCCCATCTTGGTGCCGTAGCCTACCAGCAGCAGGACGAAGGCCGCATGCAGCCAGGATTTCGAGAGCAGCGGGGCATTACGCAGCAGACCGTCAAAATCCAGGGTCGGCTCGATGCCCTGATGCAGCGAGGCGTAGGCCAGAAAGAACGTGCCCAGGAGTGCCAAGGCGATGCCCACGGAACAGATAAGCAGGTACTTCCAGGTGGCTTCGATGCTTTGCGGCGTCTGGTTGAAATAGACCAGCGGGGCCGTGACCAGGGTGGTGGTTTCGATGGCCACCCACATCAAGCCAAGGTGCTGCGACAACACCACAAGGGTCATGACGCTGAGAAATGCCGTCAGACACACGCAGAATACCCGGTTCAACTGGGCATGGCGGTAGTGCAGCACGCCGACGGCGTAAAACGAGCAGATCAAATACAGTACGCTGACCATGGGAAGGATGATGCGCCCAAGGGGATCAAGCTTCAGCCAGGCGGAACCAGCGGTCCACTCGGGGTGCATGAGCAGGAGCACGGTCAAACCGAGATGGGCTACGCCTGCCACAGGCAGCAGCCATGGCCGCAGGCGGTTGGACGCAACTATTGCGGCCAAGGCGGCCACACACAAAGGAACAGCAATCAGGACAAACTCCATGGCATCATTCCTTAAGAGTAACCAAACGGCGTGTGTCCATCGATGAGAACGCCTGGTTGATGTGGTTGGTGATAATGCAGATGACGAAGATGCCGACGAACAGGTCCAGCAGCGCGCCCAATTCCACCACAAGCGGCATGGACTCGATCAGCAGCATGCCGAAGATGTAGATGCCGTTTTCCAGCACAAGATAGCCTACTACCTGGGTCAGGGCTTTATAGCGCGTTATCAGAATGATGAAGCCGGTGAACACCGTGGCGATGGAGGTGGGCACCAGGAGTTTGCCCACATGCTGGGCGGCAAGGGGAAGTTGGCTGGCGAAGAGCAGGGAGAACGCCGTGGCCACCGCGCCGAGGATGATCGAAGGCAGAAGCCCGATCATGGGTTCGATTTCCCGCTTGATCTGGGCCTCCCGCAGCGCATGGACCATAATGAGAGGGATGACGACGCCCTTCAGGGCGATGGCCATGATTGCAACCAGTATGGCGGTGAGGCTCAGATGCTGGTGCACCACAAAGGGAATGATGCCCAGCAACGCCCCCTGGGCGGAAACAGCTTTGATGATCGTATTGATGCGGCTGGTTCCGAGCAAAAGCAGGTTCAACACCAGAACGATGACGAGAATGCCGTTGAGATAGTTGTCCATTGTATCACCTGATCAGTAAGAGAAATCCAAACCCGCACGAGATGAGCGCAAACACGAGAAGATAGGGCACATGGCGCATCTGCAATCTGGCCATGACGGATTCTACCACCCCGACAGCCACGGCCAAGCCGAGCATCCCGAGGACAAACAGGGGCCAATCGATCCAGGGCATGCTTTCGTGGGGCTGGGTGACCACGTGCAGCAGCACGTCGCCCAGCACGAACAGCTTCATGCTGGCGGTATACAGAATGATGCCGAGCAGCGGCCCGCTATGGTCGAGCACCATGACCTCATGGATCATGGTCAATTCCAGATGGGTGTTGGGGTCGTCCACGGGAATGCGGCAGTTTTCAGCCAGCAGCACGACGAAGAGGCCGATGGCGATAAGGAGCAAGGGGGCGCTGCCCATGACCGATGCGTCCACCGGTGCCTGCAGCATTTCAGACAGGGTCAGCGACCCGGAAATCTTGGCCAGCACCAGAAAGGCAAAGAACACGGCGGGCTCGGAAAAACAGGCAAAGGTCACTTCGCGGGCCGCGCCCATCCCCTCGAAGGCGGAGCCGGTGTCCAGCGCGGCGGTGGTGGTCAGAAAGCGCGCCAGGCCGAACAGATACGCAAAGAGGATGAGATCCCCGGTGAAGGAGATCGGGGCTTTGAGCTGGCCGAGGGGGACCAGCAGGCCTGCTGTCAGCACGGCGGCCAGAGTGATGAGCGGCCCGGCAATGAAGACCCACGTCGTGGTTTCGGAGAGCACCATGCCTTTGCGCAGGAGTTTGAGGATGTCGTAATACAACTGCAGGACCGGCGGGCCGGTCCGTCCGGCAAACAGAGCCTTGACCTTGTTGATCACGCCCAGGAGGAGCGGGGGCATGAGCAACAGCAGCAGGACGTGTATGAGCGTATTGGCCATGAGGGTCCTCACAGTGATCCCCAAAGAAGGAGAATGAATACGATGGTGACTATGTAGAGCAGGTACAGGTGGGTCTGCCCTTGCTGCAGCACCCGAAGCGTGGAGAAGCCCTTGCCGCAGGCGTGAAACACCGGCACGGCGAAACGGTCCAGCACCAAGTCAAGAACAGTACTCTTGAATTGGCCGGGGGGCGGGAACAGCCCGTTCAATCGTGGTCTGCTGTATTTTGGATAAATGATGAACGTGAACAGGTGGACTATGGATTGCACAAGGGATGATCCGGTATACTGCATGGTTGCGGCAGGCCGGGCGTACCCGCAGTCCCATGTGCCGAATCTGCGTATGGGCCGTTTCCGCAGAAAGATTCGCAGGAGCAGTACGAAGATGCCCACCATGCCTACGAACACCAATCCCATGGTGGAAAGCGAGGAAAAGGGCGCGAGCGCGGCCAGAGACATCTGGCCCAGGTCGGCCAGGCCGCCCAAGCTGCCGGGGCCGTCCATTGCGGCCCAGGTCCCCACCGCCTTCTCAAGCACGGGCGCGGCAACCATGGGAAACAGGCCAAACCCTGCGCAGGCGGCGGCCAAAATCCCCATGGGGATGAGCATGCTGGCCCGCGGATCATGCGCGTGCAGGGCCGCGTCGCTGCGGGGCGAGCCGAGATACACCGTACCCAAAAGCTTCACGAAGCAGGCCACGGCCATGGCCCCGATGGTCGCCAGAACCACTGCCGCCACGGCCACCGCAGCCCCCGGCCTGCCTGTCACCGGGTCCAGGGCGTGAAAGAACCCCAGGTACAGCAGCCATTCGCTGGCGAAACCGTTGAGCGGCGGAAGCGCGGAAATGGCCAGCGCGCCCACGCCAAAATAGAGGGCAGATCGAGGCATCTGTTTGGCCAGGCCGCCCAGGCGGTCCATATCCCGGGTGTGCGTCGCGTGGATGATGGCTCCCGCATTGAAGAACAAGAGCGGCTTGAACAGGCTGTGGTTCCAAACGTGCAACAGCGCTCCGCACAAGCCCAGCACTACCCAGTCCGGGCGGCCCAGTGCCCGCCCCAAAAGGGCCAGCCCCAGGCCCATGGCGATGATACCGATGTTTTCGATGCTGCTGTAGGCCAGCAGCCGTTTTATGTCCTTCTGGCCGATGGCGAAGGCGATTCCCGCGATGCCGCTGATCCCTCCGGCACAGAGCAGCACTCCGCCCCACCACGGCGCGCCCGTGGGGAGCAGGCCGGTCATCCGTACGATGCCGTAGATGCCCATCTTGAGCATGACGCCAGACATCACCGCCGAAACATGGCTCGGAGCGTTGGCGTGGGCACCGGGTAGCCAGACGTGCAGGGGCATGAGCCCGGCCTTGAATCCGAACCCAATCAGCGCCAGCAGGAAAATGGTGCCCGCTATTTCCGGGGGCAACCCCGGCGCGGCATCCAGCGCGAAGGATCCCGTCACATGGCGCCACAAGGCGAACATGGCGAAGAGGCAGAGCGTGCCCATATGGGTGGCGATGAGGTAGACCCATCCGGCCTGGCGGGCCTCCGGGTTGCCTTCCTCGGCAGTGGCCGTGAAGTAGGCAGAGATGGCCATGAGTTCCCAGGCGATCAGCAGCAGTACGCCGTCGCGGGCGATCACCACCAGGGCCATGCCTCCGGCCAGAAATCCGCTGGCCAGACCGAGTCGGCGGCCACTCTGGGGGTGTTCGGAGGACTTCCAATACCCCCAGCCATAGAAAGATCCCAACGCGGGCACCACGAACACCGGCCCCAAAAACAGGACGCTGATGGGGTCTGCCGCTATTGCGAACTGTCCCCAGGGAAGAAACCATGGCATGCAAAATGGTTGCGGAGCCGTCTCGCCAAAAGCCACAACCATGCCATAAAGTCCCAGCACGCTGCCAGCCGCCATGACCGCCGTCGCGGCACGTTGGCCTGTAAAGGACCGTGCCGCAAACATGCACCCGATAAAACCGCTCATGCACAGCAGCACTATTGCTATCAAAATAATTTCGACGCCTGACATTACACTCGCACTCCAGTTGGACTCCAAAAATACTTCATAATGTTCACCGCACAAACAGCCGTGCGTAGAATTCTTCCATGGGCATCAAGGCGCAGAGCATTACGAGCAATGTCGCCAGAATGTACAGCACGTAATGCTGCGTCAATCCGTGCTGGAGCCGGTGCACCCAGCGAAACCAACGCTCAAAAGCGCGGCCGCCGGGGATAAGCAGCCTGTCCATCACCGCGTCGTCAACATGGCTGTGCATCTTCGACGTCAAGGGAAACGGCCCTTCGAGGCGGGGAAGATGCATGCGCGGGCGCAGAAACCAGCGGAACATCCTGACGATCATCTGGGCAAAGGACGAGGCGCTGTACTGCATGCGCGCCGTGGGGCGGGCATAGCCGCAGTCCCAGGTGCCGACCCGGTACGCTGTGCGATTGCGGCACGCGGCGGCAAGGCCTACCACGGCGGTCACGCAGGCAATACTCATGGATATCGAGCTGATGGCTCCCAGCGGAACCAGCTCGCCAAGGCGCACCGGCGTCTGCTGCATGTCCACCGTCCAGCAGGATATGGTGGCGTTCAAGGCCGGGACAGCCAGCATGGGGGCAAGCCCGAGGAGAACGCAGCATGCACCCAGAACGCCGATGGGCCACAGCATCGACACCGGGGACTCCTGGGCGAGGGCCGCAGCGCGCGAGCGCGGGCTTCCTGAAAAGACCACGCCATACACCTTGACGAAACAGGCGACAGCCAGCGCTCCTATCATGGCCAACCCCGGAACGGCCAGAGCCAAGCCTGCCCCGTCTCCGCTGCCTGCGACCGCGCTGCGCAGCAAGCCGACGTAGATGAAAAATTCGCTCACAAAGCCGTTCAAGGGGGGCAGGCCGCAGATGGCCACAGCGCCCAGCAGGAACATCCCCGCAGTCCAGGGCATGGACTTGGCCAGCCCGCCCAACTGGTCGATTTCCCTGGTGTGCGCCCCGTGCAGCACGGACCCGGCGCAAAGGAAGAGCAGCGACTTGAAAAGGCTGTGGTTCCAGACGTGCAGCAGGCAACCGGCCATTCCCAACGCCACCCATTCGGGGTGTCCGGTGGAGCGTCCCAGCATCGCGAGGCCAAGGCCCATGAGGATGATGCCGATATTCTCGACGCTGTGGTAGGCCAGCAACCGTTTCAAGTCATGCTGGCCCAGGGCGAACAGCACCCCCAGCAGGCCGCTGACCACTCCGAGCAGCAGGATCAGGCCGCCCCAGCCCACAGGAGGGGCGGGAAGCACCGCGAGCATCCGCAGCAATCCGTAGATGCCCATCTTGAGCACGACCCCCGAAAGGATCGCTGAGACGTGGCTGGGCGCATTGGCGTGGGCACCCGGAAGCCAGAAATGCAGAGGCATCATGCCGGCCTTGAGGCCGAAACCCACGAGCGCCAGCAGAAAAAGAGTGTTGCGCACGCCCAGACTCATGGTCTCGAGAGCGGCGGGATGCAGGTCGTAGGAGCCGGTCGTCCAATGCCACAAGGTGAACATGGCGAACAGAGCCAAGGTGCTCACGTGTGCCGCTATCAGGTAAAACCATCCAGCCCTGCGGCATTCGGCGCGCTGGTCCTCGGTAGAGACCAGGAAGAACGCCGCCAGCGCCATCACCTCCCATCCCAGCAGGAAGGCCATGGCGTGCCTGCTGATCACCAGCAGGCCCATGCCAAAGATCAGCACGCCCCAGAAAAAGGCGAGCCTTGCGCCGTTTCTGGGATGCTCGCGCTGCCGCCAGTATCCCAGCCCGTAGAGTGACCCGAGTCCGCCCACAAGAAAGACCGGAACCAGAAAGAACGCGCTCAGGGCGTCGACGCCAAGGACAGACCAGCCCGTTGGCGGCCATGGAAGAATATATGTTGCTGCCTCGGGGGCAGCATAGCTGCAAAAGACTCCTCCCAGACCGGCAAGCGCGCCCAGGGCCATGAGGAACGCGGCCATGCGCTGGCCCCACGGCGAAGTTCCGGGCAGCAGCAGGCCCGGCACACCGCTTGCGCCCGTGAGGCATAGAGCCGCCAGAATCAGTGGAAGTGCCATACAAATCCCACCCGCGCATGACTAGCCATGCGCTGCGTGCCTTCCCCCAAGTGAAGAGCCTGTTGAAAAAAACGTCCTAAGCTTTTTCAACCCCGCAATGGCGAAGCAAAACTCCGCCACTGCTCGCGGTTGCGGTGCAACCAGCGGACCTTCCTGGTCCGTTCAGCCTGTTGTGCATCAGGCTGTTAGCGCATGGGAACGGCGCTGCCGCTGCTCAGTGCGGTCTGGGCCATCTCTATGCTTGCCACCGTCTCCATCAATTCCGCTGCCGGGGCTTGCCGTTTCAAGGCCGCTTTGAAGGTTTTATCCTGCAACGCGAAGCTCAGCCGCGACAGCAGATGCAGATGCGCCCTGACGGTCGGGCTGATGAGCGTAAACAAGATGTTTACAGGCTGGCCGTCAGGAGCGCCGAAATTTATCGGATGGTCCAGGAAGCAGAGCCAGATGGAGGGCTTGGTCACCTGCAGCACAACCGGATTGCGAACATGCGGGATAGCCACGCCGTCGCCGACACAGGTAGAGCCAAGGGCCTCGCGGGCCAGGAGAATCTGGAAGAGGAACTCTTTGTCCACCTCTTCGCCCTCGGGGAAAATAAGCGTGTCGATGACTGCCCGCAGCACCGAAGCCTTGTCGTCGCCACCCACCTGGTAGAAAATTCCGCCGGCGTTCAAGCTGTCGACAAGAGAGGGAAATTGTTCTTCTTCAGGATCAGCTTCAAGAAAGACTTCAGGGGAAGCCAGGATACGCCGGGACGATGCCCATTCCAGGAGTTCAACCCGGTTGAAGCGGTATTGCTCGTTGATCTGGTAAAAAGGGATGGAACCCTGTTTAATCCAGTCATAGATGCTTTTGGTGGGCACTTTCAGGATTTTAGCTGCATCACTGACTGATATTTGCATTACTGCCTCGCAGTATGTTGTACTATCTCTTGTTTAAATAGATGCGCCTGGCAATCGTTGCAATGCTTGAACGTCTAATGGACAGAATGCCGCCTCATGTGATAATTACGAGGTAAATGTTTTGAAGTGTAAGGGGTATTGACGTGTTGTTAAAGAAGTTTTTGGTGGACTGAACCACTGAAGATAAAAATATTCTCATAAGAGGTCGCTATTCAGGGTGATGGCGAAGGGATTGTGTCGATAGGTGGGCATGGAAGAATGATTCATGTTGAGATTATACTGATATTCGCAGGCAACACGGTTCATGTGTGGTTCGTATGGTGAATTATGGTGTGAATCTATTTAACGTTCTTGTTGATTATATCCAGGCAACGGCAAGTGTCAATATCAATCTTACGTAAACAATATGTTTACTAAGAAAACAAAAAATAGACAAAAATAGTGACTGTGGCCAGAGGGTCCTTCCCAAACGTGAGTGCCTGTCTCCTGGTATCCGCGCCAGCTTCCAGCGGATCATCCTGTTGGTAAGGGGCGGGGGTTTAAGGAAGCTGGTCATGTCATACGCCCGGAACGCGAAAGGCCGATTGTGGGAAATGCGGGGCAAGGGGAGGGGACATCGCCAGGGGTCTGTATGTGGCCGTCGCCGGGCACCGGATAATGCTTCTGTGGTCCACGTATTCAAGGCTGTTGACGTGCGGGGCCTCCGCGAGAAGCTGCATATGACACAGGCGGATTTCGCCTGGACCGTCGGCTTCAGGCTGGCCACGCTCCGTCATGGGGTCAGGATTCATGAGTCCCGGTAGGCCTGGCCAGGGCGTCTCTCATGGGCATCGACCTGGAACCCCGCACGGTGCGCCGGGTTCTGACGGGGCTGTATGAAGTGAGGAGCTAACGAAACTTAGGATGGTCCTGGTTCCCAGGCTGCATACCTTGTCTTGCTGCTGAGATTCAAGCGCACGAAAATTTAAACTATTCGTAAAAATACTTCGTTCCGGCTACTTTTATTATGCGCCATCCGTCCTTTTCTTTCCTCACAAAGACGAGAAGGTTGTGCTGCTTATCTTCTGAAAATTTGAAAGAGACCGGAACAACGCTTGTTATTTCATTTATTTTCATCTCCTTGTGGACAACCATCACGTCAAGCCATTCGTCCCAACAATCCTGTGATTTTGAAAAATAATCAGTTTCAAAATAATTCCTGTGATACATTATGCGTAGTGCGCTCAATACGCACCCATCGACATACTCAGAGAGATCGCTACTAATTGTAATGCTTGTAAAGCCAGGAATGTACCACTTGTAGAATTCTTCAACATGACTCTCTGCGGAGTTTTGTTTGCATGAGCGTTGTTAGATACAATAAAAAAGACAACGAAACAAAACAAAACTGAACATATTCTTGTCATTTCAATTCTCCTTTAAATAATTCAAGCCTCAGGGTATGCATCGATGCATTTAAATATTTTGAGGTTGCCTTCAATTGATTTCAATATAACAACAATAACGCCATCAGGAAAGCGATGCCCAAATCTGTCAACATAAACTATTGTTACTATTGATGCAAAAGTGTTATGGCTAATTGTTTCTACCTGATTAATCAATATACTAACACCTTTCATGTCACTTGGACCGTAACTGAGCTTGAGAAAGTAATCAGTCCTGTCATACCCAGACCGGTCGGGAATCATATTGATTCCCTCTAAAGTCTCTTGTGCAACATAACGGCATATATCCTTGCCTTTTATTTCATCCATTCTGTTTTGCGCCGAAATATACCATGTATAAAATTCAGTAATGAATTGCACAGGATCTTGCTCAGCACAATACACAGGATGTGACGACAAGAATATCACCAGACACAGACAACCGGTTGCTCTGCTGAACAATTTTTGCATTATTCTAGCCCTCCTCGCCAGTGCGATCTTCAAGATTGTCTTGCCCAAGCGACTTTCGAGCTGTGCCGGAGCGAAGGGGTATCCCTGCACCGGCACGCAAAACATAATTTATACGTTAGAAATATTCAAGGCCTGCGATAGATTGTGTAAGGTATTTTCTGCTCTTCAGCTTTCTTGCTGGCGTGCATAATGTCTTGCCTAAAATCTGATATCCATTGTTTCCCATTGAACATCGCTGCGTGTCCATGGTCATAATCCGGACTTTTCGGGAAAATAACCACGTCACCAGCTTGGGGCGGCGTACCCTCAGGTACGGGCTTGAAACCAGCATCTTCCAAGATTGGTCCGTAACCGCAAGCACTCGACCCCGCTGAATTTAAAGCGCGATTCAAGCGGATGCCTCCTGCTTCGATGGCTTTTCCTACGAATCTAGCACACCTATGTTGACTCACAATTCCAGCATTGTTCTCCAAATGCTGTATTGCCGCATCTTTATTCCAAAGTTTGACAACTGGAGCCGCTTTTCCCCCCGCATCAGTTGCAACGTTACCATTGCCCCCTTGTGCATACACAGGCCCAAGAGCAAAAGGATCCCACTCACGTGAGCCGATTGTTCCACTAAAACGTCCGCCGCCGCCACAGCCGCCCATCACAGTACCTCCTTTTTGAATGTATTCGAGTAATGAGGGAGGGCGAGTATCTCCAAACCCCGGCTTGCATATTCACCAAAAACATCATCCGGGGCCTGGCTATAGTTGACAATGGTTTGGGGTTGGAGAACCTCGACCATCTTTGCCAGCCCTCTCTTGAAATACTCCCGGTCGAATATTTTTCGCAATGAGCCATTGGTGCTGATTGCCACAGTTCCGCCGTGAGGCAGTCCCTCGAAGGCGAAGTCATAGGTCCGCTCGTCGCCCCAACGGACGTTGGGCACGATGGGTATGCCTTCGCGTTGGAGCCAAAAAGAGATTGCCCGGTTGCGGTAGGTATTCCAAATCTGCATGGCCAAGGGCATTTCTCTGTACAGGCTGAAATCCGGCGTGATGACGTCGGCAAAGCGTTGAAACATGGGCAAATAGCGCTTAGGTGTGTTCCATACACGTTCAAAGTGCCGGTCATGGGTGTAAAAATGGACCCATTTACTCCGAGCTGTCGCCGTATAGGCCTTTTCAAAAGGAATTGCTCGGTCAGGCTTACATTGTACGGGTTCCAGCAAGGGAAATTCATAGACTGGGCTGAAGCGTGCACCTTTGACCAACTCGGACTTGAAGACATCAAGTTGCGTGAATGTCGCGCTTTTCATCGATGCGTCCACCAGGAAGAATGTTTTTTGTGTTCTCCCATTGCTACGCATCGATATCTGGAAGTGAAACCGACATCTTTGTTGCTGCTCATTGATGAGTCCCTCCTGTGTGATGTTTCGGCTTCTGAACGGCCGATAACCATGAAGGATACTCAGGAATGTTTTTGTTTCAACCCATATAGGGCTATATGGGGAGAAATCGAAAATACATTTATATCATCCAATGGGTGCCCGGCTCAAGACGTCCCTCCTATGGACCTGCTGCTGGGGGCTCTGCGGGCGTGAACGTGCTCTACGGGGCCTCTGGGCTGGATAAGTACCTGGCCAGCCCAGAGGCCCGCCACGGCAGGGTGAGGACCGCCTCCACCTGGCAATCTTCACCCGGGTTCACCAGACATAGTATAAAAAGTGGGGAGAGAGTGGGGGCAAAACCGCCAGCCAAAGAAAAAGGGTTTCAGACGTTTGGTCTGAAACCCTTGTTTCTTCTGGCTCCCCGGGGGTGACTCGAACACCCAACCTAGTGATTAACAGTCACTTTTTTTAAGTTCATCACGTTTCACCAGACTTCATGAAGCCGTTGACATGTAACGATTTCATGCCTACTTTGCCTTCACTCGGTTTCACTGGAAAACGCCTTGTTTCATCGAAAAAAGCGGGACAGGAGCGGGACAACAAACCCGGTGGCTTTTGAGAAGGGGCGAATATGGCAACTCCTTGGATCAAGACCAAACACACCGGAGTGCGTTTCCGGGAGCATCCCACGCGCAAGCATGGGGTGAAGCCTGACCGGTATTTTTCAATCCGCTACAAGTTGGAGGGCAAGGACAAGGAGGAGGCTCTTGGGTGGGCAAGCGATGGATGGACCGAGCAAAAGGCTGTGGCCCGGCTTGCCGAGTTGAAGGAGGCGAAGCGCACGGGCATCGGGTTCGTCACCCTGGCCGAACGCCGGGCCAAGGCAAAGGATGACCGCCAGGCCAAGGCGGAAGATCAAGCCCGGGCGGATCAAGCAAACGTCACCTTCTCTCAGGTGTTCACGGACTCCTACCTCCCCACCGAACGCATGAACAAATCTTCCGCTTCCTGCGACAAGGAAGAGAGCTTCCTGCGCAACTGGATTGCCCCGGTCATCGGAGACAAGCCCCTCAAGGACATCGCCCCCTTCGATCTGGAGCGCCTGAAGAAGAAGGTGCTGGACGCGGAGAAATCCCCCCGGACAGCGCACTACATCCTTGGGGTGGTCCGTCAGGTCTTCAACTTCGCCAAGCGCCACGGGCTGTATGACGGCGAGAATCCCGTCAGGCTGGTCAAGAAGCCTGTTTCCGACAACCGGCGGCTGCGCTTCCTGACCAGGGACGAAGCCGAACGGCTCTTGGGAGCCCTGCGCGAGAGAAGCCAGGATTTATACGACATGGCCCTTTTGTCCCTGCATACCGGCATGAGGGCCGGGGAAATATTCGCCCTCACCTGGATGGACGTGGACCTTGAACGGCGGGTGCTGACCCTGCGGGACACCAAGAGCGGGAAGAACCGGGCCGCGTTCACCACGGCGGACGTGGAAGCCATGTTGACGGCGAGGTTGGCGGAGCGGACCAACCTCCACGGACTCGTGTTCCCTGACCGGAACGGCAAGAAGCGCGTGGAGGTGTCCAACGTGTTCAAGATCGTGGCGGATGCCATCGGCATGAACAACGGCGTCACGGACCGCCGTCAGAAGCTGGTGTTCCACAGTCTGCGGCATACGTATGCTTCCTGGCTGGTGGAGCAGGGCGTGGACCTCTACACCGTCAAGGAACTCATGGGACACGGAACTCTGGCCATGACCGAACGCTACAGTCACCTTGCCCCGGACACCTTGCGCCGGGCGGTCAAAACCTTGGAGGCCGGGTTGAAGAAGGGTAAGGGCAAAATCGTGACCATCGCCAAGGGGACGGACGGTGGATGATTCCCAACCCTTGACCACGGGGCACATGTGCCCTATCTGTGAGTAGCGATGAAGGCACGAGAACTGCTTCGAAGATTGACCGCCCTTGGCGTCGTGGCTGAAGCCGCACGCGGGAAGGGGGGGCATTACCTCCTGCGCCATGGGGCCAAAAGGGCTCCGCTGCCCGTCCATGGCGACAAAGACATCGGCCCCGTCTTCATCAAAATGCTCTGCAAGCAGTTGGGCCTCAACCACGAGGATTTATAAATGCTGCGATACCGGGTCGAACTGACTCCCGACGAAAACGGAACCGTTGTTGCCGTGGTCCCGGCCATTCCGGGGACCATGACCGTGGGAAAAGATGCTGATGAAGCCCAGGATATGGCCCTGGACGCCGCGTTGACCATGCTGGCCGCCATGATGGACGATGGGGAGGACATTCCCCAGGCGGACGAACCTGCGACGGGACAGCCCTCCATTGAACTTCCCCCCATGGCCGTGGTCAAGATGGCCGTCTACCAGGCCATGAAGGACCAGGGGGTCAGTCAATTGAAACTGGCCGCCCGGCTGCACACCGATCCGAAATCCATTCGCCGACTCCTCGACTTGTACCACGCCTCGCGCTGGGACCACCTCGAAATGGCCCTGGAGGCGTTGGGCTATCGTGTCCAGGTCCAGGTGGAGCCGTCGCCGCTCTATCCCGGGTTCTTCGGCAGCAGGGTCAAGGACCGGACCTGGGCGTAGGCTCGTAAGCACGACTTTCCCCGGCCTAGGGGCGGAGTAATTACCCGCTCTGAAAAACCGTTTCCCTGACGGGCTGGCCGGGGTTCCTACAGGGGGAAGCTGAGGGAGTTCCCATGGACAAGGACCAATACATCGAAGACAGTATGAGCTTCACCCCAGCTATTGATGAGTTATTGCAATCGGATGCTGGGCGTCACGATTTTGGAGCGCAATGGCCAACAGCAGAATTTCGCAACTTGTTCAACATTTTGAATGAACGTGAAGAGTCAATTTCAATACATCAGCGTGGATTTACAGCATGGGTGATGTTGAGGCCCAGGATTAAGAACAAGTTGAAGAGCCTTTGCGACATGTGCGTGAAATCATTGTCTGATGCTGCCTTACGTGACAAAGAAATTCCACTTTTGAACGAGCTTATGGTGGAAATTGAACGCCGTTATTCCAGTTTTGGTAAGACAGACATGTCCTCTTGTGACATGGAACAAACCCCAGCCCAGCACCAGGAGAATGGCCCTCGCTCTGACCCCGCAAGGATTTTCAATGCTGACGGTGCTCTTGCCACTACCCAGTTGGACGCCAAGCCTAAGGCAAAGCGAAATCATACACGGGTGGCCATCACACAAGCCCAAGCTGCCACGTTATGTGCTGTTTCCCCTGTTTGTCATGGGATTAGCGCGAGTGTGTGGGGTGAAATTCATATTGTGTTCGTCAATGTTGAGGCAATAGAAATTCATTGCAATGGAATAGTTCAAAACAAAACATTTGATGAGCTTGGGTTCTCAGATAATAGGAAGAACGACGTTCCAAATAGCCAATGGGAGCTGCTGAAGCACTTTGCGAAAGAACGTGGAGAAATACGCTCGGATAATGACATCACAAAGAGAGTCTCCGCCCTGCGCAAGGGCTTAAAGTCTTTGTTCCCATCAATCCACTCTGACCCAATCCCCTTCGACAAGAAAATCCGTGCCTATAAAACTGTATTCAACATTTCGAGTCGAATCCCTCGTGAAGAGTAGATTGGCTTTCTCGGATGAATTTTCACCTGAAAAATAGATATTTCATAAAGTTTTTTTCTCCCATGATTCCAAGTCGTTAGGGAGTTTCCTTCCGTCTGCTCAACACAATTCCCTGATTTTTCACCGGTAGGGGTTGAGGCTCACAAGCCTACACCACCTCTCGGAGAAGATCATATGGGAAACTTCGCTCACCCCCCTTCCGACTGGCCCCAGGTAGTTAAGGACATGTTCACCAAATGGCCTTCCGCCATGGTCGCACGTTCTGAGATTGGCCGTTTCTCGGGTGGCTTACTGCACCACCGGACAATGGCAAACCTTGATTCAGCTGGCGTTGGCCCTGAAAGGGTCCGCCATGGACGCAATGTGGGCTACCCCCTGTCCAGCCTCTGCACTTGGCTTGCTGGCCGTCTGAAGATCGAACCGGCAAAGGCTGCATAGGGGCATCGCCATGCACATGAATACCACCCCATGCTGCCCTAAGGAAATCCCGGTTACAACCCGGAACGCCGTTGACGCTCTGGTACTGCACCACCTCAACCCCCTGCTGGTGGGGCGTCAGGCCGTTGTGGAACGCCTGGAACGCTTCCGCGCAACAGGGGAGGACGTGGCGGCCAAGCAACAGGAAATGGCCTTGCTACTCCTCGAAAAGGCCTACAGGGACGGCCTTCAACTCCTGCGGTGGGTTCTCTCGCAGTCTGAGGACAAGGAGCCTGTCCAGTGAACGCCAAAGAGAAGACCCCCTTCGCCATGCCGGGCGTTGGGGGTCTGATGAAAAAGGCGCGTGTATTCCTTCTGCCCCGGATGGCCGGGCGTGTCAAAGGCTGGCTGAAAGCCGCGCTCATGTGGGCCTACTGCTGGGGGCTGTGCCCGGCCTGGACTGTCACCCTGGCCTTTCGCTGGTTCAAGCTGGCGAGGGCCTGAGGGGGCCACATGATCCACCAACACGATATCCGCACCGTGTCGATCCTCCCGTGGGAAATGAACCTTGTCCGCACCATGGCCGCGACCTGGGATTACCCTGGCCGCTCGAACATCCGCCAGGGAGATGACCGGGCCGGGACGCTCTCCACGGACGCCCTTGTCGGCCAGATTGGAACGTATGGCGGCCTGAAGCTGCTGTATGGCGCTGCGGCGATCAAAGAGTACCTGACAACCCGCTGGCACGCGAATCGTCACAAGTTCCAGGGTGACGGCGGCTCCGACGTGGACGCTCTGAATCTTGATTTTAAGGCGTCTCTTCGCCGGGATGTGTCAAAGTCCCTACTCTCGTACAGCCTCGCTGTGCGCCCTCGTGAGCGTTACGACGGGTGGGTCTATGCGCTCGCCCTCGTGGACCTTCTGCCCGAAGACCGGGCCGTCGTGCATGTCATCGGCTGGGCATCGGCGGACATGCTTCCGAAGGAGCCAGCCACTGACGGCCCCCTGGCCGGGGCCTTCGTGCTCCCGGCGCGTGAACTTCATCCCCTGCCGCCATTCCGGTGGCTGTACTTCGAGAGGTGTGCGGCATGAACAGAGGGTTCGTTAAGTTGTGGCGCAAAAGCCGGGAATCCGGGTTGATCCGCAATCATGCCTATTGGGCTTTCTGGACGTGGTGTCTGATATCCGCTGCGCACAAGCCCACAAAGTTCATGGCTGGCGGGCAGACAGTGGAACTCGAACCTGGGCAATTCATCTTCGGGCGGAAGCGCTGGGCTGAAGAGCTTGGAATGACCGAAAAGCAAGTCAGACTTTGCGTTCGGGTTGCGTCAGACTTGCGTTCGGAAAAGGGACAGATCAGGGCCATCAGAAGGGCCAGCAAGTTTACGGTGTATGAGGTAATAAATTGGCACCTTTACCAAGATTCGGCGTCGGGTGAGGGCCAGCACGAAGGCCAGCAAAAGGGCCAGCACGAGGGCCACCAAAGGGCCAGCAAAGGGCCACATCTAAAGAATGGAAAGAATAAGAAGAAGACTAAAGTCTTCTCGTCCGAACTCTCCGAGTTCCGACTTGCAGAACTGCTCTTCGAGCTTATCCGCCAGCGCAACCCGGAGCACAAAGCCCCGAACCTTCAGACGTGGGCGAGACAGGTTGACTTGATGATCCGCGTGGACGGGCGGACCCCGGAGAGGATCGAGCAGGTTCTTCGCTGGTCCCAGGCCGATGCCTTCTGGTCGAAGAACATCCTCAGCACGGCCAAGCTCCGAGAGAAGTTCGACGCCCTGGCCCTGAAGATGAACGGCGCATCCAGGCCAAGCATGAACCGCAACCCTTTGGCGGCTGTATGAAGTCCTTTCATGATTACGGGATTGAAGTCCCTACCGGAGCTGCGGGCAACGTGAAGACCACCTGCCCGCAATGTTCACCGAATCGGCAAAAGTCGTTCGCGCCTTGTCTGAGCGTGAACCTCGACGAGGGCGTCTGGAACTGCTGGCATTGCGGCTGGACGGGTACGCTCAAGAGCGGCGCGGAGAAAGCCGAGGCCCGGCCCAAGAAGCCCGTGAAGCCCGTCTATGACTTCTCAGCCTTGGGCTTGACGCCGAAGGTGCTGGAGTATTTCGCCGGGCGCGGCATCTCGGAAAAGGCCCTGGCCGACAACCGCGTCGGCTACGGCCCGGCCTGGATGCCCGGCTCGAACGCGGCAGTGACGTGCATTCAGTTCCCCTACGTGAAGGGCGGCCAGGTGGTGAACATCAAGTTCCGCGACGGTCAGAAGAATTTCCGCCAAGCCAAGGACGCGGAAAAGTGCCTGTACCGCTTTGACGAAATCGAGAGGCGGGCCGCCCCTGACCGTGACTTGATCATCACCGAGGGCGAAATGGACGCCCTGGCCCTGGTGACGGTGGGCTACAACGCCGTGACTTCCATTCCCGATGGCGCACCCAGCCCGGAGACGAAGAACTACGAGAAGAAGTTTTCCTTCCTGGAGAGCGCCGAGGCCCTGATTGCGAAATATGGGCGCGTGATCCTGTGCGTGGACAACGACGCCCCCGGCCAGACGCTTGAACACGAGCTTGCCCGGCGCATCGGCATGGAGAAATGTTGCCGCGTCACCTACCCGGACGGCTGCAAGGATATCAACGACGTTTTGGTCAAGCACGGCCCTGATGGCGTGGCGAAGGTCATTGGCGAGGCTCGCCCCATGCCCATTGCCGGGCTCTACACGTCCGCCGATATCAAAGACGACGTGGCTTTGCTCTACCGGGAAGGCTTTCGGCGTGGCCTGTCCACGGGCTGGCCGTCGGTGGATGCGCTCTACACGGTTCGCCCCGGAGAGATGACCATCATCACCGGCATACCCGGTTCGGGCAAGTCCAACTGGCTCGACGCCATGGCCGTGAACCTGTTCAAACAATCCGGGTGGTCCTTCTGCTTCTATTCTCCCGAAAATTGGCCTGTGCCGCGTCATGCTGCTTCGATCATGGAGAAGTTCATCGAAAGGCCTTTCACATCGTCCAGGGGCAACGTGGCGCGAATGGAGGCCCAAGATGTGGAGTACGGGCTTGCCTGCATGGACGGTGCATTCAATTTCATCATGCTTGGCGATGATGACCTTTCACTGGACTTCATCCTTACGAAAGTCCGGGCCGCAATATTCCGCCATGGCGTCAAGGGCGTCATCCTCGACCCTTGGAACGAAATTGAACACCACCGGCCCGCCGGTTTGTCAGAAACGGAATATATCTCCCAGGCCTTGAGCAAGGTTCGCCGGTTTGCTCGCGTCAATGACGTTCACGTGTGGATCGTGGCGCATCCCACCAAACTTCAGAAAGACAAAGAGACAGGGGAATACCCTGTTCCGACGCTCTACGACATCTCGGGTAGCGCCCATTGGTACAACAAGGCGGACAACGGAATCACGGTCTACAGGCACACCAAAGAGGATTTGACCGACATTTACGTCGGCAAGATTCGATTTCGGGAGGTGGGACAGCGAGGAATGGCGACCCTGGCCTATTGCCGGGACGTTGGGACGTATCACGAAAAACAGTTCACCCCGACGCGGGCGAGATAGGCGGGCACTGTGGTCGAACCATTTACCAGAAACGCCTGTCGTAACCTGTCAATAATCAACAATACCCTGGAGGGAATGACAATGAAAAAGGTTCTCACTTACGACGAAATAGTCCGCCTCGAACCCCGCATCAAAGACGCTGAGGCGTTGGCGGTCCAACATGCAGGCAAGGACTCGGATCACTGCTGGTATCACACCATCAAGCCCGCGTTCAAAGCTCTGGTGGGACTCATGAGCACGTCGCCACATACGGAGCTTCATTCCTCTGCGGCCTACGACACTGTGTACCGCCGCCTGCACGGCCTCTACGAGGGGCGCACCCAGGTGGTTTCTGCCGTCAACATGGTCCTGGCCTGTGGGCATGGCGAACCTGAAAGCAAACCCACTGGCGGTGAGATGCTGCTCGTAGACGGCATGGTTCTGGAGCGGATCAGGTTCGGCCAGGAACTCAGCGGCTGGGGGGACGAATTCGACAACTGCCCTGATTGCGGCGTTGCACATGGTGGGCTGCATCAACCCGGTTGCGACATCGAAGAGTGCCCTAAGTGCGGCGGCCAGATCATCGCCTGCGAGTGCCGGGGCACGGCCCAGGTAGTGGACGCGAAACAAGTCGAAGCGCAGGCCATCCGGTGGCTGGATGATATCGGCGCAAAACCTTTCCGCGAGGTCAGAGGGGGGCAGCCCGGTGTCTGAAAAATCAGACGGCAAGCAGAGGAAGGCCCCGGCCACGGCCTACAAGCCCGGTAAGAGCGGCAACCCCAAGGGGAAACCCAAGGGTGCGCTTAACCACGCAACACGAGCCGTCCAGGCGCTTCTTGATGGCGAGGGGGAGGCCTTGACCCGCAAAGCGGTGGAAATGGCACTGGAGGGCGACACAACGGCCTTGCGCCTGTGCCTGGAACGGCTGTGCCCACCTCGGAAAGATTCTCCCGTCATTCTGGCCGGGTTGCCCAAGATGGAGAGCGTGGCAGACCTGCCCAAGGCTTCAGCCGCGATACTGAAGGCCGTGACCACAGGGAAGATCACCCCCAGCGAGGGGCAAGCCCTGGCCGGGCTAGTGGAGGGACACCGGAAGGCTTTGGAAACAACCGAGATAGAACAACGTCTGAGCGCCCTGGAGGCGAAAGAGAATGCAAAATGAACGGCATGGAAAAACGATTGAAGCGGCTGGAGGGAACACAAACCGACAGCGGCGGGACACCAGAATGGTGCATGGACCGGGCAAGTGATGAAGCCCGCTTGGGTTTCATCGACTTAAGCGAATTGGACGCGCGGGCGGGGGCAATTGCCGGGCAGTACCGGGGCGACGGGACTTACCTGGAGCACCAGCAACAGAAACACCACGACTTCGTGGTCATGGGGGCATGACATGAGTATCGACACGAGACTGGACAAGCTGGAACGAGGTGCAGCGAGCGGATGCAATCACTATGTTGTCGTGAACAGCGACGGAGACGAAGACGCGGCGCGGCGTAGGTATGAGTCCAATGGGCGGACAATACGCACCGGCGACAATGTCTTTTACGTTAAGACAGGGATCGACCGTGACCCTGGTGATGAGTAGTTGCACCTGAGGCATGATGTGGAAGGCGGCCCGCTCTCTTCGGAGGGTGGGCCGCTATTCACATTCAAAAGTTCCTTGGCGAAGAGTAACAAGGGGGAAAGAGGCCGCGAAGAAGGGCCTAGATTGAGGGGAGGCAACTCCAGGGGGTAAAGTTGAACTTTCAAAAACCTTGCGAATATGCGCTTGGCATATCGTTTCATTCTAACGCAAACATAAGATTGAATGCGACGTCATTATCCAGAACAATTGGATTATCATTCACAAATTTCTCGAACACAATGCGCAGCGTTTCTGCCGACCTTGGGTGTTTATTGTCCCCGTTTGGGAGGGGCAAAACCCCCACCTTTAGGTGGCAGCTTTAGCCGTCTTTGGGTATTTTCGCGCCATGAGTGCCTATCGCCATGGTTCACACACGGTCTTCTCGATCCACCTTCATCTGGTTTGGAT
>JBBRUD010000027.1:0-46222 GCA_038248065.1 Desulfovibrionales bacterium | reverse complement strand
TACATTGAGAGTCAGGACGTTAATAGTGACGATGGCTTCAAAGTTGAAGGGGATGACCAAGGATAATCGGCTGCAAGCCGATCCCTCCAGCTTTAGCTGTTAAATGAAGCCACCGCCTTCAGGCGGTGGAGTATTCACTTTATTTTATTTAGTTATTTAAGCTGTTTATGACGTGGTGGACAGTAGAACTTTTGAGTGCACTCAAAAAAGCGCGTCGGGGGGAGACCCCGCCCCTACGCTCAATCGTTATCCGAATTCGCGTCAGACCAGTCCTCCCTCCTTTTCCTTCGCCGAAGAATAGCGTACCCGATTGCCATGACACATCCCCAATACTTGAATTTCTGGGGCAAATCTCCTGCCTTTCCGAATCCTGAGTTTCACAGGCTGGCCTATCATTGTCTGGATGTCGCCGCTGTGGGCATGGTCTGTCTGGAGAAAGACGGCTTGCACGCTGAGCGGCTCACCAGGATTTCGAGATTGAGCCGTACGAGCCTGTTCAAGTGGATCGGATTCCTGCTGGCGGTGCACGATCTGGGCAAGTTCGCTTCCAGCTTTCAGAATCAGCAGCCGGAACTGGTGGCCATGCTGGGGCGGCCTATCGGCAGGCAAGCCTACAGCGTCCGGCATGACCAGCTAGGCTTTCTGGTGTGGGAGGATAAGGTCCGTAGCGGGCTTCAAAAGGCCGGGAGCACGCCGTTTTCCACAGGTTCGCGCGGCGATTGGCGGGCTTTGTTACCCCTGGCTCGGGCTGTATTCGGCCATCACGGATTGCCGCCCTTGCCTCATCAGAGAACGACCACCAACGATTTCTTCACGCCTCAGGATCAGCAGGCCGCCCTGGATTTCGCCCTGGAAACCTATCGGTTGTTCGGCCTGGAGGACTGCCCCTGGCCTGGGGAGGCCGCTTCCGCGAAAATCCAGAAGCCCTTCTCCTGGACTGTGGCCGGTCTGACGGTGCTCTGCGACTGGATCGGCTCCGACAGGGCCTCTTTTCCCTGTGTCAGCACGCCTATGAGCCTGCACGACTATTTCCACCAGCGTGCCCTGCCACAAGCAGAGATCGCCCTCACTCAAAGTGGTGTGCTCATTGCCAAGCCGCGCGTCTGGCAGGGTTTTCAGGCTCTCTTTCCAGACATTGCCAAGCCCAGCCCCTTGCAGGAACACCTTGCCGCCCTGGCCCTGGACTCCACGCCCCAACTGCACATCCTGGAGGATGTGACCGGTTCCGGCAAGACCGAAGCCGCCCTGGCTCTGGCGCATCGGCTCATGGATGCCGGGCTGGCCCAGGGCGTGTATTTTGGGCTGCCCACTATGGCTACGGCCAGCGCCATGTATGGCCGGATGCGCCAGGACTACCGCCGCCTCTTTACGCCGGGGAAGGATGTTTCGCTTATTCTGGCCCACGCCGCCCGCGATGTGGACCCGGAGTTCCTAGATTCCATGAGCATGGAGAATATGGCCGACAGCGGCGAAACAGACCCCGATCAAAACACCCCGGCCACCTGTCGGGCCTGGCTGGCGGATAACCGCAAGAAGTCGCTGCTGGCGGCGGTCGGGGTAGGCACGCTGGACCAGGCGTTGCTTGCGGCGCTCCCGGCTAAGCATCAATCTCTGCGTCTGTTGGGGCTTGCCCGCTCGGTGCTCATCGCCGACGAAGTACACGCCTATGACGCCTACACCAACACGCTGCTGGAAACCCTGCTGTATCTCCATGCCTCTCAGGGGGGCAGTGCCATCCTGCTCTCGGCCACGCTGCCCGGCCGCATCAAGCAGAGTTTGGCCAAGGCTTTTACCGGTGGATTGGGCGAGCAGAACATTCGGCCTGAGCTGCGCAGCCCGGAGTATCCCCTGGCCACGGTGGTCGGGGCGGGCGGGCGCGTGGACCAAGTTCATCTGGCCGCCAGGGCGGACGTCAGCCGCCATACCGTTGTTGAGCGTCTGCCTTCTGTCGCAGCCGCCATCCAGACCGTGGTCCTGGCCGCTCAGGCTGGTGCGTGCGTGCTCTACGTGCGCAACACCGTGGACGACGCCGTGGAGGCCTGGCAGGCCCTGAACGCGCTGTTGCCGGACAAGGTGGAACTCTTCCATGCCCGTTTCACCCTGGCCGATCGCCAGGGAATCGAGCAGCGCGTGATTAACTGTTTCGGCAAGGCGTCCACCCCCGCCGAACGCCGGGGCCGAGTGGTGGTGGCCACACAGGTGGCGGAGCAATCCCTGGATGTGGATTTCGACCTGGCGGTCAGCGATCTGGCCCCCATGGAATCGCTGATCCAGCGTGCCGGGCGTTGTTGCCGCCATGCGGGACGGCCCAGGCCTGAGGGATACAGCACGGCGCGGCTGCTGGTGGTCTCGCCCGACCCGGGCGGCGTGTGTGGCAAGCAGTGGTACGCCGCCATGTTCCCAGGAGGGGCCTATGTCTATCCTGGCCACGGTCGGCTGTGGCTGACGGCCCGGATACTCCTCGAACGCGGGGGCTTCGACCTCTCCAAGGAAGGCCGCGAGCTTATGGAGGGCGTGTACGGCGAAGAGGCCATGGAGAGTGTGCCTGAGTCCCTGTGGGCAAGCGATGACGCCTTCGAGGGCAGCCGGATGGCCGAGAAGTCGCTGGCTGGAGACAAGGCCCTGAAACCGGATGAGGGGTACCACCGGGGCAGCGTCCCCTGGGCCGACGAGGAACGGGTGTTCACCCGTCTGGGGCAGGAGTCCGTGACGCTGCGTCTGTGCCGCCTGCGCGACGGCAGGGTGCGCCCTTGGACGGAATCTGGAGATGACGCTCTGGATTGGCGGCTTTCCGAGGTGCAAGCCCCTGCATGGCGATTCAAGACAGCGGAGCCCCTGGCAGACCCCACGGAAGCGCGGGCCTTGGCTGAAGCCGTAGCCGCCATGCCCGGCCAAGGCCGTTGGGTGCAAGCCGTAGTGATGCGCCCCCACGCCGTAGAACCCGGAATCTGGACCGGCAAAGGCCGCAACGCCGAGGGGAAGCCGGTGGAAGCCCGATACTCCCCCACACGGGGTCTGGAGTGGGGGAAAACAGCAGGAAAATAACCCCCAAAAAGCTGGTGAATTTTTGGGGTGTTTTTTCCCCTATGATGTCTTACAGTTGCCGCGAGAGTGTTCCCCACGTGTGTGGGGATGAACCGGCGTTCTGCCGCTGTAATCCCATGCCAGCAAGGTGTTCCCCACGTGTGTGGGGATGAACCGAAGATGCTCTTCAACCCCGCTGGTTTTGACACGTGTTCCCCACGTGTGTGGGGATGAACCGGCCATCGACGAATGGACGTTCCCCCAGGACTTGTGTTCCCCACGTGTGTGGGGATGAACCGTGAAAACACTTCACCATCTGGAGAGCGGATAGGTGTTCCCCACGTGTGTGGGGATGAACCGGCTACCGGGCCTGCGTCTGCAAGGGCGCTGGTGTGTTCCCCACGTGTGTGGGGATGAACCGGCGGCGCAGTCGGCGTACCTGGGCACGGAGATGTGTTCCCCACGTGTGTGGGGATGAACCGACACCCTTCTTTCATGCACGCAATCGCTACATGTGTTCCCCACGTGTGTGGGGATGAACCGCTGTAGGCACCCGTCTGCATGGGGGTTTGTTGGTGTTCCCCACGTGTGTGGGGATGAACCGTTGAGTTATGGTGGAGTCCCTGTCCTTTATGAGTGTTCCCCACGTGTGTGGGGATGAACCGGCCAGACAGGATCACGGACGCGAGATGGGCGGGTGTTCCCCACGTGTGTGGGGATGAACCGGCACAGATGGCCGAATTTCAGGCCATGAATCAGTGTTCCCCACGTGTGTGGGGATGAACCGCTACAGGTAGGACTTCCACTGGTTAGCAACGCGTGTTCCCCACGTGTGTGGGGATGAACCGTACATTTGGCGCGCTGGCCTCAAGGGTAAAGCGTGTTCCCCACGTGTGTGGGGATGAACCGAATTGCGGGAGCTCATGCTTGATCCGATCAAGGTGTTCCCCACGTGTGTGGGGATGAACCGAACAAGGCAAATTCGGGTTTCGGTGGCACGATGTGTTCCCCACGTGTGTGGGGATGAACCGTTGACGCCGATGGAGCGCACCGTGCTAACCGAGTGTTCCCCACGTGTGTGGGGATGAACCGGAACTTGCTCCAGCGGTCATCCCCCAGGGCCTGTGTTCCCCACGTGTGTGGGGATGAACCGGATGCGGGGACCGGGGTCAACGTCGCGATGCTGTGTTCCCCACGTGTGTGGGGATGAACCGGTACGACGACCCAGCAAAAATGAGAGATTTCAGTGTTCCCCACGTGTGTGGGGATGAACCGGTACTGGTTGAGCGCCTGCCCGAGCACGTCGTGTGTTCCCCACGTGTGTGGGGATGAACCGTTCCGGCTATGCGTGTGCCATACTCCATGACGGTGTTCCCCACGTGTGTGGGGATGAACCGCCCATGCACCAGTAGCCAGGCGATACAGTTTGGTGTTCCCCACGTGTGTGGGGATGAACCGAGACTTTACAAGCAGGCTTCCCGGCCCAGAGCGTGTTCCCCACGTGTGTGGGGATGAACCGTGGATGTAAACGTACTTTGCGTCCACGGGTACGTGTTCCCCTGTCCCTGCTCATGCTCGATATAGACCATTTCAAGATGCTCAACGACGGCTACGGGCACCTCAAAGGCGACAAATGCATCATGGAGGTACCGCCGCCGTGAGCGAGGCGCTTCGCCGACCCGCCGACCTGGCCGCGCGTTACGGCGGAGAGGAATATGCGGCGCTCTTGCCGGAAACCATCCTGGAAAACGCCCAGATCGTGGCCGAGGCCATCAGGAAAACCGTTGCGGGCCTTCTGATACCCAACGAGAACTCCCCAGTCGCCAGCCATGTTACCATCAGCATCGGTGTGGCTTGCGCCTCCCCGCAGGGCGATGGTGACCCCAGCGCCCCGATCAAAGCCGCCGACGCAGCCCTCTACCGGGCAAAAAGGAACGGCCACGACCGGACGGAGACGCAACAGTAGAATGCCCACTGCGAACCCGTCTGAAGGGCCTCTGCCTTTGCACTCTCAGCCCTTCGCTTTGATCTCCTCCAGTGCCCTACCGAGTGTGCTCGGTCACCGATCCCGGTCGTTTGCGAGCCATACCGTAGGCTCTTGACGCGCCGGGCAGAAGGTACATGTCGCCGACTTCGAACCCGGCAGATATCAGCCATTCCCGCAGGCACAGCACATTGGGGACGTACCAGTTGCTCCAGTGGCCGTAGCAGTCGCCACTGGTGAAGTACGCCATGGGTATTTCCAGATACGGCCCCATGCGGTCCTTACGCTTGGCCCACACGGGGTCCATGTTGTAGGCAAATTCCAACACAGCGCCTTCGTAAAGCAACACCCCGTCGTCGGCCAGGGCTGCATGGATGTTGGTCAAGGCCAGCATGGGGTTGAACAGATGGTAGAAAACTCCAAAAAACAAAATGACGTCGAACTCTTTCTGGTAATGGCCAGCCAGATTGTAGACGCTGTCGTGAACATATTGGGCCTTGGAATGCTTCAGGCTTCTGAGCAGGTTGTAGCCGCTGGCCTCGGGATCCTGGATGTCATAGGAAGTAACGATGCCCCCCCTGCGCTCCACCTCGAAGGTGTAGGGGCCAGTCCAGGCGCCGATGTCCAAAACCCGTTTGTTCGCATAGGCCGTGAGCGGCAGTTGGTCCAGCAGGAACGGCCGGGGTTCGGCAGGGCCCGGAGTGCTCACGCCGGGGAACACCTCCACGGCATGGTACCAGGGTTTGGAATCCAATGCGGCGATGATTTCATCGGAAACTTCATCAGGGAGAAGTCCGGGCCGACCGAACCGGCGCAGCAAGGCAAAACGCTCGTGGTAATAGGCGTGTATTTTCTCTTCGGCGATGCCCAGTTCGGCAACGGCTTTGGCCTTGATATCCTGCCACTTCTTCTCAGCTATTAACAAGGCGTCGAAACTTCTTTCCGCAAGTGCCTCAGGGCTTATAACCTCGCAACCGATGAGCTTGGTCGAGCCCGATGAAGACGCTCCATCCACAAAAGCCGTGATGGTCACCTTTTCCAGATCGCAGAGAGCGGCCAACTCCAGGGCTTCATGCCCTGTTCCCCATATCACGATGTCCATGGCATATCCTTGTGATTGAAGTGTACGATTTGAGAGCATTTCCCAGACAAGTGCATTTCACCGGTCGGATTGATCTATAGGGGCAGGTCACGTCCAATTCGCTTTGAAGGGAGCAGTCCCCGCTTCTTCAGTAATTCACGCGGGATGTGCAACTCGGGATTGTGCGGGTTCACTTTTCGGATGCGACATCGTCTACAAAATTCAGGATCATTAGGGGTATTGACTGTAGTACGTAAGAACTTAGCTCGTTCTCCGTTCCATAATTTGTCAAAATCTTCATCATAAATATTTCCTATGCAGGTATCTCCTGCACAGCATAAATTTACAGCACCATCTGCGCTTATTAAAGCTTTTGTCCATGGGTCGCTACACATGTCAAGGACGGAAGTAGTGGTCAGTCCATCATGCTCCCTAAACAGGGGCGGCAAGATGAGACCAACACCGAGATGGTTCGCAACATCACGCGCCTTGGCGAGCATGTCGTCAGACCTATCCTGGTCAAAGTACACGCAGTCATCAACGAGCTCATCCTTGTGCATGTTGGGATAGAACACATTTACCGCACGTACGCCCAACTCAGCGGCGGTGACGACCAAACGGCTCAGTTCTTTCACGTTGGAACGCATAGCTAGAAAATTGAAATCATACACAGGAAATATAGATTGTGTTTCCTGTTTGCGCTTTGCAATACGAGTAATGCCTCTCAGCACCTCGAAGTAGTCACCGCCACGAATTTGCTTATACGTTGCCGGGGAACCCGCGTCGATGCTGAATTTGATGCAGTGAACCTGGTTCTCGACAATGCTCTCCACCATCTCTTCGGAAAGCAGCGACCCGTTTGATATCATGGTTACCAGGCAGCCATTTTCGTGGGCCAGTTGGTAAAGCGGCTTGATATGCTTGTAGAGCATCGGTTCACCGCCAAAAAGTTGAAGGGTCTTGGCAAAGGGCAGAATCGGCGTGATGCGCTCGATGGCTAGCCAGCGCATGGTTTGGTCGTAACGGTCTTGAAAGCACATCTTGCAACGATAGTTGCAAGCGAGACTCATGGTAAGGGTGATCTCCAGCGGAAGATTGACAAGCTCGGCTAGGTTAGCCTGTGCGGCACCCCTGGAAAAAGCCTCGTTCATAACTTTGATATTTTTGGCATAGAGCATGCGGACTCCTGGGGAATCGTTTCGACGAATAACCTCGATTTTATATGCAAAGTTTGGTCCAAAGTCCTAACAACGCACATTTATGTGACACTAAGGTGGTCGCTGAAAATTGGACAGCTGGCAGCTTGAACTGGCACGTGTCCAGATGACGCCATGTCCGAGGCTCGGTATGATCCCGGCAAGTTAGATCCCGTCCCCAAATCGGGCACGCCCATCGGACTCCGGGGCTAAGCTCAGCTCGAATGTCCACCCGCCCTTCGACCGTGTCCAGTTCAACGGCCTCGACAAACCATGGCTCGGCCAGGCCGAGAATCCGCGAATACAGGTCCATGTCTTTCATGGGTGCCCTCCGGGGAGGACTTTACCCGAATGGACAACGGACCGGAGTTCACCAGCAAGGCCCTTGATCGATGGGCACATGGGCACAGGGTCAAGTTGGAGTTCATCCGCCCGGGGAAGCCTACGGACTATTGCTTCATCGAAAGCTTCAACGGGCGCTTTCGCGATGAATTCCTGGACGCGCATTTGTTCACGAGTCTCACGGAAGCCAGGAAGGTCATCGAATCGTGGCGGCAGGACTACGATACCCTTCGCCCACACAGTTCACTTGGCGGTATGAGCCCGGAGGAATACAGAAGCGCCTCAAAAGGGGAAGCCTGAAAGAGCCGAGTCCGAACTTATCCGTGGTATACCCGGCGGGGTAAGGTCATTGGCCCCGATGCAAAAGGTGGGCGGCTTGATCCAGAGACACCTGGAGAACATTCTAACCTTCTGTCGCCACCGGATCACAAACGGCGTGGCTGAAGGGCTAAACAGCAAGATCATGGCCATCAAGCGCAATGCCTGCGGCTACAGGAACCGGGATCACTTCAAGACCGCCATCTACTTCTTCTGCGGCGGTTTGGACCTCTACCCGGTCAGTTCGTGACAGGGGCTACCCACGGGAAACCCGGAGGACCAACATTATTGAGGGCGCATTGGAATAGTTTCGTTCATCTCCAAGAAGGTCAAGACAATGCGAGAAAATTCCGAGGGAGCCTCAAATTGTAGGTGGTGGGTCCCATTCTTGAATTGAACAAGCCATGCACCGGGAATCAAGCGGGCCAGGGTCTTTGAACTCTTCGCGCCCACGATGTTGTCTTCGGTACCCACCAGCAGCATGACTTGACTCTTAACAAGCGGCATCTTGTCCAAGGGTGACTTCCAGTCCATGGCCGCCTTGATTTGCTTCTTAATCGTGGGATTGTCAGGCAACGCTATGCCCTTGAATGCGGCGGCAACGGCTTTTCCATTGATCGACGTGGCATGGATGACAGCTTTGTTGATCCGATCCTGATAGTAGAGAAGCAAATTTTGCGTGGTCACGCTCGACTGAGAATACCCCAATACATTCGTTTTGATGACTCCAAGAGAATCAAGCAGGCTGATTACGTCCTGGGCGAAAAGCCTGTAGGTGAATTTTGCGCCGTTGTCAGTAGTGTACCCCATTCCACGGTTATCCATGATGATCAGCTGATATTTTCTGGATGCCTCTTCGATGAACTCGGAGGTCCAGCGATCCATCGTGCAGCCAAGGCCGGTGAGCAGCAGGAGTGGCTCCCCTGAACCGATCAATTTATACCCGATCCTGATCCCGTTCCCTTCGACTTGGTAAATGGCATGGCCTTGAGCATCTACGGCTATCTTTTCGCCTACGGGTGATACGTCCTTGGCCGAAGCTACACCAATAGTAACAACAAGCGTAAGGGCCAGCGCACAAATGATGCTGATGCGTAATATACTTAATTTTTTCACAAATTTTTCCTTGGCTTGGAATTGGCCATTCATCATCCTCATGAACGCCAGACATATCGACGATGACTATTTTATGCAATTCTCGGCAAATGGCGCAAGACAGACAGGCTGGAGACGACCGGTAAGGAACAAGGATCGGCGACGACCCCTTGAATTTTCTTCAAGCGTCCCTTCGTTATAATCCTCGCCTCAACCCAGCCCAGCCCTTCATCGCTTTCAGAAGAACCTTCCTCACCCCCACCAGCTAAAGCGAAAGAACTTCCAAACCGCCACTGTTCTACGACATGTGCTTATGTGGCTAGGAATGAGCCGGGATATACCGGGAAGAAGCGGGATATGGTGGGACGAAAATCAGAAATGACGGGACAATCAGGCTTGTCAAGCCCTCACCTCTCAGCTTGAAAAACGAAAAGGCTGCTTTTGTAGGTTTTTGACCTTGCCCCAGCAGAACGACAATCGCTTATGTATATTCAACCTTCCGAGGAAAATCATAGCTTGTCCTGTTTGAAAGTCTGGCTAACACCCCAGCCCACGCCGAGTCGTCAAACAGCAGATTCTTTTTCCATTGTTGGCCTTACAACTAATCCCAATATTTTTATATCACCTGGATTTACTTCAAGTGTTTTACAGTTGTAACCATCTAGTATCAATTTCCCTGGAGCGATCCTCACAATTCGTATCAACACAAATCCGTCTACACCCACGGCGTAAATCTTGTCAGGTTCAATATCAATTTGACTGGTATCAATAATTACAAACTGACGGTCTTTAAACGCTGGCAGCATTGCGTCGCCAGATATTGGTATAAAAACCATGCTGTCTGGGTCTCCTAGCTCCATTAGGTATTTCCTGGAATATAGTTCCCACGGCCAATATTTTCCAATCACTAACTCGTTGTTGCTATCAAGCCTAGTTATAGCGATCTTAAGAGATACGAAATCAATTTGCGTTCCATCTGGTAGCAGCGTCGAAGAGATGACTGGCGTCTTGGACTCCCCCCGCCGCATTGGACCCTCTCCGAACAATAACCAATCCGCCGAAAATCCATAGGCTCTAGCTATGGCAACTACCCAGTTAGGTGGGATTGCCCCTCTGCGGCGAGCTGCGGCGATCGAAGGCTGTTTTATCCCGAGCTTCTTTCCGAAATCTGTTTCTGAGGTCGCTCCTGAAGCTGTAATGAGCCTTTCCAGGACCACGTCGAAGTTCCGCGCGTTATCACCACCCGGGGAATCACGATCGGAACTAGGGTTGAGGGGGTCCGTTTCCATTTTTTCCTTTCCATACGATAAGTTATGACTTGTCACCCGTTCGCACAAAAAATAACGCCAGGAACGACAAAAACCATGGACAACCGCGACAATAAGCTATAGCACTTGAGCAGCGGTTGAGGGTTACCGGCGTGAACATACCTAGCAGGGCTATCAGCTTAACTCAATGTCCGCCAAGCCGAAAATTTCCGAACAAAACAGGGAGAACACCCTGATGAACACGAACCGGAGTCTGAACTTGCTGGAACTTCCCTGCCTCAATGTGGATGCTGAAATAGCAGCGTCCATGTCCCGAATCGTCGGAGCGTCAGGTCTTTCCAGGGTCGAAGCCGTGGACCGCCTGAACGAATCTTCGAGACGCCATGGGGTACGTCTTTGCTCTGGGAGCGCCAAAGTCCTGGGGCTGGCGACTTTCGAGAAGTGGCTAAACCCGAATGAACCCGAGCACACGCCAAGCATCCGAGCGTTAAACTTGTTTTGCAATGTTTTCGATACGCAGGAGCCGCTTGATGTCCTGGCCCGGTCCCACGGCTACGGTTGGCGCATGATCACTGCTGAGGATGGAAAATTGTTGTCTATAGCGCAGACTGAACGCGAAATAAAGAACTTGAAAGCCAAAAAACGTAAGATTGAGGCTGGATTATGAAACGGAATGGCAGAGAAATCCGGAGTTGGATGCTGCGCAAGGGCATTACAGTCGTAGATGTCGCCAAAAAGGCCAATGCACAACCGGCGCATGCATCAAACACCATACATGGAATGCGCGATCACCGAAGGGTATTAAAAGTACTCATTGAATCCGGATGTCCCAAGCGCTTCCTAGCCTTAACTGATAAATTGAAAAATGAACTCGAAGCAGGCCAGGAATAGAACACGTGGGAATTTGATATCCCTGAGAAAACGGAAAATAAGATGGAAGGAAGCGTCACAGTTAAGCAGATTGCGGATGTTCTTGGTCTCACTGCCAGGGGCGTGCGGAAAAGGCTTCAAACAGCAGGTACCCCTTTTGAGGAGCGGGCCATACCTGACACAGGCGGGGTGGAACGCCTCTATAGCACCTCGCTCCTTCCTGAGAAAACACGCGAAATCCTGATCGAAGCGCCGCTTATCAACGATACGCCCGCAAGCATTCTTCATGAATACCCTTCACTACCACAGGTCAAGAACGGCAACTTAAAAGGTTGGCAACGGTCTATTCGTGATGCGCGCATCATTATTCTGCAAGAAGTCCAACGCATGGCAGCGATTGAAGGTCTTGAGAAGGCCAAGTCCCACTTTGTTGCTCTTGCACATGATGGAAAACTTAATTCAGTGCTGACCAAAGCAGTTGAGACTGCAAACGCTCGTAAAGGATCACGCCAAGCCATCTCACCGTTTGCTATTCGTGATTGGTTGAAAATAAAGAATACTCAAGGACCCGATGCTCTCGCACCGCGCAGTAATCCGCCCAAACCAGTACCTGCATGGCTTTCGCAGTTCCTGGAACTGTACCGGAAGCCACAGAAGCCTTCCCTGGCCTGGTGCTACGAGAGGCTGAGGGAAACCGGAGTTGCCCTGCCAGACCTCAGAACCGTTCAACGCAGGATCAAGAGCCTGGGGGCGATTGAAGCGAACAAAGGCCGGATGGGCGCGCGTGACTTGAAAAGACTCAAGGCTTTCGTAAAAAGGGACTTCTCAAGCCTGCTACCCACGGACATCTACACGAGCGACGGCCACACGGCGGATTTCGAGGTGCAACACCCGGAACATGGCCGCCCATTTAGGCCGGAAATCGTCTCGATCTTGGACATAGCAACACGCAAGTGTGTCGGTTGGAGCGTGGGTATCGCCGAATCGTCCTGGGTTGTGGCGGACGCTATTCGCTCCAGCGTTGAACATTTCGGCATTCCGGGCATATTTTACGCCGACCGGGGGCCGGGCTTCAAAAATGGACTTCTCGACGGCCCGAGCGTTGGTATCCTTGCAAGGATCGGCGCAAATCCCGAGAAATCCATCCCCTACAACTCCCAAGCGCGTGGCGTGATCGAAAGCTTCCAAAAGATGTGGATTCGTGAGGCCAAGTTCAAGGGCCGCGATGGAACCAGTGGGCCGGGCATCAGTTTCCGAGACCCAGCCGGAGTCCAGCCCCCCGTTAAAAATCGGCTGGCTGTATTTGCTGGCCGTGGTCAGGGAGCTGATAACCCGGCAGACCTGACGCATGGGATCATGCTTTTTCTGCGTCGAGATGATGGTGTCAGACAATTCGTGGGGGACCAGCACACCACCCGAATCAGGGGCACCAGTGAGAGCCGCACCCTGGATGCCAAAGCCTTCGCGCTCGCCAGTGCGGGCGTAGTTGCCCAGCGCGGCCAGAGCGTTGGTAACGTCTGCGTCATTCACAGAGCCGCGAGAGCCCCCACCCTTACGCCTGGTAATATCTTCCCCGGCGCGGTCAAGTACGTTCTGGAATTTGGTGTACTCCGCATCGAACGTGTCCGCTTCCCCTTGCAGGGCCGTGTATTGCTGTTGGTTTTCGGCGGTCCACTGGTCTTGCGGGATGCGGTCTGCAAGCAACTTGGCCTCAATTCGTTTGGAATTTGCGGCCGCGCGGAGGTCGGAGGGGTTGAGCATTTTGTCGTTCCTATTGGAGCCCGACGCATGGCCGGGGTGTAAGAGTTTCTTTGCATTGGGATGCGCGTGTTTGGGCGCGTTGGCGTAGGCTGCGAGGTTCCACGCGCCGGATGCCTTGGGGGCGTCCTTGGCGATGCGGTCGGCGAATCCCAGCTCCACGGCCTCCTGGGCAGTGATCCAGGTTTCAGCGGCCATCATGTCCGTGATCTTCTCGGGGCTCTGCCCCGTCTCGGCTGCGTAGGTGTCCACCAGGGAGGCGTCGATCTTGGCCAACAGGTCCGAGGTTGCGGCCATGTCGGCAGAGTCGCCCATGGCGAGGGTCCAAGCCTTGTGGATCATGAAGAAGCCACCCTGGGCGATTTCCACTTCATCACACGCAAGCGCGAGGTAGGATGCAGCGGAGGCCGCGTAGCCATCAACATGCGCGACCACGCGCTTGGTGCAGGCTCTGACGGCGGACTCCATGGTGCGAGCTGCGAACACGTCACCACCGGGGCAGTTGATTCTGAGGTGGATTGTGTCTGCCGTGGCAGCGGACGCAACCAGTGTCTTAACGAAGTCCTCAGAGCCTACGCCACCATAGCTGGCATCGGACACAATCACGTCGTAAAGGTAGATTGTGGCCTCTGCTCCAAGCAATTCAGCGCGTAAAGGCTGTTTCGCCTTCGCGTTGGCGTTGTCGGCCAGAAGGGCGCGAAGCCCCACAGGGCGCATTATTCGCTAACCTCACCGCCCAATCTGGCCTGGGCAATGTGGCCGCCCTCGGTGCAGGGTTCCACCTGTACACCTTCGCCGCTGTCTTCGGCAGACATGCAGCGACAAAGTAAAGGCATCGGGGAGGCATCGGCCAGCAACATGAGCCCTGCAAGGGCATCGCCCATTCTGAGGCCGTGCGCAGCAGCCAGCGTTTTCAAGTTTCGATGGGTAATTTCCGACATGTATATCGTTGTATTTTTCAACTTTTCCACAGTTCACCTCTTTTTTTGTGTCAGCGTGTCTCGCTGTTCACGGCACTAATACAATGGTTTTCAATAAAAAGTCTAGTTATGTGTCAAAATCATGGTATTCTTCAATGCAAATAAGGGTTTTTTGCTGATTTGATACCGTCGCGGAGGGCTATTTTTATTTATTCGACCATTATTGCATTGAAATTAACTGTATTCTACTGTAAAAATAATTTTCAATACACCAATTATAAAGCGGATTACGTTCCCAGTTATGACAGCGCCCCCTTTTGTGGGGGCGGGCGGTCTTGCGGGGAGGGGGTGTTAGGGTTTTACCTACCCCGGCGGGTGGCTGGGCTGTGCGAGGATGGCGTGTGCGGCGTCCTGATCATGGAAATGGACTTGGCCAGGGAGAAGGCGGACGGCGCAACCGGGGGCAAGGGTAGCGATATGCGCCACGGGCTCTCGTAAGCCCCTGGAAACATTGCTGGCATAAGGAATGGTTAGGTCAGGTCATGGGGGGCAAAACTGGAATACAGGGGCCTCATTTTTTTTTCGGGTCGTAGTCTGGAATGTGCTGCGGTTGCTGGCTTCCTGGGTTTTCTGCCCCTGCTTTTCGGAAGTCATTGCCGAAAGGATTCCGTCCCTTGCTGCCGTGCCCAATCGAGGGTGGCGGTCATGGCCGTCATGTGGCGTGTTTGTGGCGGGCGGACGCCGGGCGCGGAAGTTGGATAATCCCGCCATCCGTCCCCATCCTTCATCGCAACAAAGCCCCGGTGCGTGAAACACCGAGGCTCTAAAATATTATCTTCCAGGCAGGACAGTCCACCGGACACCGGACACATCTTTAAGGATGTGTCCTGTCTGTCCGGCTAGGGGACACCGGACATGTCCGGCAATGTCCGGTGTCTGTCCGGTGTCCGGTTGCTCAACCCACTGGTTCCCATAGGTCAACTGTGCCTCGGATCAGACCAAGAGACCCAAGGGCTTCAGAGGCACGCTTGAACGCCTTTTGTCTCGCGTCGTCGCCGCCTGTCGATATGCCCTTTTTGTACGCCTCTGCCCGCCACAAGGTCACGTGGCAGGGGCCACCAGAAACAGTGCAGACCGCCACCAGCGCGTCCATTGCAACTTGCTGTGCCGCTGGGAGTCTGTTGATATCACTGACGCATTTCACCGTATCAACCTGCTCCAGAATGCACGACTTCACTTCGGCCCCGTCCTCTGGGTCGCGCCATCCGGTGCCAACATCCTTCGGAACGAACGCCATGTTCTGGGGGGGCTCGTGATCCTTGGATTTCGTACAAACGAGCGTTCTTGTGGCTTCCTTGGCGTCTAAGCGATACTCTACATCGGCCGCAGCGCGGAGCACAGACGAACCTCTCGACCTGTTTGTGGCAGTGAGCCCGGAATGGTGGACCACCATAACCGTGCAGGCGAACCTTTCCCGAAGTCGGTCAAGAGCGGTCACGAACGCGGTCATATCTGAGGAGCTATTCTCATCTCCAGGGCCAAAACACCGATTTAGCGTATCGACCACTATCAGCCGAGGGGCGCCGTGCTCCGTTGCCATAGCGCCCACCGCATCGGCTACTTCCCGCGCATGGTTCGCGTCCAGGAATTGCGCGGCTTCGTTAGAGACGAAGAGGGGCATATCCCCGCCCACACCATGCGCAACGGTCCACGCTTTGATTCGCTTACCAATACCGTGGAACCCTTCGCCCGCAATGTAGAACACGGGTCCGGGGCTGGGGATGGCGTGACCATGCCAAGACAGACCCGTGGCAACGCACAGGCTCAGATCAAGGGCGACAAATGACTTCATGCTCCCAGATTCGCCGAAAAGCACCAGTAGGTTATTTGCCTCCAGGTATCCCCGGATAAGCCAATTCGGTACGCGCGGAACTGCTAGAAGGTCATTGGCGCGGAGGAAGCGGAACCCCCTGCCAAGGGGGGCACGCACGGCGGGCCCTTCATCAATCACATCGAACCCAAGCGGCGGGAACAGGGCCGCCACTTCCCGAATCCGTTGCGGGCATTCGCTGCAATCGAAGGATGGCAACATTCCATGTGCAACGCTGCATCGCCAGGCCAGCCCCTTTCGATGCAGCTTGGCCCGGAGCACGTCCAGGCGGTCAAAGGGGTCGCTGTACTTTTGGCTCCCTAAAAAGCCCACGGCCCAGCCTCCGAATATTTCCTCGGCGTCCTCCACCGTTAGGCCAACCTCCTGGGCGAATGGCGCGACCAGGGCGGCACACATTTTATCAAAATCGAGGTTGTGGCCGCCTGTGTAGTCCTCCATGCCAAGCAACCTGACCATGCATGCGGGCAGGTTCGCCGCGAGGGCTTCCCGGCTTTCGTCGGTCATGGGAGAAGGAATCGGGCGGTCTGCATCGCTCCACGCCTGACGCCTGATTTCCACCATGCGACGGCGAATGGGGCACACCTCCGGCGAAGACTCAACGGCGGGCAACGGGATCAGCCGGGGGGCTTTCGCAAGCTCCTGCATCTGTTCCATTGTAAGGCCACCCTCGCGCACCTCATCCAGCCTGAGCGGGATTTTGTGCAGGCCGTTTGGCCTCTTGACCTGAGGAAGCCTGAATTGTTTTCCACGGCCCATGCATGCCAGGGAGGCGTCCACCGTGGGCAACGCCTCTTTAAGCTCCAGCAGAATGGTCTTGTAAGCCAACGGAAGCAGTTCGTCGCCGTCTTCCGTGCCCAGCAGTGCGTCATACACAATGGCATGAAACCCTTTGCCGCCGCTCAGGAAAACGGCAATTTGTTCCGGCTTCAGGCCCCACGACGGCACAACGTCAAACAAGAATTTCCGTAGGTCTGACAGAGCCTCCGGGCCATCGAGGTCAACAGTCAAGTGGCCCCATTTCTTTGGGGCCAGCCTTCGCCTGTCTCGCCCTTCCTCGGTTACTGGAAGGGGCTCGCTGGCGAAGCGCATGTTTGTTGAGTACATTGCACCCTGAGCCGCGAGGGCCGACAGCCGTATGGCCGGGCCTTCGCACCAATGCCATGTGCGGGGAGGGTCTGCCGTCCAGGCGAACACGCCGCCCGTGCCGGGAAGTATGTGGCGCGTGTGGAGGTCGAGCCAGTTTTGTACCTCGAGGGAGAGTGCTTGACTCTTCGCCCCCTCCACATTATCGGGAAGTTGCACAGCGGACAAAATTGGTTCTATTTTGAAAGCGGCCGAGGCTCCACCCTCGGCCCTTTCATTTTTTGCGGCTTCCACTACGCACCAGCCTGCGGAAAACTTGCCGCCAGTTCGCGAATAGCTGACATTTTCCAGGCAGTTGTTTTGGGTCCGAGCTTGAAGGGCTGGGGGTATTTTCCACTCTTTACGCCGGACCACCACTTTGCGCGGCTGATAGGTATAAGGGCCAAAACCTGTTTTTCTCTCAAAAATCCGTCAATGTTGCTGTGCATGTCGCACCTCCGGGGAAGTGCTCAAGCGGATACGGTTATGGCCGATATTTGACAATAGTAGGCAATATGCATGCCAAGTCCTGACGGTAGACCCTGGCAATTCGTGTTTTTCCCTTATGTCAAAGGCTATTTTTGAGTTTGACGCCAATCTCATAAAAGGGCCAACAAACAACAAAATTTCTTTTATGGTAGAGCGTTTACGACCTATTTTCATGAAAAGTGAAAATAGTTGGTTTCGAGCATGAAAAAGGGCGGTCTCCTGGTGAAAGGAAGCCGCCCTATGGAGAAGTTAATGTTGTGCTTGCGGTTCACGCACTGGCGTGAATTGGGGTAATCCGCGCCCCGGCCTTCAAGGCTTCCAGGTAGTCTGACCAGGCCACCATCATTCGGCGGCGCTCAGGCAGGTACAGCGCAAAGTTGTAGCTCGCCCGGATCGCGTTACGCTCACCATGCGCCAGTTGCTTTTCGATGGCATCCCGGTTCCATCCCTGCTCATTCAGCATGGTGCTCGCCATGCTTCGGAAGCCATGGGCGCACATTTGTTCCTTGGTGAAGCCCAGCCGCCGCAAGGCTCCATTCAGGGTATTGTCTGAAATTGGCCTCCCGACACTGCGAACGCTTGGGAACAAGTATTGCCCCGTGCCGGTCAATGGCTGAAGCTCTCGGATTATTTCTATGCACTGCCGGGACAGTGGCACGATATGAAGCTCTTTCATCTTCATCCGGGCGGCGGGTATGCGCCATTCAGCCCCCTCTAAGTCAAACTCGCACCATTCTGCTTTCCGTAGTTCACCAGGGCGGACGAACACCAAAGGGGCAAGGCGCAAGGCACAACGGACTATGTGGCTACCCTGGTAGCCATCAATTGCCCGGAGTAGGGCGGCCACGTCCTTTGCTTCGGTAAGGCTGGCGAAGTGTTTTTTGTTTGCTGGCGGGAGTGCGCCTCTAAGGTCCGCCGCCGGATCGCGTTCACCCCTTCCTGTCGCAACGGCATATCGTCCTATGCGGGAAAGGTATTGGAGAACACGCCGGGCGGTTTCAGCAGCGCCACGGGATTCAATCCGGCGCACTACCATTAATAGTTCGGGCGCGGTCACATCACGCACCGGCTTTGAACCCACCCACGGGAAAACGTCGCGCTCAAGGCGATGAAGTATTTCCGCTGCGTGGGATTCGCTTGACCTGCTCAGATGGCTCTTATGCCACTCACGGGCCACGAATTCGAACGTCTCGGCATTGGCCTGGACAATGGTCTTATCAGCTTTCCGGGCCGCGCTGGGATCAATGCCGTTGGCAATCAGCTTGCGGGTGTCATCCCTGCGTATGCGGGCGTCCTTCAAACTGACGTCTGGATAGACGCCAAGGGAAAGCATCGTTTCACGCCCCTGGAACTCATAGCGGAACCGCCACCCCTTCCGCAGTTGGCCCTTCTTCCCGGCCCGGACTTCAAGATACAGCCCGCGTTCATCTGGAAGCCGGACAACCTTGTCATTTTCTCCGGCTTTGGCGTTCCGCACCTGCATTTCGGTCAATGGCATCATTCACCCCCCGGAGGTAAGGCGGGGCGCGGCTTCCACTGTTACCCGGCTTTTTGCCGTGCCGTCCCCAAGTACCCGGCAAACTACCCGGCAATATGGGCAACGTCAACGGACAGGAAAAGACAAGGCTGGACGTAAATTCCAGCCTTTATCAATAATTTCAGCATGTTCAAGACAGTATGAGACAAGGACAGATTGTCAGATGGCGGAGAGGGTGGGATTCGAACCCACGTGCAGGTTATTAGCCCACAACTCGATTTCGAGTCGAGCCCGGTACGGCCACTTCGGTACCTCTCCGGCAGGAAGGAAGGGATAGTAGAGAAATCCGGTTCCGTTGGCAAGTTTTTCAAACGGGCAGACGTGCCCCCACGGCAACATTTGTTTGCCAGTCGGGGCGCTGGTTCAGGGACGCCTTTACAGCCGTCTTCCAGCGGTATATTCAAAGCACTCTGACATAAATCATGTTCTGGAGGACTGCATGCATAATCGTGTTCGTATAGTATGGTTTAGCGCATTGGCCGTTTTGGTCTTGTGCGCTACAGCCATGGCCGCAGATAAGCCCGTCATCACTGGTTGGGAGAAGGGCGGGGCGTATGACAAACATTACGATCCCAAAGAGGCGGATTCCTTCAAGGGCCGCGTGGAAGATGTCGTCGATATCACCCCCATGCCCGGCATGGCTCCGGGAGTTGGTCTGATTGTGCGCGACAAAAAGGACAACAAAGCCGAAACCGTGCACCTTGGCCCCAAGGAAACGGTGAATCTGACGGCCATTGGCCTCAAGAAGGGCGATTCCGTCAAAATTGTAGGCGTGTGGGCCACCGTTGGCGGCAAAGAAGTGGTGATGGCGTCTAAGGTGAAGAAGGATGAAGACGTGGAATTGAAACTCCGCCGTACCAGAGACGGCATGCCCTTCTGGAACATGACTCCCGAAGAGCAGGCTGCGGAAAAGAAGAGCGAATAGATGCCCAGACGTCAATCCGTGTGCTCTTACCTCCACCTGCTCGTCCTGGTGGCCTTGGCTGTGGCTCTTGGGGGATGCTCCGCGAAAACCGCGCCCATCGCAGGGGGGCTGCCCCCTGCCCAGCAGCCGCACTGGACAGCGGGCGATACCTGGGAGTTCAGTTCCAGGAATCGCAGCCCCTTCGCCCTGGCCGACATTATGACCGTGGTCCATGCGGGTGAGGAAATTCTGCTGATTGGCAACAGCGACCCGAACAAAACCGCTCGCTTGCACGCGGATTTTTCCATCAAGGAGAGCCGGGGCGGCATTTTGAAATACAGCGTCAACTCCGGGAAGGACGCTTATATATTCTTTCCCTTGGTGTTTGGTGAGGAGCGAGCCTTTAAACAGACGGCAACCACGTCGAAAGGAACGCAGAATTACACCAATGTGGTCACTGTGGAGGGGGCTGAACAGATCACCGTACCGGCAGGGACGTTCAAGGCTTTTGTCATTCGCGTCAAGAAATCAAGCGATTCCGGCTGGAGTGGAACGTACCGGCTCTGGTATGCTCCCGATGTAAAGTACTTTGTGCGCATCATCGACGCCAACAACGGCGATGTTGTGCTGGTGAAGTACAAGATCAAATAGGCGCTGGTTCCATTCGGGGTGGCGTGGCCTCCTCGAATGGAACCAGCTGTTCTACCAACGGTCGTATTTCACACGATCCTTCTTGAACCGATCCTCACGCCTGCCCGGCTGCTCAGGCCATCCTAGACAGACAAAGGCAAAGGGCAGAATTGCTTCCGGGATACCGAACAAGCTTCGATAGTTGGCCATGCGCCCAGCCTCGGGATAGGAGGCCGTCCAGACGCCGCCCAAGCCCAAGGCGTTGGCCGCAAGCAGGATGCTCATGGTGGCGTTGGAACAGTCCAGCGGCACCATCTCCTTGCTTTTGGCCAACGCCTGGTCGCCACAGACCAGAATGCCCACCCCGGCCTTGGCAGCCATGCCTGCATTGCTGTTCGCCGCGGCCACTTTTTCCAGCATTTGGCGATCCTTGACCACCAGAAACCGCCAAGGCTGTTCATTATGTGCCGAGGGTGCGGTCATGGCCGCTTGCAGCAACTCGGTGACCAGTTCATCCGGCACGGGTTTGTCCAGGTATTTTCTGGTGGAGCGCCGGGTGTGAATGCACTCCAGCGCGCTCATGGGGGGCTGGGCGCTCAGCGGAGAGCCTCCGCCGGCCAGGCCGCCCAGGACGGCTGCCGCACCCATAAAACCCAACATGCTTCGACGATTGATGCTCATGGTTCCTCCCTCCAGGTATTGCTTGGGTGTTTCTGCGGATGATGCAGCAGGTAAGTCGCCAGGGGCGTCCCGTCGGTTACCATAGGTGCGTTCGCTCGTCAGATCGGAGCGCACCATGGGCAAAGTTCGGTTAATTTCGGCCTTGGGCACGCCTTCAAAGGCACAAACCATTTCAAGTAACATGATAGTAACGTTTCAAGGAACAGTTTTTGACCTCATAATTCCCTTAAAGACGGGATAGCGACGCAAGGAGGCTCATGGGCAACACCGTGTCCATGGATTGGTCCCACTGGGATACCTGAACCCGCTGGTGTAAGGGGATGGCGGTATGGAGCGCATCTTTTGAGCGAAAGCCCGGTCAAAGGGGGGGGGGAGCGAAAATACCCATTCAATCAGGAGGGTGGCAAGATGAAGAAGGATTTCCACAAAGGTACGCTCTTGCATCCGGCTGGATTAGCGGTCATGTATGCACCGTGAGTGTCCGGTCGGGAAAGGCCTTATGGAAAATGGCCGGCGCAATCAGGAGGACCAGATGGCGGATGACAAAAGAACGCGGAGCCGGGTGGCTGCAGTTTTCGATGCCGTAGTGACCCTGCCGGACGAAGCCGCACAATATACGGTGCGAACCCGCAACCTGAGCCTGAAGGGCATGCTCTGCGATGCCGAAACGTGTCTGGTCGGCAAACGGGCGTGCGTCGTTACGTTCTCCCTCAACAACGCATTGAGCTTCCAAATAGAGGCCGACATCGTCCGCTGTGACGCTCAAGGAATGGCCATTGATTTTGTCGGAATGGACGAGACAGCCTTCATGCATCTGCGCAATCTGGTGCGATTTCAGGCCGACGACCCGGATGCCATTGACCGTGAACTGGCTGTCCCGGCGTTTAGGCGGCAGGATTAAGCCCTCAACGTCCGCTACTGCACAAAGGCGCTCAGGGCAAAATAGGTTCAACCACCTAGGCACAGGGAGCGCAATGGGGGGCAGTTTGCAGAGCCGCTACTTAGGGGGGGGCTTAGTGGGCTGGCCCCATCCCGTCGTGTTCTTCCTTGACCGTCTGTTGCGGGTGGAAGTGCATTTTGATTTCCTCGCCTGGCAGACTCTCCATGACATACGAACCGCAGAGGCCAAGGTTCAAGTCGAGTTCGTCGGCCTGGGCGAACAGGGTCAGCACGGCCAGGGCGGCCTTATCCGGGGCGCATTCCCGGTTGAAGCACAGGAGCATCATGTCCTCTTCGTCTGAGGCCAGAACGATGAAGAGATTGTGCTCCACGAAAAAAATTTCCTCGTGGGAGTGGGTTACTTTCAGTCCCAAAGGGGAGAGCAGGGCATTGACGGTTTCGACGGCAGGCGCTTTTTTACTCATGATATTCTCGGTGTGTTTTTGTAGAACGTTTTCAAGAGTTTCGACTATAGCCGGAGAAATAGCAAGTTCCGCGTGGCCAAACACCCACCGGCACCATCACACTTGACAATGAACACATTCAGATGGATTGTTTTTGACATCATGGGGTTACGCCCAAAACGTCAGGCAGGTGCCGATGGTATCCGTTCAAGAGAAACTTAAGGACTGGCTGCTTTTTGATAGCAAAGACTACGCTCTGCTAAATATCGTCAACGACGTCTTGAGCCGGGAAGATTATTCCGCGTTCAAACATCTGCTCACCCCTTTCATGCATTCCCGTGGCATCAATGAAATGGCGGCTTCACAAGGACTGCGCATCGCTTATGCGGCCGCAAATCTGCTGGGCTCGCTGGAATTGGGCAAGGCTCGTGACCGCATTGTGGCCCTTCGTGCCTTGTACAGTGAGGTCCTGAACGCCTCGGTCACCTATTTGCGGCGCAACACAGCCCGGGTGTTGCTCCAGATCATGAAAGAACTGGTGCGAAGCCGTGGTGATGAAAAACGCCAGCTCGAACTGGCACACGATTTCCGAATGGCCGCCACGGGCAAGCCCCGTATCATCGCACGCCAGCTCAAACGCTATCATCTGGTCCCTATGCCCGAGGACTGGGTGCAGATTTGTTTCGACAACCACGTTCACGACGCTAACACCAAGGGGAGAAAATCCGCCACTCACCTTATAATGGATGCCTGGATCAAAGGCATTCGCAGTTTAACTGTTATCTATTACAACTTCGTGCTCCCCGACGTGGCCGAGGAACTGCTTCAGGCTGCGGAAATTATGGGAATTACTGTGCGTATCGGCATCGAGTTTCATGCCCGCTTCCAGGATAAACGGGTAAAGCTTATCTGGGTGCCGCGCGGGTTTTCCGGTGCGGAGGATTTTCTGAATTTTTTGCGCGAACCTTCCATGGCCACGTTTATGGAAGATGGACGTAACCTCTCAAAATTACAAGAAGAACAGATACTGCACGTACTGAGGGAATTCAACGCCAATATCCTTCATGACTTTAATGCCTACTATGGCATTTCCATGGAACCATTGACTGTCGAAGGTTTTTTTAGGTCCGTTGGGGCAGGGCAGGCGTCTCTTTTGCATCTCGGAAAACATATCCACTCACATATCTTGCCGCATTTCAAACAGCGTGTGATTCAGCTTCAGGATGAATACAACAGTGCTGACAAGGAGGAAAAGCGGCATATTGAAGAGTTTGTAGAAGAGATGAATTACCTCGATGCGGAATCCGTAGTGGAAGACTATCTGGAAACTCTGATATCACCTGATATTCCAGTTCCCAAAAACGATGATGGCGCAAGCGCGTTGTACTGTCCAGTGTGCACCCCTTCGCAACTCATAGACGACATTTTGAAACTGCGGGTTGGTAATCGCTTCATCCTTAACCTTCAGGGGCTTACCTGCGAGGATGTACTGGAACTGCTGTTTGATGCCGATGGAAGGATCACTCATTTGGAAGTGGTGAATCTCAAAAATTTCACATTGGGATCTGTGCATGAAAGTGCGCGTGCAGCAGAACTTTTGCACATTATAAACTCTAGAAGCGTCATCCCGCTGAAACGATGGATAATGGATCTGCTTGCAGGTCTTGAACTTGATGTGACATCTCAGGCTGTGGCGCGCAAGGAGAAGTTTTCAGCCATCCTGGAGAACATATTCACTTTCCATGAGCATTATCGCAAGCGGCCTTTGCGTTCGTCGATCGGTTCCGATTCCACAGGACAGTCCTGCCGTCAGCACGGCATGGGCGTGGTGGCCAAGGAGACCCTGTCCCCGGCGGCCCAGAAGGCGGCAGTGAAGGCTGCGGGCAGAATGCAAAAGAATATGACGGTGGGCATGTCCCTTGAACCCCGATTGCACTTTCAGCCACGAGAAAGCCCGCATGCGGGGTTGAACGCCGTGTATGGGTTTGCTCGAAGGTTTCCCTCGTTACGCTTCCTGGGATACAAAGCTCGTCGGGATTTTTTTCGCAGCGAAATCTATCCTACGCCTGACGGAGACAGCAATCTCATAATTCTGGGAGGGGTGCAGAAAGGCTGCGGCAACGAGTTGCTTCTGGAAAGACGCGCAAAACCACGGTATAAATCGGAACTTCCCTGGGAATACCTCAACAGCCACGTCAAGAATACGCTGAAGGTGCTGATGGGGTTTATCCCTGCAATGCTTTCTTTCATGCTCACTAAAGAGTGGTGGGTCCTTCAGTATTTTGGCGCCGTCATTTGGTTCAGCATAACCGGCCTGCGTAATATCATCCAATCCGTACTTGGCGGGGGAGGGGTGTCCCGCACTCCGCTTTTGAAGTGGAACGATTATGTGAGCTGGGGGCGCTTGGCAGAGTCGTTGCTTTACACAGGGCTTTCCGTTCCATTGTTGGATTATTTCGTTAAAACAGTTCTCTTGGATCATGGATTGGGTATTACCGTCATCACCAACGCTACAGCGCTCTACACGATAATGGGGCTGGTGAACGGTTGTTATATTTCAGGACATAATCTGGCGCGCGGACTACCCAAGCAAGCAGCATTCTGGAACCTCTTCCGCAGCGTGCTCTCAATACCGTTGGCTATGGCCTTCAGTGCTGGCATCGGATGGATGCTCTCTTTGAGTGATCCTGTAGGGGCAGGAATTGCACTGCAACAGTGGGCAGCAGTTATTTCTAAACTTGCATCTGACTGTGTTGCAGGGGTAATAGAAGGTCTTGCTGACCGAGAAAATAATATGAAACAGAGGATTATTGACTATAAGGCTAAAATTGAGCAGATGCTTTCCGTTCAGGAACGTCTGGAGATACTGTTTCCAAAGCTCGATGTGCTTCGGATGCTTGAACAGCCAAAGGAGTTCATGAGTAGATTGAGCCAGGACCATAAAGAGTTGGAGAGCGCAGTTATAGTCAATTCTCTGGATTATCTAAGCTTCTGGATGTGTCAACCGCGTGGGAGGAGCGCTTTGAAGGCAATTCTGCGAGAGATGAAACCTGAAGAGCGGAAGATATTTCTTCTTTCACAGTATATACTGCTGCGCAAGCGCGAAATCAGCCAATTATTCTTGGATGGACTTCTGGGGAAGAATTTTTCCAAGGGATTGGCATTCTATCTGGATTATTCAGAAGAATATCTGGAGGCACTGCAAAAGTATGCAGGGAAAATTCATGCAACGCCATCCTTGGCGCTGCATCGGAACGAATCATCGAGTGTATAATACTAACTGGGACGAACTAATTCCATAACTTTATCAACAAGCTTGTTCATGTTGGCCTTGGATATCTGACCATTAGCGCCGACAGATTGTCCTTTGTGGTAAAGCCCTTCCGTGATGATAGAAGAACAAAGCAGAACAGGGATATCTTTCAGCAAAGGGTCGCTTTTTATCCTCTTAGTAAGGTGATGTCCGTCCATTTGTGGCATTTCAATGTCAAGGACAGCAACATTGAGATAGTCAGATATGGTGCCATTGGCTGCTGCTACTGTGGATTTCAGCTCTTCAAGGTAAGTCCATGCGTCTTTTCCGTTCTCGAACTGCACAACTGAGAAGCCGCTTTGGGTGAGCATAGTGAACACCATGTTGCGAGCCATGGCAGAGTCGTCAGCTATGAGGGCTTTCAACTCCTTGGTTTTAATTTCCCTTTGCGTAGCCTCGGAAGTTGTTATCTCGACATTGAGTTTTTCGTTAAGGTTGGCCACAATCTTTTCAAGATCAAGCAAAAAGACGATCTTGCCTTCAAGTCTGACAATTCCAGTAATGGAGTTGGATGTCAGCGACGACAACTGGACATTGGGGGCCTTTACCTGGTCCCAGCTGATCCTATAAATTCTGGTCACTCCAGAGACGAGAAACGAGGTGATTACCTGGTTGAACTCCGTGACAATAACTTTGTGCAAACCAGAAGACAGCAGTTCTTTTCCAACCCAGACACTTAAATCGATCAAGGGGACTATCTCGGAGCGGAGATCAAAAGCTCCCATGACCGACCGGTGGGACACATCAGGCATGTCCGTGAGTTCTGGAAGGCGGATGATTTCCAAAACCTTGGCAACGTTCATGCCATAATATGTTCTCTTGAAGCCCTCGGGAGACTTGGAGTCTTCTTCATCAATAAAAAATTCAACGACTTCAAATTCATTGGTGCCTGACTCAAGTAAGATGTCTTGTCTCGACATGGTTCACCTCAAATCAAGAGTATATTTATCACGTTTGACTTTCAAATAATCATGGCAGGGCCAGGCGCTACCGAGAAATCAGAATAAATACTTACTGCAATTCACCGGGTTGGTCGACACCGAATTCAGACGCTAAATCTTTAAGCATTTCAGAGAGTTCTGCCACTTTATGAAGCTCGGATGCAGCGAAATTCAAATCAGCCAAGGTATCCTTAGCTAACTGGTTGATGGCGCTGGTGCTTGAATTTATTTCCTCGGAAGTTGCTGATTGCTGCTCTGAAGCAGTGGCAATACTTCTGATCATGTCAGCAATGGAGCCGGAGTGTTCCAGGATGCTACGTAGGCTGCTGCCTGCTTTTTTTGCAAGCAGGGATGTCTTTTCGATCATCTCATTGGTCTTTGCCATTTCAACGACGGACTGTTCAGCACTTGTACGGACTTTCTGGATAGAGTTCTCAACTTCCTTGGTTGCAGACATTGTTTTTTCAGCAAGCTTACGCACTTCATCGGCAACCACAGCAAAGCCTCTTCCAGATTCGCCTGCTCTTGCCGCTTCAATGGCTGCATTGAGGGCCAGTAAGTTTGTCTGGTCGGCAATGTCGTTAATTGTGATCATGATTCTGCCAATATCTTGGGCATTAATCGACAGACTGTCCAAAGACTTTGAAAGATCCTGGCTGGAAGCAGAAACAGCTTGAATATCGTTTATGGTTTGGTCGATGATCTTGCCACCTTCCAGAGCGGTTACTTTTGCGTTTTCGGCGCTGGTGGAGGTTTCATTGGCATTTTTGGAGACTGAAAAAACAGTAGCGTTCATCTCGTACATGGCACTGGCAACTTGCTCGGTTCTTGAAGCCACGCCAGTCATATTCATATTAACAGTTTGAACCCTTTCAAGGACTTGTCTGTTTTCGTCAGAGACAGAAACGGCAAGATCAGTAACTTTTTTGGCAACAATGAGAATATTTTCGCGCTGATTTTCTATCTGGGAACGATCTCGTTCCTCTTTCGATACGTCGATCAGCAGCCCAATGACACCAATGACCTCTCCGCTGGAGTCAAAGAGTGGGGAGATATTGTAGATGGCGGGTATTGTTAACCCTCCACGTGTGACGATCAGGCGACCGCTCAAGGAGGATTTCTCGGAAAGAACTTTGGTGGAATTGGATTCCTTCCGAAGTTCTCCATAGACCGCTTCGGAGATGTCGAGTCCCAGTACTTCAAGCTGCTTCATGCCGATGAGGTTTGCAAACTCGGTATTGGCATACGTGATGCGGGAGTTGCGGTCCGTGACGTATAATGGAAGTGAGATGCCTGAAAGAACTCCCTTTTGATACTCCATCTGATCCTTGATGGTCGAGATCATGCGTGTCAAGTTGGTAGACAGTTTGGCAAGCTCGTCGTCTCCAGCGGATTCAAATACAACGCTGAAATCACCGGAACTGACAATGTCAGTTTTCGTTGTGATGCTTATAACTTTCTGGAGAACCGTTTTCTTGATAAATAAAGTTAAGACTGTAAGCAGTCCAATCAACATGGCAACAGATATTATTGCCGTAGTATTTTGAAAAGAGTTAATCATTTCAAAGCTGGATTGTATGTTCGAAACGAGAATTGTTGCCCCGAGTAATGGCTGTGATTTGCCGTGGCAATGATAACATTCTGGGCTGTTTGGTACTGTTTTTATTTCAACATAAAGAGGTGGTGAGCTTTCTTCTATCAGTTCGCTGTAAGATCCTTTTTTACTTAAGGCAGATTTTACAATGCCAGCGATCTTTTTATCGATGAAAAATGTTTCGACGTTTTTACCTTCCGCAGACTTATCCGTGCTGTAGGTGATTGATCCAGTGAAGTCGCAGAGGAAAACTTTTACCCTGCGAAACTCTTGGCCGATCTGTTCAAACATCTTTCGAGTGAGTTTGTCGTTGCCTTCAGTCATGGGGGTCCAGATGACCAGTCTGGACATGCGCTCAAGCCTGGACTGCGCCAGTTGCACTTCTTCAAGTATCCCTTTTTTCTGCAAGACGATGGAAACGGCAAGGAGTGCGGTAAGAAACAGGGCAGCCGTGAGACTGACGAGGATGAATACCTTCGCATTGATGGAACTTCTAATTCTTGCGATCACGTACTACACCTTTATCCTGATTACTAATGGGCTCCGGCAAACTTGATAGGTTTAAATCCAAAGGCTTTCACGCGATCACTGTTATGGCATACAGTGCAATCGTTTATAGACATTTTTCGCGTTATAGACTTGGGGTCTTGGGTTATGACATGGTTTGAACCTGGACCGTGGCATACCTCGCAACCCGCATCAGCGAGATGAGGGGTTTTTTCCATGCTTATAAAACCACCAGGTTTTCCGTAACCGGTCGCATGGCAGGAGTAACATTCTTTCAGCTCATCAACCGTGAGTTTTTTTGCCATTATACTCACGGAGTGTGACGATTTTGCCTTTTTTGAGTACTTTTTGAATTTATCGTATTGATCCTGATGGCAATCTTTACATTTCTCTGTGCCAACATACGTTGCAGGTTCTTCGGCATATATGTTGGCAAGCGTTCCGAGACACAGAAATGATAAACATCCGAAGGCGAATAGTAGCTTGAAAAGCATTATAACCTCGTGGCGTTGTTAAAAATATCAAATTGCAACAAAAGGGATAAGGGATGCCCCCGTGCTCCTTTTGCCACTCGCTAAGCCCCAGAGGGGATTTTGGATTATGATTGAACCCCGACCCGGCTTTTTTTTAACAAATTTATACAGCAAAGGGAATCACCGATTTCAAGTCTCCAAATATTAAGACAGGTGTTTGATGTGGGGTCTGTATGTTGGTTAATGCATAAATAATGTGCCTTGTAAGCATGTGTAGTCTTGAAATGTGGTGCAATGGGCTAGCGCAAAAGTGAAAATGCATATCATTTCATATTCTCAAAGAGGAGGATGGTGATGATGGAAAATATCCATCCAGCGGCGTATGTACATTCATCGCCAGTGAACTCATTTTCGAAAGGTGGGGCGCAAAGGGTTATAATCGTACAGTGGCTCCGAGTTCCAGTCCAAGGTCCATGGCCCGGCGGTTGACTTCCAAGAAGGCCGGTGGAACCCGTGTGCCAAGTACGGTCATGACGGATTCCGGCTTCAGCAAGCTGGTCAGCCCGAGCAGGGCACCAAGCATTGCGATGTTGAGCACGATGGGTTGCGCCAGCGTGTCCAGCACGGCTTTATACAAGGGCAGTTCAACGTGTCGGGCGTCAACGCCGCGCTGGATGGTTACGAAGCGGGTATCGGATATCAGTAGGCCGCCGGGCCGGATGATGGGTGAGTACTTGTTGTAGGCTACCTGGGTCAGGCACACCAACACATTGGGTTGCTGCACTTTGGGGTAGCGAATGGGCGCATCGGAGATGATGACGTCCGACCGCGTGGCTCCGCCCCTGGCTTCGGGGCCGTACGACTGCGATTGTACCGCCTCCAGGCCTTCGTGCAGTACCGCAGCTTCGGCCAGGATAATGGCTGCGGTGATGACGCCTTGTCCACCCGACCCCGTGAATACCAATCTGCCGTTATCCATTTCGGACTCCTCGCTGAAGCCAACCGTGATCAGGCCTTGGCCTGCCGTTGCGCCTTGCCGATGATCTTGGCGTATTCCTCGCAGTACTCTGGAGAATCTTTTTCCACAAAGACTCCCCGTTCGATCAGGTCAGGATTTTCCGCCTTGGCTTTGGAGCCGATTTTGGTTGTAGCGGTTTTGTATCCTTCCATCATTTCCACCGCATCGCCCTGTTTGTTTTTGCGGCCAAAATAGGTGGGGCATTGGCTCAGAACTTCCACGACAGAGAATCCCTTGTGCTCGATGGCCCGTGTGAGCACTTTGGAGAGTTCATTTACATGGTAGGTGGTGGTGCGAGCCACGAAGGTCGCTCCGGCGGCTGTGGCCAGGGCCGCCACGTCGAACATCTGGTCGATGTTGCCCAGGGGGGCGGTGGTGGCCGTGGTTCCGGCTCCCGAGAGAGGCGAGTATTGCCCGCCGGTCATCCCGTAGACCCGGTTGTTCATGACGATGGCCGTGATGTCGATGTTTCGCCTTGCGGCATGGATGAAATGGTTGCCGCCGATGGCCAGGGCGTCGCCGTCGCCCATGGGCACTATGAGCTTGAGTTCCGGGCGGCTGAGTTTGACGCCCGTGGCAAAGGCCAGTGCCCGACCGTGCAGGGTATGCAGGGTATGGAAATCCACATAGCCTGAAATTCGGGACGAACACCCGATTCCAGAAACCATGACCACATTGTTTTTATTGATGCCAAGCGCCTCCAGGGAGCGCAGCAGTCCATTGAGGACGATGCCGTGGCCGCAGCCAGGGCACCAGATATGCGGAAAGAACCGGGTGCGGAGGTATTGCTTTATGGACATGTCTCAAACTCCCTTGCCCTGGATGAGTCTCAGGATGTTCATGATGTCCTGTGGGGTGATGAGCACGCCGTCGTAGCGGTTGACCAGGTAGACGCGATCGGGTTTTTCCACGGCCAGTTTTACCTGTTGCATGATCTGCCCCATGTTCATTTCCACCACCACCACATGTTTGGCCCGGGCGCACTTATCGCGCACCAGCGATTCTGGAAAGGGCCAGAGGGTTTGCAGTTCCAGCAGGCCGTACTTGTCGCCGAGTGCGCGCCGTTCCTCCACCAGATGCAGGGCCGAGCGCGCCGAGGAGCCGTAGGAGACCAGGATGCACTCGGCGTCGTCCAGGAAGAATTCCTTGTGCCGACATATCTGGGCAGTGTTGATTTCGATTTTATCCACCAGATGCCTGAGCAACTCGCGCACCGCGATAGGATTGTCCGTGGGGAAGCCCCACATGTCGTGATAGAGACCGGTGACGTTGTAGCGGTGGACGCCGCCGAAATCGGACATGGGCAAACGTCCGTCTTCACGGGGCAGGTAGGGGTGGTAGTTGACGCCTTCTTTCATCGATGTGCGCAGACGTCCGACCAGGGGCACCTCGCCGGGTTGGGGCAGCACCAGTTTCTCTCGCATATGTCCGACGATTTCATCGAGCAGCAGGATGACCGGCGTACGGTAGGTTTCAGCGAGGTTGAAAGCTTCAACGGTGAGGGCGAACACATCCTGATTGTTGGATGCGGTCATGCAGATGATGGAATGGTCCCCGTGGGTGCCCCAGCGGGCCTGGTTGACGTCGCCCTGGCTGACGTGGGTGGGGATGCCGGTGGAAGGACCGCCGCGCATGACCGAAACCACCACACAGGGAATCTCGGCCATTACCGCATATCCCAAAGCCTCCTGCTTCAGGGAGAAGCCCGGCCCGCTGGTGGCGGTCATGACTTTGCAGCCGGTGAGCGACGCCCCGATGATGGCGCACATGGAAGCAATCTCGTCTTCCATCTGAATGAACTTGCCGCCCTGTCTGGGCAGGCGGGCGGCCAGGTGTTCAGCGATTTCAGTGGAGGGCGTTATGGGGTATCCGGCGAAGAATTCCAGGCCTGCGTAGAGGGCTCCCTCGACGCAGGCTTCGTTGCCTTGGACGAACTTGACCGTGGAACTCATGACCATCTCCAGGGTATGCGTGGAAGAAAGCCGGGATTGCAAAATTAATCGGGAATACTGGTTCAGGTCGCGGCATTCCCGTCGTCGGCAGATTCGTCGACGATGACGGTGATGGCCAGATCCGGGCAGCGCAGCTCACACATGCGGCAGGCTGTGCAGTCCCAGGGGCGGGAAACAATGGCCTTGTCCTCTCCGTCCAGATCCAGAACCTTCTTGGGGCAGAATTGCACGCATATGCGGCATCCTTTGCACCAGTTCCGGTCGATCACCAGCTCTTTGAGCACCTGTTTTGCCATGCCCGTCTTCCTTTCCGAGAATGTGAGAGACCTCAACCGTCAAACGCGCCGTTGGTAAGGGATGCCAGTGGACGCTGTATGTTACGACGCACCGTTAGCCTTCCATGGACAGCCTCATAACAGCTAAGGTCTTTCGATGGGAATTGCCAGTCATTACAAAAATGTTAGTGGCGGTTGACCGCGCCCGGAAGGCATGAGAAAGTTTTCCAGCAATTAAGAATCTCTATGAATGTAGGGTGTTCCTACCTACCGATCCATGGGGGAATGAGTGACGATGGGGGCAAGAAGTTTGTTTCAGCCCACGGACTACTCCAAAGGCGCGATACGTCGGCAATAAATACTGACTGCATCTTCAAGGATATTGTACAATGACTGACTACCCCACAATACTTGGCGTGTATTCGTTTGGGAAAGAGGAAACAGTTGGAACTGGTACAACTTCAACACGCCGTGCCACTGTGACACATTGGTATTGCAGGCAGTTGAACACTATCGATATTGAGATTCAACCCCTGAATGGGTATCACGTCCCTTCAGGGATTCGTAAAATAATAACGTGTGATGATTTTGTAAAGACGTATACGCCTGAGCCAAAATACTATGAAATGCATACTGTCCCGGCACTGAGAACTCTGAAAGAGAAAATAGACCAGGGAATCGATGCGTTTTCATCTGGAAACCTGGATAAAGCTGAAAAGGATTTCATTAAGGCTTTGATGATAGATGATCTCAATATAGATGCAAATTATGGCATTGGAGAGGTGTACTCAGAAAAGAAAGAGTACGTGAAACTCAAACAAACATTGAATACACTGCTTGGCCTTGATGAGGCTTTTAATAAAGTTCATATGCAGAAGATTAACAGCTTTGGTGTTAGTCTTAGGAAGAATGGGTATTTCAGTGAAGCAATAAATTTTTTCAATAAGGCCCTGGAGATCAATAAAACTGACGAAAATTTGCATTTTAATATGGCACGGGTATATTATGACAAGGGAGATCTGCCTTCATGCATAGATTGTTTGCGTAATGCCGTGAGCTTGAACAATGCCTTTGGCGAAGCGCTCAAATTCATAAGCCATTGTGAAAGAAAACTTGGCGACATTCGGCAAACGGCTTGAGTTTCATTTTTTTTGACGACGAATTTGAGGCTGGTTCGCCTCTCGAAGCGGTGTGTCCACAGCACGATCGACAACGCAATTCCGTTGCTCGCCAACGGAGATATACGGTAGCCATAAAACATGTTCAAACTTCTCGTCGTGTTGATGATCCTGGGCGTTATCGCCTGGATACTGGCCAAGGTCATGTTTTTTTTGATGGTCGCGAGCGTCATCGTGGTGGTCTGGATATGTTGGAACGCCATGGGTTCCCGCAGACGGCATTTTTGAGGTATTTCGCCTTTTGTGCCGCCGCCCCCTGGACAAGCGCCTGAGGCGGCCTATTTAATTAGCGTGTACCAGGAGACTGCTTGAGCAACCTCAACGGAGGGAGTTCCATTGGGTCATTCAGGTAAGAAGAACGCAAGACAGAAGTAGCGCCACATCAGGCCTTGGAAGCAGGGGGATAAACACCCACCAGCCCAGGCAAACCAGACGGAGTGACCGTCACCGGGCGATACTGATGAGTTTCCGGCCCTGAAAAAAGGACACCGAGAATACGAGACTTTTAGCCCTGACAAGATACCGCCCGGAACATCATGTTCCCGGCCTTATACAGCAGAGCGTTACTGAACAGCGCCCCGCCCCAGAATGGAGCGGGGCGCTTTCATTGTGCCTGGCATGCTTTCGGGCGTTTGTAACGAATCCGCTTCCCATCACGTCCAGACTTTGATTAGACATCATTTGACCAATCTGTCACTAGATCTGAGGTCCTTGGCATACCGCCGAGGGCACGCGGCTATGCGGCTCATTCCAAGCGGCGCCGACAGTTTGATTCAGGGTAGGTACATTCATGTCCTTCGTTCCCCCAGGCAGACCATTTTTCCGGCTGGGCCGGATCATGGTGATCGTCATGATCGCCCTTGTTCTTGGCATGCTGGCTTACCGGCAATGGGGCAAGCCCCAGGCCGCGCAGCAGGCACGCGGCCCCGGCAGGAATTTCAAGACCCCCGTGGCCGTAACCGCAGTCGTCCGTCAGGATGAGGATATCTTTCTGTCGGGCCTGGGCTCGGTGGTTCCGCTCAATACCGTTTCGGTGAAGAGCCGCGTGGACGGCCATCTGACGGAAGTACTCTTCAAGGAAGGGCAGATCGTCAAGGCTGGGGATGTGCTGGCGCAGATCGACTTTCGTCCGTTCCAGGCCCAGCTTGATCAGGCCAAGGGCCAGATGGCCCGCGATACGGCCCAGTTGGAAAACGCCCGTAAGGATTTCAAGCGCTACCAGGACCTCATCGCCACCGGGGCCATCGCCAGGCAGCAGCTGGACACGCAGAATGCCCTGGTCCACCAGTACTCGGGCGCGGCCATGACCGACCAGGGGCAGATTGACAACGCCAAGCTCCAGATCGCCTACAGCCGCATCACCGCCCCCATCACAGGGCGGGTTGGGCTGCGTCTGGTGGACCCGGGCAACATGATCCAGGCCTCCAACCAGACCCTGGTGGTCATAACCCAGATGCAGCCCATAGCCGTAGTGTTCTCCATTCCAGAAGACAGCCTCCCTCAGGTGCTTGCGCGCATGAAGAAAGGCGGCGTCATTACAGTTGATGCCTACGATCGCGAACAGCGGCACAAGCTGGCTCAGGGGGAACTGCTCACCGTGGACAACCAGATCGACGCATCCACGGGTACGGTAAAGCTCAAGGCCCAGTTTGCAAACGACGGCTGGGAGCTGTTTCCCAACCAGTTCGTCAACGCCAGGCTTCTGGTCGACACCATGTCCGGCGTGCTGGTTGTGCCGTCTCCTGCCGTTCAGCGAGGGCCTCAAGGAGCCACTGCCTTTGTTGTGAAGCAGGACGGAGCGGTGGAAGCCCGGCGCATCGAACCGGGAGAGACCGTGGAAGGCCGGACCGTGATCCTTTCCGGCCTTGCCGAGGGAGAGCAGGTCGTGGTGGAAGGCACCGAACGCCTGCGCGACGGAACACAGGTGGAAGTGAAGACTGAAAGCGCTGCGGCTCGCCAGGGCGGCTGATGAACATCTCCAGCCCATTCATCAAGCGGCCCGTGGCCACAACGCTCATCATGATCGCCGTGCTGCTGGCCGGGGCCATGGCCTACAGGCTGTTGCCCGTGGCCGCGCTGCCCCAGGTGGATTACCCCACCATCCAGGTGCGCACATTTTACCCCGGAGCCAGCCCCGAGGTTATGGCCTCGTCCGTCACCGCGCCTCTGGAGCGCCAATTTGGCCAGATGCCAGGCCTGACCCAGATGACCTCCAACAGCTCCAGCGGCTGTGCCGTGATCACCCTGCAATTCTCCCTGGACCTGAACCTGGACGTGGCCGAACAGCAGGTGCAGGCCGCCATCAACGCGTCCTTCAACTTTCTGCCCAAGGAACTTCCCAATCCGCCTGTCTATAGCAAAGTGAACCCGGCTGACGCCCCCATTTTGACGCTGGCCCTGACGTCGGCCACGGTTCCCCTGCCCAAGATGGAAGATCTGGCCGACACCCGTTTCGCCCAGAAGATTTCCCAACTGCCGGGTGTTGGCCTGGTGAGTCTCTCCGGCGGGCAGCGTCCAGCCGTGCGAGTGCATGCCAACCCTGCCGCCCTGGCCTCTTACGGGCTGACCATGGAGGATCTGCGCGCGGCTCTCGGCGCGGCCAACGTGGACCAGGCCAAGGGCGGTTTCGACGGCCCCAAACAGGCATCAATCATCGGGGCCAACGATCAACTGTTCACCAGCGAGGAGTACAAACCCCTCATCATCGCCTATCGCAACGGCGCGCCGGTGAAAGTTTCGGACGTGGCCACGGTTGAGGACGGGGTCGAGGACGAACGCCAGGCCGCCTGGGCGAACACCTCCCCGGCCGTGATCGTCAATATCCAGCGCCAGCCCGGTGCCAACGTCATCGAAGTGGTGGACAGGGTCAAACGCCTGCTGCCCCAGCTCAAGGAAAGCATGCCCTCGGGCGTGGACGTCTCCGTGCTTACGGACCGCACCACCACTATCCGGGCCTCGGTGGAAGACGTGCAGTACGAGCTTCTGCTGGCCGTGGCCCTGGTGGTCATGGTCATCTATCTGTTCCTGCGCAACCTTCCGGCCACGATCATCCCCGGCGTGGCCGTGCCCCTCTCCCTTGTGGGAACGTTCGGGGCCATGCACCTGCTGGGTTTCAGCCTGAACAATCTTTCGCTTATGGCCCTGACCATCTCCACGGGTTTCGTGGTGGACGACGCCATCGTCATGATCGAAAACGTGGCCCGCTACGTGGAGCAGGGCGACGATCCTTTTGAGGCGGCCCTCAAAGGCTCCAAACAGATCGGCTTCACCATCCTGTCGCTCACGGCTTCGCTCATCGCGGTGCTCATCCCTTTGCTGTTCATGAGCGATGTGGTGGGCAGGCTGTTCCGCGAGTTTGCCATCACTCTGGGGGTGTCCATCCTGATTTCCGCAGTGGTGTCCCTCACCCTGACCCCCATGATGTGCGCCAGGCTGCTGCGCCACATTCCTCCCGAGAAGGAGGGGCGCATCCACAAAGCCACCCAGCGCGGTTTCGACTGGGTGATCGAGCGCTACGCCGTCAGCCTGCGCTGGGTGCTCAGACACCAGAGCCTGACCCTCGCCGTAGCCGTGGGCACACTGGGGCTAACTGTTGCGCTGTACATGTGGTCGGCCAAAGGCTTCTTCCCCATTCAGGATACCGGGCTCATCGTGGGCATATCCGAGGCCCCGCAATCCATATCCTTTACGGCCATGGCCGGACGCCAACAGGAATTGGCCGCAGTCATTCTTAAAGACCCCGCCGTGGAAAGCCTTTCCTCCTTCATCGGCGTGGACGGCACCAACGTCTCTCTCAACAGTGGACGCATTCAGATCAACCTCAAACCCCTTGGCGAGCGCAAAATCAGCGCCACCAGGGTCATCGAGCGCCTGCGCCCGGAACTGGCCAAGGTGAGCGGCATAACCCTGCACCTGCAACCTTCCCAAGACCTCACCGTGGACGTGCGCGTCAGCCGCACCCAGTACCAGTACACCCTGGAAGCCCCGGACATGGAACTTTTGGCCACCTGGGTTCCCAGATTGGTGGACGCTCTGCGCCAGCGCCCCGAACTGCAAAGCGTCTCCGCCGACCTGCAGAACCAGGCTCCCCGGACCATGATCACCATCGACCGGGCCACCGCCTCCCGTCTGGGCATCACGCCTCAGCAGATCGACGACACCCTCTACGACGCCTTTGGTCAGCGCCAGGTGTCCACCATCTACACCGAACTCAACCAGTACCGGGTGGTGCTGGCCGCAGCGCCCCATCTCCGGCGCGACGCCTCCGCCCTGGACGCCATCTATCTGCGCTCCCAGGACGGCAAACAGGTGCCCCTCACGGCCATTGCCCGCATCAGCGAAACCACCGGGCCGCTGGTCATCAACCGGCTGGCCCAGTTTCCCGTGACCACGGTGTCCTTCGACGCCTCGCCGGGGCATTCCCTGGGCGACGCAGTGGAGGCCGTGGAGCAGACTGCCGCCGGGCTGGACATGCCCGTCAACATCCAGCGCGACTTTCAGGGGACAGCCAGAGCCTTCATGGCCTCGCTCTCCAACGAGGCTCTGCTTATTCTGGCCGCCCTGATCACGGTCTATATCGTGTTGGGCGTGCTCTACGAAAGCTACATCCATCCCGTAACCATTCTCTCCACGCTGCCCTCGGCCGGAGTCGGGGCGCTGCTGGCGCTCATGGCTTTCGGTATGGATCTGGACGTGCTGGCCATCATCGGCATCATTCTGCTTATTGGCATCGTGAAGAAAAACGGCATCATGATGGTGGATTTCGCCCTGGAGGCCGAGCGCGAGGAGGGGCACAAACCTGAGGAAGCCATCTATCAGGCCTGTCTGCTGCGCTTCCGGCCCATCATGATGACCACCATGGCCGCGCTGTTGGGCGCGCTGCCTCTGGCCATCGGCGGCGGCGTGGGTTCGGAGCTCAGGCGGCCGTTGGGCATCTGTATCATCGGCGGGCTGGTGATCAGCCAACTTCTGACCCTCTACACCACGCCGGTGATCTACCTGGCCTTCGACAGGCTGTCCCGGCGCTTTCGGGGCGTCAAGGCTGCGGTCTGAGCAATGAACATCCCCGGAGTGTTCATCAAACGGCCTGTGGCCACCACGCTTCTGACCTTGGGGCTGGTGCTGGCCGGTATCATCAGTTTCCGGCTGCTGCCTGTGTCGCCGCTGCCCAGGGTGGATTTTCCAACCATCTCCGTTTCCGCCGGTCTTCCTGGAGCGTCCCCGGAGACCATGGCCACCTCCGTTGCCGCACCCCTGGAGCGCCAGTTCGGGCGCATTGCAGGCGTTACCGAGATGACCTCCACCTGCTACCGGGGCTCTGCCAACGTCACCCTGCAATTCGACCTCGACCGCAACATCGACGGCGCGGCCAGGGACGTTCAGGCCGCCATCAACGCCGCCCGCAGCCAGCTGCCCCCGAACCTTCCCAACAATCCTACCTATCGCAAGGTCAACCCCGCAGACGCGCCCATCATCATCCTGGCCCTTACCTCGGAAACCGTGAGCCGCTCGCGCATGTACGATGTGGCTACCACAGTGCTGCAACAGAAGCTCGCACAGGTGGACGGAGTGGGGCAGGTGTTCGTGGGCGGCGGCGCGTTGCCTGCCGTGCGCGTGGAACTCAATCCCGCTGCGCTGTCGCGCTATTCAATCAGCCTGGAGGACGTGCGCGGGGTGCTTGCCGCCACCAATGCCAACCGGCCAAAAGGCCAGTTGGCCAACGAAACAACCTCGCGGGAGATCGACACTAACGACCAACTGCGCAAGGCCTCGGAATACGAGCCGGTGATCGTCACCTACCGCAAAGGCGCAGCCGTCACCCTCTCGGACGTGGCCGAGGTGAAGGATGCCGTGGAGGACGTGCGCACCCTTGGGGTGGTGAATTCCACGCCCGCAGTGATGATTATTGTCTCGCGCCAGCCCGGGGCCAACATCATCGAGACGGTGGACAACGTCCGGGCGCTCATGCCCCAGTTGCAGGCCAGCCTTCCCCAGGACGTGCATCTGGCTGCGGTAATGGACCGCAGTCCGCCCATCCGTGCCTCGCTCACCGAAGTGGAGATTTCGCTTATCGTCTCCTGCCTGCTGGTGGTGCTTGTGGTGTTCGTGTTTCTGGGCACGCCCCAAGCAACGGTGATTCCGGGCGTGGCCGTGGTGGCTTCGCTCATAGGCACGTTCGGCATCATGTATCTGCTGGGCTACAGCCTGGACAACCTTTCCCTCATGGCCTTGACCATCGCCACGGGGTTCGTGGTGGACGACGCCATCGTGGTGCTGGAAAACATAACCAGCCACCTGGAGAGGGGCCTTTCCCCCCTGGAGGCGTCCCTGCGCGGGGCCAAGGAGATCAGCTTCACGGTGGTTTCCATGAGCCTCTCCCTGATGGCGGTGTTCATCCCCATCCTGCTCATGGGGGGCGTGGTGGGCAGGCTCTTCCGGGAATTCGCCATGACCCTGTCGGCGGCGGTGTTCATATCCATGATCCTGTCGCTCACCACCACGCCCATGATGTGCGCGCTCCTGCTGAAAACCGGCAACCAGGAGGGCAGGGGAGCCTTTCAGCGCGGCAGCGCCCGCTTCTTCAAGGCCTTGAACAGCCGCTACGAAAGCAGCCTGCGCTGGGCCATCCGGCATAAACGCCTGATGCTCGGGCTTACCATCGCCACAGTGGTTCTGAACGTGGTGCTGTATTCGATGGTGCCCAAGGGGTTCTTTCCCCAGCAGGATACCGGAAGGCTGATGGGGGCCATACAGGCCTCCCAGGACGTCTCCTTCCAGAGCATGTCCCAAAAGCTCTCCACCGTGGTGGAGATCATCAAGACAGACCCGGACGTGGAATCTGTCGTGGGTTTCACCGGCGGAGGCGGCGGAGGCGGGGCAACCACCAATACCGCCCGGATGTTCATCACCCTTAAGCCCTTCAGCCAGCGCAAGGCCTCGGTGGACCAGGTGGCGGGCAGACTGCGGGGGAAACTCTCCAAGGTGCCCGGAGTGCCGGTGTTTTTCCAGCCCATGCAGGAGTTGCGGGTGGGCGGGCGCGGCTCCAATGCCCTCTACCAGTACACCCTGCAGGGGGATAACTTCCAGGAGGTCTACGCGGCGGCTCCCCTGGTGATGGCCAAAATGCGCGAACTGCCCATGATCACCGACGTCAACAGCGACCAGCAGGATAAAGGCCTGCAATCGAAGCTGGTTGTCGACCGGTCCACGGCTTCGCGTCTGGGCATCAACGCCAGGCTGGTGGACAATATTCTCTACGATGCCTTCGGCCAGCGCCAGGTTTCGGTCAACTACACCCTGCTCAACCAGTACCACGTGATCATGGAGGTGGCCCCCAGGTTCTGGCAGAGCCCCGAGAGCCTGAAAGACATCTACGTGCCCTCCGCCAAGGGCGATATGGTTCCTCTGTCGGCCTTCTCGCACTTCGAGCAGACCTCAACGTCGCTGGCCGTGAACCACCAGGGGCAGTTCCCCTCCAGCACCATATCCTTCAATCTGGCTCCGGGCGTGGCTCTGGGACAGGCCGTGGCGGCCATCCAGAGCGCCACCCGCAGCGCGGGCCTGCCCTCCGGGGTACGGGGCACGTTCCAGGGCACGGCCCAGGCCTTCAAGGCCGCCCTCGACAACCAGCCGCTGCTGATTCTGGCGGCCCTGGCCGCGGTGTACATCGTGTTGGGCGTGCTCTACGAGAGCTACGTCCACCCCGTGACCATCCTCTCCACGCTGCCTTCGGCTGGCGTCGGGGCGGTGACGGCTCTCATACTCAGCGGCACCGACCTGTCGGTCATCGCCATCATCGGCATCATTTTGCTGATCGGCATCGTGAAGAAAAACGGTATCATGATGGTGGATTTCGCCCTCGACGCCCAGCGCAGGGAGGGCCTTGGACCGGACGAGGCCATCTTCAAGGCTTGCCTACAGCGTTTCCGGCCCATCATGATGACCACCATGGCCGCGCTGCTGGGCGCACTGCCTCTGGCTCTGTCCTCCGGGGCGGGCTCGGAGCTGCGAAAACCGCTGGGCGTTTCCATCATCGGCGGCCTGGTGGTCAGCCAGATGCTTACCCTGTACACGACACCGGTGGTCTATCTGTACATGGACCGCCTGCGCGCCCGGTTTTCAAAAAAAGTGTCGAGGCAGGGGTAAAGAGGCGAACACAGTAGACATACTTGCCGCGCAACTGTAATGCTTCCGTACAGTTGCCGGGAATCGGTTCTCGCGGAGGCTTGGATGCTCCCGCCTTGTACCGGCGTTTTCCCGGCGTCCCCCGTATTGCGTCCGGGACCCGGCAGGTATCGACGGCATGAAATCAGGTCTGGAAGTGCTCCTTCGCGGTTCAGTCCAGAAGAAAATTCTGCTGCTGGTCCTGTTGTCCTTTCTTGCTCCGTTCGGGATCATCATCAACAACGGCATCGAGCGCCAGCGAAACGCCCTGAACACGGCCAAGGCCGAGGCTCTTTACCTGGTGGAGCAGGAGGCCGACGTTCAGCGGGCAGTAGCCGACTTGACGCGCCAGATGCTTGTGTCCCTGTCTGTCATGCGTCGCTTCGTGAAGGAGCGCACCGCAGCAAGCAACGAGTTGCTCTCCCAGCTTTCCAGGCTGAACCCGGCCTATTCGAACATCCTGCTTCTGAACGACAAAGGGGCGGTAGACGCTTCCGGCCTGCCGACAGATGGCCAAATCAACAGTGCGATGACCTCTGTTTTCCAAAGCCTGTCTCAATCGCGGGATTTTGCCGTCCTCGGGGTTGCCGCCGGTGAGAACGCTGGATCTCTGGTGTTCTCGTATCCGTTGGTGACTGAGGGGAATTTCCAAGGCATGGACGCAGCTGTGGTCAGGCTGGACCAACTCGAACGAGATTTCTTCAAGGACATTCTCCCGGTCGTGGCCACCCTCGAGGTGGCGGACCGCAGCGGGGAAGTGCTGTATTCTACCTACGCAAACGGTGCGGACAAACCACACACCTCCCGGCTGGACGAGCAGACCATGGCCATGCTCTCCGGGGAAGACGAGCGTGGAGTTGAGCTGTTTCTGCATGGTGACGGAACGGGCAGTATTACGGCCTTCCATAAACTTGCGCTTAATCCCGGCGCCCCCCCCTATTTGTTCATCATCGCCAGGCTACCCGCAGCAGAGGTACTGCGCCGGGCCAACGCCGTGTTGTTGCGCGACGTCACTCTGGCCATCATAGCAGCGGGCATCGCCCTGCTCACGGCTTTGGTTGCGGGCCGCATAGTTATTGCGGGCAAACTTAAACGGATCATCGACGTTGCGACGCAGATGGGGCGGGGCCAACTGAACGCACGTACCGGCATCGACTACGGCGAAGGGGAACTCGGCTGTCTGGCCCACGCCTTCGACGCCATGGCCGACGATCTGGCCAAGGACATCGCCCGGCGCGAACTGGCCGAGAAAAATCTGGACGCTTCCAGGGATTTTTTAGACAAGATCATCAATTCCATCGGCGATCCCATTTTGGTCAAGGACAGTCGCCATCGCTTCATTCTGGTCAGCGATGCGATGTGCGCCCTCACGGGTGTTGTCCGCGAAGATTTGCTGGGGAAAACCGATTACGACTTCTTCCCCACGGAACAGGTGGATTTCTTCTGGAGCCGTGACGACGCCGTATTGAACACGGGTGAAGAGGACGTATCCGAGGAAGTTATCTCCGATGCGCAGGGCGACACGCGAATCATCGTCACCAAGAAGACCCGCTACATCGACAGCGCCGGTAATCGCTTTGTAGTGGCCGTCATCCGAGACGTTACCGACAACAAAAAGGCCGGCAACGAGTTGCTCAAGCGCACCGAGGAACTCGACCTGCGCGTGAAAATGCTCGACTGCCTTTACGGCATCTCCCATTTGGGCCAGATGCGTTTCACCACCCTGGAGCAGCTCCTGCCGACGGCGGCGGGGCTCACGGCCTCTGTGCTCACCTATATGGGGGCCTGCGCCCGGATCGTCTGCGACTCGCGCGAGTACCTTTCCGACGGTTTCGCGCCCTTTGGCGCTTCCATTGCAGCGGACATTCTGGTCCGGGGTAAAGTCCGGGGGCGTATAGAAGCGGGGTATCCACTGGCCAGAACGATCAGCGGTCACGACCCGTTTTCGCCCGACGAACGCAAGATCCTGGAAGTGGTGGCTGAACACCTGGGGAGTATCGCCGAGCGAATCGAATCTCGAATGGAACTCCAGGAAATGAATCTGCGCCTGGAGCAGCTTGTCAAAGACCGCACAGCCGATCTCTTCCACAAGAGCGTCGATCTTCACAGCAAGGCGGAACAGTTGCAGGCCGCCAACAAGGAACTTGAACTCACGGCCAGGAAACTCGACATCTCCCGCAAGAAGGCTGTTGACGCCACCAAGGCCAAATCGGCCTTCCTGGCCAACATGAGCCATGAGGTGCGAACCCCCATCAACGCCGTGCTGGGATTGGCTGATCTGGCCCTGCGCAGTGGTGCCACCGGCGAGGCCAAACGCTTCCTGGAGATGATCCTCACAAGCAGCCGGGGGCTTCTGGGCCTGGTCAACGATATCCTTGATTTTTCGAAACTTGAGGCGGGCAGGGCCACAGTGGAGTCCATCGACTTCAATCTGCCGCTCCTTGTGCGTGATATCGTGGCGGCCTTCGCCGTTCAGGCCGAAGCCAAGAAACTCCGCCTGGATGTCGTCATTGATGACGACGTGCCCCGCGCCGTCACCTCGGACCCCACTAAACTCCGCTCCATCTTGGTCAATCTGTTCTCCAACGCCATCAAGTTCACAGAAAACGGCCACGTGGCCATCACCGTCCGCTACTACAAACACGTCACTACCTTCGAGGTGGCCGACACCGGCATAGGCATACCCGAAGATATGCGGGTAGCCATCTTTGAAAGCTTCCGGCAGGCGGATGAGACGGTGGGCCGGAAGTTCGGCGGAACCGGGCTTGGTCTCTCCATCTGCCGCAAGCTGGCGGAACTTCTGGGCGGGACCATTGCGGTTACCTCCCGGCCGGAGGGCGGTTCACTGTTTACATTGAAGCTTCCCTTGATACCCGGGAAGGACCGTGTGGACGAGGAAAAACAACATGTGGCCGACCTTGAATCGGCGGCGAGGCTCGTTCCCATGCGTGTGCTCCTGGCCGAAGACCAGGAAATAGGGCGGAAATTATTGACCACTTTTCTTGCGAGATACGGGCATACGGTGGTCTGCGCCGTCAACGGTGCGCTGGCTCTGGATGCCCTGCGCCAGGGTACCTTCGATCTGGTGCTTATGGACGGGCGGATGCCGGTGATGGACGGCATGCAGGCCGCCAGGGCCATCCGGGCGGGAGAGTGCGGGATGGACAAGGCGGCGATTCCCATTGTGGCCATCACCGCACAGGCTATGGAGGGTGACAGGCGCAAGTTTTTAGCCGCCGGAATGAATGACTATGTTACGAAACCAGTGGACTTGGACGAGATTTTACGGATACTTATCAAATATTCTCCGCATGCAGCGGGGAGAAAAGACCTCGAGGCACCCGGAAGACAGCCTGGCGGCGCGGGCTTGGAATACGAGGAATTGCCCCTGTTGGACCGCGAGGAAGCCCTGGCCAGGCTCAAAAACATGGAAACGCTCCTGGCGGCCATGGAACGTACCTTCGTAAAAGCCACTCCAGAGGACCTGGCGGAGTTGCACAAGGCGGCGGAGGCGGACGATTTCGCCAATATGAAACTCTTCGCCCATCGGGTGAAAGGCAACGCATCCGGGATTGGCGCCAAGCTGCTCAGCGAAGCCGCGCGGGAAGCAGAGGCCTCGGCCGAAAGGGGGGAAGGGCTTTCCGAAGCGGTCTTGGACCGTCTGGAAGAACTGTTCAGGAGAACCTGCGAAGTCATTCCCAGAGGGATGGATGCCCAGTAGGAAGCTCTCACCGCACATTTCATAAGGAGAAGGGAGATGAAACGGTTTTCCGAGGTTTCCATTGGCGTCAAGGTGACCCTCCTGTTTGTGCTGATACTGATTCTGGGAGGGTCCGCGTCGCTGGTGTTCATGATCTCCCAGTTGAACCAGTACGCGGATCGCAGCGAGAACGACCTTCGCCTCGAACTGACCGCTTCCGCCAAGAATGAACGGCGCAATTACGTCAAGCTGGCTTACGAGGTCATCAATTCCTATTATATTGTCTCCCAGGACAAGGAAGCGCTCAAAAAGCGCAAACGCGACGAACTGAAGCTTATTGTGGACCGGGTCTATACCCAAGCTCACGATTTCCTGCGTGAAAACAAGGGCAAGCTTCCCATGGAGGAAATCCAGGCCCGCATCAAGGAAATGGCCAAGAGTGCCAGCTTTGATGAAGGCAACTATATCTGGATCAACGACATGGATGCCCGCATGGTGATGCACCCGGTGCGCCCCGATCTCGATGGCCAGGACCTTTCCGGTTTCAAAGACGCTTCCGGCGTGGCGCTGTTCCAGGATATCGTGAAGGTGTGCAAGAAGGATGGGGAGGGCATGGTCTCCTACATGTGGGACAAGCCCGGCGAGAAGGGCAAGG
>JBBRUD010000026.1:0-46315 GCA_038248065.1 Desulfovibrionales bacterium | reverse complement strand
TTCCGGGACTATTCCGGGACCAGATCGGTTTTTGGGCAAAAATAATGGGTCGCATGCTGGGGTAAAAACTGCATGCAACCCATTGATTTTCCTAGTGGAGCCAGCGAGGAGATTCGAACTCCTGACCTGCTGATTACGAATCAGCTGCTCTACCAACTGAGCTACGCTGGCAATTCGGCAGGGGGCTTTGATATACAGGGGACACCGGGCTGGTCAAGCTCATTTTGGCTCCTGGCGAAATCCTGTGTATCTCCACCTCTTTATTTCAAGGGTGAGGTCCACTTCACCAGTGTAGCGCCATTTTCGTCGAACGTGACCTGCGCCTCGCCATGTTTGAGTTGTGAACCTTTGGCTCCAGGCGTTTCTTCAAAAATGGATGCAGTGGCCAACCTCTTGCTATCAAGTGGCTTCACCGTCATGATCCATCGTTCAACGCCGGATGGTCCATCGACTCCGGCCTTCAACGGTTTATACGGATAGCGCCCGGATCCGCGCGGCGACTCGACCAGGCTGACGTGCCTCTGGATGGGAAGGAAAGCTTCCCCGTTCCAGCGGGCCACCATGAAGCTACTCACCGAAACGTCGGATTGCGCATCGGCGGCAAAAATTTCTGCTCTCCCGTCGCCATCAATATCCCCAACGACAGAAGGCCAGTAGACTCCGAAATCTGCACAGTAGAAGAATAGCGCCTCGTCGAGTGAGGCGTCAAGGGCGTCCATGTCGCGCAGTGGACCATGCCACAACAGCTTTCCTGACGCATCTTTGACCGCAATTCTGCCGCCACCACCAGAAAGTGAAGGTACATCTTCAAGGACAACTTCGGCATCTGGATGATTTTTGTCCAAAGACGTTCTAAAATTACGCGTTTGTTGTGAATTGCAATACACATCATTACGCTTTGCAGGATCTGCTAACACCTGCACTCGCGGGACAAGACATTTCGTATTGACCCATCCTTGCACTTTCTGTGATTCCCCTGAGGAGAATGCCGCAGTGACAACTTCAGTCCAATTTCCATCCTGACGAACAACCTGAACCTTGTCACCCTTGTTCAACACTTTCAGGATTGCGGCATTTTTATAATCCTGACCGCCCCAGGAGCGCAGGTTGTTTTCATCGTCAGCAACAATTGCAATGGATCCTTTTTCCAGCGCTATGGCATGTACGAAGTTAGGAAATAACAGTACTGCGAAAACACTGGCGATGCTTATCAGCTTCATTGCTCTCTCCCTTGCTCGACGCATGCCCACAAAACTGCGGATCGACCAAAGCCATCACAGCACACACGAGCCGTTTCCTTTTGCAGTTTTCTACACTGTCATATGGGCTGTGTCCAGAACAGCTGGCAACTCTGTCTGACCAAGAACCCGTGCTTGCAATTGAAAACGCTGTCCGCTCATCTGCTTTGCAGAGCATCGATAAAGCCCCTTATCACAGTTTACGCGCCGAGGCAGCGATGATAATAGAAAGCTGACCATTAAAAATTTACTCCGCCCTAACCGGCGGCCACGGACAACTGTGATGGCGGAACGCCCCGGCCCAAAGCGAGATGAACCGAAGAGCCCCCGGCGAGGTGCCGCCCGCCGCGCCAGCCTTACGATTCTTGCCGTCCTGGCCCTGCTGGCCGTTCTGGTCTGCGCAGCGTTTGGCCTCGCGCTGTCGAGCGCAACGGGGCGATCGTTCCTGGTCAACACAGCCCTTGGCCTTGCTGGCATCAAGGCCTCGGTCCAGAGGGCGGATTTCGGGGCATCCCCTCCAAGGATTGAGCTCTCGGGCATCGCCGCGAGTGCGGCCCTCCCCGCCGCTTCGGTCTCTTCTGGCAATCCAGGCGGAACACTGAACTTTCGTATCGCCTCCCTCTCCCTTACCCGCAACAATCCCGCCGACAACGGGCTTGCCCCGGCCTGGCACCTGGAACTCACCTCTCCCGAAATGGATGCCGACCTTGCCGCACGACCGGGCCAGCCGGGCTCCGCACCGGCCAATACTAACGCTCCCCTGTCCGCCTTGCCAGAAAACCTTAGCGTGACCGTGCGTGGGGGAACCCTGCGCGCGGCATGGCCCGATGGTCTGGCCACCGCCACAGACGTGTCATTCACCCTGGAACCCGGCGGCGCAGTGTCCCTCGACGCGCAAGTGCAGACGCGCCTTGCCGCGCCCATCCCCGATCTGCGGAGTCTGGTGGTCGGCGTCTGTGCCCGTGGGGCCTCCCCGGAGAACACTCATAGCGCAGGCAGCGCATCCGCCACTCCTACGCCAGCTCATAGTGATGACGGATCCTCCGTCTCTGCCGGGCCAGCTCAGGAAACTGGCAGCACATCCGCCTCTGGCGCACTCGCCCGTGGAGATGACGGATCTTCCGACTTCTCCATGTCGGATCGGAACAGCGCAGAGCCAACCACCGCACAGCACCCTGACCATGACGACCCGAGTGGCCCCACTCCCCTGCCGAATACCCCCGTCACGTTTGAAACCGGCCTGACAGTCACAGCACAAGTGGACATTCCCGCTTCGTCAGCCAGAATATCCTTCCAACTGGACCGGGCGCAGGTCTCTGCCGCCGGGCTCGACGCAAGCTTGGAGGCCGGGGGTGAGGCCGTCCTCTCCCGGCAAGGAGCCACTCTGGAGCGGCTGGCTCTGCGCCTGGGCCGAATGCGCTTCCTTGAAAGCGGCCCTCCTTTGCCGGAGGCCCTAACGGCCCTGGTGACGGAGCTTGAAGCCAATGCCGCCCTTCGGGCATCCATGTCGGAGCACGGGGCCGTTGTCGATGTGGATTCCCTTGTCCTGCCCGGCCTCGGCCTGGCCAGAGGCCGTTTTGAAAGAACCCAGGCGGGCGACATCACCATGAACGCTGAAGGCGAACTGGAGGATACAGCACGACTGCTCCCGGCCTTGCGGCCCCTCCTGCCGGATAAAATCCGGGATTTTGAGGCAGGCGGCCGTATGGCTGTCTCCTTCAACCTGACTTTGCCAACGGACGGCCCATTCAGACTTCGGGCCGCCCTGGCTTTGCCGTCGCTTGCCCTGTGGAGCCCTTCCCTCGGTGTGCGGGCCAACCTGTCCGGTGAAGCCGGTTTTGACGACGGCACGCTCAGCGGGCGACTGTATATGCGCGGCGACGTGCATCGCGACGATGTGACCCTTCCGGGTTGTATTCTGGAAACCGAGCTCTCTGGCCGGGCCCCCTCAATTCGCCTGGAGCGGCTCAGCTTCCTTTCCGCGCCAGGTGGCCGGACCGGGAACATGGCGTTGCCCGGCGTCCGGGGTTCTGGAGGGGCCGGGTTCATGGTGACAGGAGCCGGAGTCTCAGGCGCGGCAAGCCTGGAAACCGAGATACAGGATGTGGGTACCCTGGCCTGTCGGATGCGCTTCACCCCCGGAGACCGGCCAGTTACCATAGAATCGGCCCACGCGGCCCTCAAGTTGGACCGTCTGGCCGCCGCTCTGGGTTTTTCCGCAAGAACCAAGGGGGGCAAGCCCCCTAAAAGCGCAGCCGGATCTGCCGGAAGCGACCTTGCCATGGCCGGAACAGTGGAAGTGCACCTAGCCCATGAAGGGGCAGCGCCGGGCGTGCCGATAGCCCTGGATGCGTTTTTGAAGGACGTGCGCATCGACCTGCCGGGCCGTCCCGGAGTTCTGACGCGACTCATAGGCAAGGCGGGTATCCGGCTGGAACCGGGTGCGCCTTCCTCCCTGTCCGCCACCTTGACAGTGCATGGCGGCGCACTCCACCTTCCCACTTCCGCTGTGGATTTTTCTAAACATCCCCTGCGCATGGCACTGCGCCTGGCCCCGCGTCTGACCGCTAAACAGGCCGCGCAACTGGCCGGACGCTCCGCTGCGAATGTCCTTGGCCAAAGTGTCACCATGGAGGGCACCGCCGCTCTAGCCTCCCTCGCGGAAGTCTCGGCCAAGGGACTCCTTACCCCCTCGGGCAAGGGCTGGACAGGGCAAGGTTCGGCTGCCATCGCCCTGCGCGACATGGAAGGCCTGGCCGGAACCCTGGCCCCCTCCATGGCGGAGCACGGCATCGCGCTCAAAGGCAAGGCCGCCATGCGGCTGGCCTTTGCAGGAAACCTTCAAGCCCCCAAGCTGACCGGACAAGGCGAGGTGCAGTTGGAAAACCTGCGTGCGCCAAGGCTGGAGGCTTCGAGCCTGCGCATCCCCGTCATCCTGAGCAAGGATTCTCTGCGCTTCTTCGACGAGGCCACACCGCAGCTGACCTTCACGGTCCTTGGCGGCAAACTCGCGCTCATCCGCCCTGAGGTGCTCCATCCCCTCGAGCCCACCTTCGAGGCCAGGCTGTCGGCCAGACTGTCTGAGCTTCCCATGGCAGGTCTCACGGGGGGCAAGATCACCAGCACCGCCTCGGGTGCCTGGGACGCCATCACCCTCAACCGGGACATGCTCGCAGTGGACGGCGAACTGACAGCCAAGGCCTTTGGAGGCGATCTGGTGATCAAAGGGCTCAAAGTGGCCAAGCCTTTTGATGAAGACAGGCAATTCCGTGTCCACGCGGGCCTGCTGGGCGCGGACATGCTTGCCCTCTCGGCCATGGCCGGGGTGGGCAGGATAACCGGGCGGTTGAACGCCACCCTGTCCGAACTGCACATGAGGGGATTTCTCCCCATGGCCTTCACCCTGCGCCTGGAATCCATCCCTACGCCGGGCGTGGAGCAGCGCATCAGTCTGGGGGCGGTCAATTCCCTTACCGAAGTCAGCACAGGCAAGCCCGTGGATCTGGGCCTGGCCACGCGCACGGCCCTGAAGCTTTTCGGCGACTTCGGCTATACCAAGTTGGGCCTGCTCATCGGGCTCAAAGGCACCATGTGCACGGTGCGGGGGCTCTATCACGAGAAGGGGGTGGAATACATTCTGAAGCGCTCAACCCTGACCGGGGTGGACGTCATCAACGGCAACCCGGAAAATGCCATGCCCTTTGCCGATCTGCTTGTCCGATTCAAGAAAATAATGAATAAGGAAACGAACCTTCAGATGAAGATGGAGTTGCTCCACCGCCACGCGGATCCGCGACCGGCGCACGAAGAGGGGAAAGCCGGACATTACTGAGCACCGGCCCGAAGGTCCTTGAACGGCACCAACACACGGGGGGAAGATGAAACCGCACACCCAACGCATTGCCGCATTGTCCCTGGCACTTTTGGCCCTTACGGCCTGCGCCACCGTCCAGGTCAACTTCCCGGCCAGCGAAGTGGCCCAGAGCGCCGAGCTGCTGGTGGCGGACGCATTCTCCTCCCAAAACATGGTCGCCACCCGCTCGGCCGGTACGCCACGGCGCGTGGACAGCGTGCCCAACCCCGCCGTGCGCGCCGCAATGGAAACCATACTGGACCGCCAAGCCGGGCTTAAACCCTTCTACGACGCGGGGGCCGTGGGCATAGGCAACGACGGCTATCTGAGCCAGCGAGCAACTGAAGGACTGAGCCCCGCCCAGACCAACGAGGCAGGCAAGCTCGTCGCCGACGACAACGCCGACCGTCGCGCGCTCTACGCCGCCGTGGGCAAGGATTTGAAAATCAAACCTGCCGACCTGCCCAAAATTGGAGAAATCTACGCGCAGACCTGGCGCGACAGCGCTCTCAAGGGCTGGTGGGTGCAGGCCAAGGACGGAAGCTGGTCCAAAAAGTAACTCCCCCCGCGAGGAGCCCCCATGAAGACGCGTTGCATCACCCTGACGCTGTGCGCCGCCATTTTGGGTATGGCCCTTTTGTCCTGCTCCACCTACAAAAGCTACAGCCTGCTGCGGGACCAGAAACCCCAGGAGGCCCTGCCCATTGCCGAAAAGGCCCTGGCGGACCATGAAAAAAGCTTCGGCCCCGACAGCTCGCTGGTCGCTGTGGACGCAATGGTGCTCGGGGAAACCTACCGACGTCTGAGCGAGTACGCCAAAGCCCGGTCGGCCTTTGAAAAATCCCTGGCGATCTTCCTGAAAAAGGATGGAGAGAAAAGCAAGAGCGTCCTCCTTGTCCGGTACGCCCTGGCCGAGCTCAGCTACCACGAAGGACAGGTTGCCAAATCCGCCGATGAATTCAAGGCGCTTCTGCCCCTGGCGGAGTCCCTTGACGGCCCTGAAGGGGATATGTCGGGCAAGATACTGGCCAACCTGTCGCTGGCCTACAACGACTTGGGCCGTTACGAGGAATCCAAGCCCGTGGGCGAGCGGGCTCTGGCGATCTTCACGAAAAAAGAAGGAGTTGGCGGCGAAAGCGCGGCTTCGGCCCAGAGCAATCTGGCCATCACCTACATCAACACGGGCGACTTGGCCCGCGCCCGGGACCTTCTGGAGAGTTCCAAGGCCGGCCAGGAAAAGCGCTGGGGCAAAGACAACGTCAATACCGGCATAACCTACGCCAACCTGGGCATACTCTACAACCAGCTCAAGGACTTCGCCCAAGCCGAGGACTACAGCAATCGCGCCCTGGCTATTTTGGAAAAGAATCTCCCCGCCGACCACACCCTGATCATCTCGGTGCGCAACAACCTCTCCAGCATCTACCAGAGCACCGGCAGAAGCCAGGAAGCCCTGCAACTGGGAGCCGCCGTTCTGGAGGCGACCAAAAAGAAACAGGGGGACAAGCACCCAGACATGGCCTACCGCCTGAACAACATGTCCATCGACTTGGCCCTGGCCGGGGATTTGCCCAAGGCTGAGGAGAACATGCGCCAGGCTGTGGAGATCATGGAGCAGACGCTGGGGCCGGAACACCCCATTCTGGCCAAGATTCTCAGCAATCAGGCCGGTGTGTACCTCATCGCCAAACGCCCTGAACAAGGCCGCAAGCTTTTAGAAAGGGCCAGGGCAATCGTTGAAAAAACCGTCGGGCCTGATTCCGAGAGCTACTCCGACATCTGCTACATGCAGGGGCTCCTCGACGCGTCGGCAAAAGGCGGGGACAAGCGCGCCCTGGAATGGTTCCTCAAAGGCCAGGCCACCGACGATGTGCTCATCGACCATGTGATGGGCTTCGCCTCGGATCAAAGCAAACTCCTCTATCTCACCGGCAACCGCTTCCGGGTGGATGCGGCCCTCTCCCTGGTGGCCCAGAGGCTTCAGGCGGACCCGGCCTCCCGGCAGGCGGCCATGAACCTGTGGCTGAAACGCAAAGGCGCGGTGCTTGAAGCCCAAAAGCAGTTCCAGGAAGCCATGGTGGTGGACGCGCCCCCGGCGGTGCAAAAGGACTTCCAGGAGCTTTCCAACGTGCGGGCCGCCCTGGCGAAACTGTCCATGGCCTCCGGTGGTACGGAAGCAGCTCCGGCCAAAGACATCGCCGCGCTGGAAGCAAAAAGGAAATCCCTGGAAGCCACCCTGGCCAGCGTAAGCCAGGCCTTCGCCAAAAAGAAGCGCACCGGCATGGCCACTGCGGCCAGTCTGGCGACCGCTCTTCCGGCGGGCTCGGCCCTGGTGGAGTTCTGCCTGTACACGCCCTATGATTTCGCCTCCGGCCAAAACCAGGCAAAGCGCTACCTGGCCTTCGTGCTGCTGTCGGGACAGGGCGGCACGCCCGCCCTTGTGGACCTCGGCCCGGCCTCCCAAGTGGATGAAGCCGCCGCCGGGTTCGTCAAGGCCATGCGCGAAACGGTCGCCGATGGGAAACCCCGCGACGCCGAAGCGGCCAAATGGTCGGGCAGGTTGTACGAACTGGTTTTCGCCCCCTTGCGCAAACCTCTGGGACAGGTTCGCCACCTGTATCTCTCACCTGACGGCAACCTGAACCTGTTCCCCTTCGAGGCCCTGGCCCCGACCGCAGGCAAGCCCCTCATCGAAGACTACTCGTTCTCGTACCTGTCAGCAGGACGCGACATGCTGGGCTTCGACGCCAAGGGCTTCGGCGCGGCTGGCTCCCAGGCGGGCAAACCGGCCTTGTTCGGCGACCCCAACTTCAACCTGGGACAGAAAGAGATCGACAGCCAGGAGCGCTCCCTGGGCATAGCCACTTCCCGTCAGGGCGACGTGTCGCGACAGCTTCGCGGCCAGTCTTTCCGGCGCCTGCCTGCCACGGCCTCGGAAGTACAGGCCATCTCCAGAGAGCTTCCCCAGGCCAGGGTGTATCTGGGCTCCCAGGCGCTGGAAGGGGCGCTCTTTTCCCTTAAACAGCCACGCGTGCTGCACCTGGCCACCCACGGGTTCTTCCTCCAGGGCGCGCCGGATGGGGAGACGCGGTCAGCCGTCCTGCCCGGCAAATCCGCCGTCAAGGAACAAGAGAATCCGCTGCTGCGTTCGGGCGTAGTCTTGGCCGGGGCCAACAATTCCCTGCGCCAGGGTGGAAGCGAGGGCGTGGTGACGGCCGAGAAGCTACTGAACCTTAACCTGCACGGCACGGAACTGGTGGTGCTCTCGGCCTGCGAAACGGGCCTCGGAGACGTGCTGGCGGGCGAAGGCGTATTCGGGCTCCGGCGGGCGCTCTTGCAGGCCGGGGCCGAGGGCATCGTCATGAGCATGTGGAGCGTGCGCGACAAGGAGACAGGCGAACTCATGGCCGCTTTCTACCACAACCTCGCAGCCGGAGGCATGAACCGTCCCCAAGCCCTGCGCCAGGCCATGCTGGATCAACGAAAGATCACCAAGGAGCGATACGGATCGGACAACCCCTACTTCTGGAGCGCCTTCGTCTACCTGGGCGAGCCCTGAAACATCGCACCCCGCCGGAAGCAGCTCTGAACCTCCCTGGCGGGGCCGGGCCGGGCCGGGCTATCCGGCCCCTTGGCCCTATGGCCCTATGGGCGTACGGCAGGGCCGGACGAATCGGCTCTAAACGCAAGTGAGCCCCGGCCCTGTTGCACAGGGACCGGGGCTCATTGATGACGCGCAGCCAGAAACTGCGGCGTCTAGGATATAACGATCCATACGGGCAAAGGCGACAGACAGACCACCTTTTCCACCACTCCGCCCATGAGCAGGCGGCGCAGGCCGGTGCGGCCATGGGAGCCGATGACCACCGTACCGGCCCCGCCCTGCTGGGCGTAGGCCAGAATCTCGCCTGCAGCGTCGCCCTCGGCGACGGAACCCTTGGCGGGCACTCCTGCGCTTTGGGCCAATGCGACCACTTCGTCAACGTTGCGGCGCGAACTCTCGGCGAGTTCCTGGGCAGCCTGAGGAGCCAAGGCCAGGTACTCGTTGGGAGTATCGAGCACGCACAAGGCTTCGATGGCTCCGCCGTGCTCCTTGGCCATGGCCACGGCCTTCCCGGCGGCTTGAAGCGAGAAGCGCGAACCATCCGTGGCCAGCACCAGGCGGCGCAGATTCAGCGGCGCGCCGTGGGGAACCAGCAGCACGTCTACACGGGAGAGCCCGACAGCCCTGGCGGTCACGCTGCCCAGCAGCATGCGGCCCATAGGGCTGGTGTTGCGTATGCCCATGATAACCAGATCAGCGTTTTCACCCTCGGCCATGTCGGCTATGACTTGGCCGGGGTCGCCCTTCTCGCAGAGAGTCTTGACGGTTACGCCCTTGGCGGAAGCCATGCTTCGGGCCTGACCCAGGGCGCGATCGCAGGATTCGCGCATCACCCTGTCCAGGTCGTGGACGCCCACCAGGCTCAGGTCCCCTTCATAGGGCGGGGACACGGCCAGGGCGGTCAAGCTGGCGTTTTCCGTTTTGGCCAGGTCCAGGGCCACGTTCATGGCGTGCTGGCTGGCTTCGGACACGTCGATACACACGAGAAGGCGCTTGATGGACATGTTAGGCCTCTTGGGGCTGCGCGGCTCTATTCTGAGCGCTGCGGGCCTTGAACATGCTGCCCAGGATGATGAATGCGCCGACAAACAGGGAGATGACCATGAACACGAAGCTGCCCTTGTCCATGAGGGCCACGGCGGAGTCGCTCACTTCCATGAGGCCCAGCTTGGCAAGGTACTTGGGCATGGCCAGGGCGCGGCTGACGGCCACGATAAGCATGATGGTGCCCATGACGATTTTGATCATGTGCTCACGGACGTAGGTGGTGCCTATGGCGCCCAACTGCACGCCCAGAAGCGAACCGGCCAGGATGATAAGGGTGAGGCGGATGTCCACCATGCCGTGCATGGCCCAGTTGATGGAACCGGCCAGGCCCATGACGAAGGCGATGACCAGCTCCGTGGCGGAACCGACAAGGCTGGAAGCGCCGAGCACGTAGATCATGCCGGGCACGCCGATGAAGCCGCCCACGGCGATGGTTGCGGCCAGCATGCCGGTGGCGAAGCCCACGGGCAGGGTGAACCAGAGGGAGATGCGGATGTTGGCACGCTTGAAGGTGATCATGGGCCAGAGTTCAATCTTCTGAAGCCTAGTGGCCAGCGAGCAGGTCTGCTCTGCTGCGCAGGATTTGCCGGAGGTCTTCAGGGCGTCGTACATTACGAAGCCGCCCACGACGACAAGCACCGCGACGAAGGAGACACTCACATACAAGTCGGAGCCGGCGGCCCCCCATTTTTCAAGGATCATATTCTGGAGTTTGATGCCCAACTGCACGCCGATGCCGGCGGAGGCGGCCATGAAGAGGCCCAGTTTGATATCCACGTGTCCGTAACGATAGCGCTTGATGGCTCCCACCAGGGCTTTGGGGAATTTATGGCACATGTTGCTGGCCACTGCCACGGTGCCGGGAACGCCCAGGCTCATCATGCCCGGGGTAAGCACGAAAGCGCCCCCGGAGCCGATGAAGCCGCTCACCAGACCGCCGATGAAGCCCACTATGAACAAGAAGCCGATCTGAGCGGCGTTCAGGTCGATGAATTTAACGGAATCGGACAAGATATCCATGAGTACTGCGCTCCTTTGGTATTTATTGGGTCTGGTTTACACGCTGACGGTGGCGCGGGGACGGGTGTCCTTGCGAGCCGGGGCCTTGGCGGTATCGACCATGGTGGTCTTCTTGGAGGCGTCTATACCCAGCACGGTCCACATGGTGCCCGCGAAGGTGCCGTGAATCCAGGAGAACAGAAATACCGTGGCGATGGGCAGCACGGTGTAGAGCCCGCCTTTGGTAAAGTATTCAGTCATGGACTTCTCATAGGCGAACACCATGGCGTACAGGGCGCAGGAGGCCAGTCCGTAGGCGATCAGCTTGCCGATGGGCTTCTTCTTGTTGATTTCCATTGTGTACTCTCCTCGAAAAGTTTTGAAAATTTTGATTCTTTTCGCGGGCAACCGGCGGCCGCCCAAATCCTCAGCCGGTTACCTCAAATACGGGCATGCTCACACTGAAGCGTTCCCGCTGCTTCTGCTCACGGGTGGCAAGAACAAACTCCACCCGGCGCAATTCTGCGCACATCCGTTCAATCACCTCGCCGGGTTTGCCGAAGCGCACCTCATGGCGAAAGGGAATGCCTAGGGACCGGGCCTCACGCTCATACTCTTTGGCAGACGCATCGGCCCGGCTGATAAAGAGATCTTTGGCGGCCTGAAGGTGGGCTTCCCGGCGTACATCGGCCTGTTCGCCGGTTTCCGCATCAGGAGCCTCCACCGGCAGCCGACCGATGGACAAGGCCACCACTTCCGACCGCAACCGTCCTGCCAGACTCATAGCCTGGCGCATCAAAGGCTGGGGAAACTCGGCATCGGTAGAAACGCTGACAATTTTGCGCCGCTCGACACGTGGCGCAACCACCCCAGCAGCTTGGTCCTGCAGCCCCGCCTCGGCGAAGCTCTCCGCCATGGCGAAGTCTTCCAAGGTTTTGCGAAGGAAGCCCGGACGTCTTACGGCCAGGCCTTCCCTATCCTTCTTCAACAGGCGGGGCACGGCCGCTGCCTAAACCCGCGCCCTGGGGCGGGTGTCCTTGCGGTCCTGGCTCTTGGTTTCAGCCCGGACGTCCTTGCGGACAAGCCCCAGACACTCGTAGGCTTCCTGGGTACAACCGCGTTCGGCAAACGCCTGGGCCGCAAATACCGCTTCCAATGTTTCTCTGATGCTGGCCATGGAATCCCTCCTTGAAGCTCTTGGCATCCCTATCTCAAGTTTCGTGCCAGCCCGTGCGCCAAACCCATAGCACTGAAATGACTCACTATAAATACTATGACACTCCAGCAGACGCATTTGGCGTTGCACAATGCAATAGATTTCAGACTTGCTGACATGAAGGCCCGTTGCGAAGTACAACAGCTGTTGCACAAAGCAACACACCTCATTGCGGTTGGCCGGAACCGGAGCAAAAACGAGCAAAAATATATGGAGCGGCTCCTCGCCGGGGGAAACACAGTCATCCCGCCGCTCCTCCCCGCAGCATCGACTCCCCCCTATTGCGGGGGTCCGGGGGGGCGCTTGCCCCCCCGGTCGCCGAAGGCAAAATACAACAGGGGCCTGCAGCACCTCCGTGCGGCAAGCCCCTGTATTCAAGCATCTCAGCGAAAGGGTTTTCAGGGTCTTTCGGCGTATCTGCGCGGCCGCAACAACGGGAGAGGGGAACGTCCTGAAGGCTTTACGCGCTTTTGCGGGCCATGGCCCGACGTTTGACGCGGCAAGGCCATCAGCAACGGGCAATCCGCTTCGGAAGTGCCCGCATGGGTGGCCGCATGGACGGCTTTGAGAGCGTAATGCTTGTTAGCGTACAGATGATCCTGGCCGAGCTTCTCCCAGAGGTGGCTGCGGCGCAGAACGCCCATGACCGATTCGTTCACCCCGGCCAGGGAGATATCCACCGAGGCCCTCCGGCAATTGTCAATTATCCGGGCAAGTGCTTCGGAACCCGAGGCGTCCATGTCGTTGATGCCGTTGGCCACCACAATGATATGGCGCAGCTCGGGCTTGGCGAGGCGCTGCTCTGCCACCATGTCTTCCAGAAAACTCGCGTTGGCAAAAAACAACGGGCCTTCAACACGGATCATCGCCACGTGGTCGCATTCCTGGAGTTGGAACTCCTCGGCACTGCGCAGGTATTTATCCCCGGACATGGAAAGGGACCGCACTCTGGGATGCATGCTTTTGAACAGAAACACGCCCAGGGACAAAGCCACGCCGATCATGATGCCTTTATCCAGATGGGGCGCGAAGGCCAGAGTGGATACGAAGGTGATCACAGATATGGCCCCGTCGTACCATTGAGCCTTCCAGGCATGGACGAACCCGGAGAGGTTCAACAACCCTGCTACGGCCATCATGATCACGGCAGCCAGAACAGACTGGGGCAGATGATACAGCAACGGCGTGAAGAACAGCAGCACGCCGCCCACCATGAGGCTGGTAATCACGCTGGAAATGCCGGTGAGGGCTCCGGCCTGCATGTTGACCGCCGTGCGCGAAAACGATCCCGACACTGGGTAGCTGCGGGTAACCGCGCCAAGCAGGTTGGCCAGGCCCTGGCCGATAAGTTCCTGGTTGGGGTCCAGGCGCTGGCCGGTCTTATCTGCCATGGCCTTGGCGATGGAGATGGCCTCCATGAACCCCAGAAGCGAGATGATGGCGGCGGCGGACAGCAGACGCCAGATCATACTCCCGTCCATGGCGGGGATGGCCATGGACGGCAAACCCTGCGGGATGTCCCCGACCACGGCCCCGCCGCCGGTAGCCACCAGGCTGGCCGTATTCAAGGGCGCATTGCCCACCTTGATGCGCCAGATGCGCCCGTCTGATTCGGCCCCGGAGGGCAGGAAATCCGCTGCATAGAACGCCAGGCCGCCCCGCTCCTGTACGCCCTGCAGCAGCATGCCGCGCAGTGCTGTCCGTTGCCGGTGCGCCTCTTCTTTCTGTTCCTCTATGGCGTGATTCACCCGCTGAAGGTCGCTCTCCACGTCGATGCGGACATTATAATCCCCGCCCCGTGTAGCCTGTTCAGCCAGCGCGGTCAGCTCCGCCCTTCGCTCGGCCAGGGTGGCGGCCTTCTGGACAGCGCTGTTGAAGGCGGTGACAGCCTCGACAGTCTGAGACGAACGGATGGCTGAAATATCAAGCCTGGCGTTGTGCTCGTAGCCCGTAAACCAGGAAATGGCCGTGGTGATTACCACGGCGGCCAGAACTGCGGGCAATTTCGGAGAAACGCGCTTCAAGACGATCATGATGGCGAAAGCCAGGGCGCCCATGGCCAGGGTGGGCCAGTGGGTGTAAGCCAGAGCGGATTGCACCACCCTCTGGATGGTTTCATAGTGATGCCCGGCGCTGTCCACGCTCACGCCGAACAACTTGGAGAGCTGGCTTGAGGCGATGATGAGCGCCGCGGCGTTGGTGAAGCCGTTCACCACCGGGTGAGACAGGAAATTCACCACCAGGCCCAGGCGAAGAATGCCCAGGGACAGCTGGAACACCCCCACAAGCACAGACAGCAGGATGGCATAGGCAATGTAGCCCCCGCTTCCGGCCGTAGCCAGGGATTCGAGGCTGGTGGCTGTCATCAGGGAAACCACCGCCACCGGGCCCGTGGCCAACTGACGACTGGACCCGAACAACGACGCGATCAGCGGGGGCAGGAAGGACGCATACAATCCGTAATAGGCCGGAAGCCCGGCCAACTGCGCGTAGGCCATGCTTTGGGGGATAAGCACCAGGGCGACGGTGACCCCCGCCATGGCGTCTATCTTGAATTTTCCGGGAGTATATCCTTTGAACCAGGCAAGAAAAGGAAGCACTTTTTCCAGCATAATTTTCCGTATCCTTATGGACGTTACGTTCCCGGTTCCGGTTGAGCGCGGCATCCCTGCCCGCGTATGCCGAACCCTCTTCAATAAATGCACCAGATGTTAAACATTTATTAAAGCCTTTAATTAATTCAATAAATTGTTTACATCCGTAGCTCAGGACATCCAAAGCGCTTCATTTTGCAACGGTATTTGTGAAATTATCCACATACGGCGTTGCGCAATGCAACAGCCATTGCAAAGCGCAACACATACCCGAAATCATGAGGGTTGCTCAAAAACGGCAAATGGATTTAGGCTGTTTGAAACTGCGGGCGCGCCCGCTTCCATGGAGTAGCAAGCATGTTCTTCCAGAAGCGTAACGAATCCAAATCCACTCCGCCGCCAACCAGCGACCTCGACGAGCTGAAAGCCAGGGCCGCCTCGGCGGATCTGCCGCCGCACGCTCGGGAGGCAGCCCTGCGTGAGCTGGACCGGATGGGCAAGACCGACCCCTCGGCAGCGGAATACGCCGTGGGGCTCAATTACCTCGACTTCATGCTCGGCCTGCCGTGGAGCGCCTTAAGCCCCGATCACCTGGATCTGGGACGCGCTGCGGAAGTGCTCTGCGCCCGCCACCACGGCCTGGCCCACGTGACCGAACGTGTGCTGGAATATCTGGCCTCCCGGGCTTTGCGCGGCGCCAAGGACTTCCACGTGCTGGTGGTGGATGACGAAGAAATAGCCCGGACAAATCTGGAGTACGTGCTGCGAAAGGAAGGCTACATGGTGCGCACGGCCTCCAACGGTCTGGAGGCCCTGGAGGAGGTGCGCGGCTGGGAATTCGACCTGATCATCACCGATCTCAAGATGGAAAAGATGGACGGCATGCAGCTTATCGAAGAAGCCCGCAAGCTCTCCCCCGCCACCCAGGTGATCATGGTCACGGGCTACGCCACGGTGAATTCCGCAGTGGCGGCCATGCGGCACGGCGCGGTGTATTACCTGGCCAAGCCCATCAATCTGGACGAGCTGCGCCAGACCGTGGCCGAGCTCTCCACAGCCAAAACCCGGCCGGTGGTATTTCGCAGCCCGGTGCTGTGTTTTTCCGGCCCGCCGGGCACGGGCAAGACCTCCGTGGGCCAGGCCATCGCTGAGGCCCTGGGCCGCAGCTTCCACCGCCTCTCCCTGGCCGGCCTGCGCGACGAAGCCGAACTGCGCGGGCATCGCCGCACCTACGTGGGGGCCATGCCCGGACGCATTATCAGCTCGCTCTCCCGGCTGGGCACGCGCAACCCCGTGTTCATGCTCGACGAGATGGACAAGGTGGGCAAGGATTTCAAAGGCGACCCGGCCTCAGTGTTTCTGGAAATCCTGGACCCGGAGCAGAACTCCCAGTTCCTGGACTACTACCTGGACGTGCCCTTCGATCTCTCCCAGGTACTGTTCATCGCCACGGTCAACGACGTTTCGGCCCTTTCCGGCCCGCTGCTCGACCGGTTGGAAGTGGTGCCCTTCCAGGGCTACAGCGAGCGGGAGAAGGTCGGCATCGCCCTCAAGCACATCATCCCCCGCCAGTTGCGCGAGCACGGCCTCACCCACCCCTATCCCAACATCACCCCCGAAGCGGTGCATGCCGTGGTGACCAACTACACCCGCGAAGCGGGCGTGCGTAATCTGGACAGAGAGATCGCCCGGCTGTGCCGCAAACTGGCCAAATTACGGGTTGAGGCCGCAGGCGGCCCTTCCCCGGACATGCGGGTGGATACGTCCGTGGTCTCCTGCCTGCTCGGCCCCAGGCGGCAGGTGCGCGAGGCAGCCACGGGCGAGAGCCGCCTGGGCGTGGCCACGGGGCTGGTCTACAGCGAACAGGGCGGGGAGATCATCTTCGTGGAAGCCAGCAAGATGCGCGGCACAGGGCAGCTCACCTTGACAGGCTCCCTAGGCGACATCCTGCGCGAATCCGCCCAGACGGCCTTAAGCTACGTGCGCAGCCAGGCCCAGACGCTGGGGCTCGACCCCGACGGTTTCGCCGGTTGGGACGTGCACGTGCACATACCGGCCGGTTCCGTGCCCAAAGAGGGCTCCTCGGCCGGCGTGACCCTGGCCGTGGCCTTGATATCGCTGTTCTTGGGCGTGCCGCTGCGCTGCGGCGCGGCCATGTCCGGCGAGGCCACCCTGAACGGCAGGCTTATTCCTATCGGCGGGGTGCGGGAGAAGATTCTGGCGGCCATCCGGGCCGGGGCGGATACCGTCGTGCTGCCCGAAGGCAACCGGGTGGACGTGGAAGCCTTATGCGAAGAGGACCGGGCGGGAATCACGGTGGTGTTCGCCTCCACCGTGGCCGAGGCGCTGCCCCATGTGCTGGACAGGCCGGAAGGGCCTGCCGGGCTGTAAAGGCTCGAACTGGTTTACTCGTCCAAACCGTAGCGTTTGAGCTTGCGCCACAGCGACACCCGGTCGATGCCCAGAATGTCGGCGGCCTTGGTCTTGTTGCCCTGGCAGTGGTCCAGCACGCCGCCGATGTGGCGGCGCTCGATGTCGTCCAAGCTGGAGAGATCCGGCCCGGCGGTTTTCATGAGGACCGGAGCCTCGCCACGCAGATCCGGGGGCAGGTCCGTGGGTTCGATGGTCTCGGTTTTGGCCATGATCACCGCATGCTGCACGATGTTTTCCAGTTCGCGGATGTTGCCTGGGTAGTCGTAGGCCATCAGCAGGCGCAGTGCCGCGTCGGAGATGCCCTTGATTTCCTTGCCCATGGGCGGGGCGTATTTGGCGATGAAAAACCCCGAAAGCAGTGGCACGTCCTCGCGTCGCTCGGAAAGCGGCGGCACCCTCAGGGTGATGACGTTGAGGCGGTAATAGAGGTCCGCCCGGAACATGCCCTGCTCCACCTCGGTTTTGAGATCTTTATTGGTGGCGGCCAGAATGCGCGAGCGCACATCCAATTCCTTGGTGCCACCCACCCGGTAGAACACCCGCTCCTGCAAGACCCGCAACAGCCTCACCTGCATGGTGAGGGGCATTTCCGCCACTTCGTCCAGAAAGATGGTGCCCTCTTCCGCCACTTCCAGCAGCCCCTTCTTCAGGCTGACCGCCCCGGAAAAGGCTCCTTTCTCGTGGCCGAACAGTTCATTGGCCAGCAATTCCTCGGTGAAGGCTCCGCAGTTGATGGCCAGAAAACGCTTGTCGCGGCGTGTGCTCTGCATGTGGATGGACCGGGCCACCAGTTCCTTGCCGGTGCCGGTTTCGCCCAGGATGAGCACGGTGGAATCCGTGGGCGCTATGTGCTCCGCCTTGCGGCGCAGGGCGTCCACTGCCGGGCTCTCGCCGATGATCAGCGGCCCCTGGCTCAAATCCGCCACCTGCCGCGACAGGCGCGACACCTCGAGGCGCAGCCGCCGCTTGTCCATGGCCTCTGCCACCGTGGCCCGCACCTCCTCCAGGGAGAAGGGCTTGGTGAGGTAATGGCAGGCCCCCCGGCGCATGGCCTCCACGGCTGTGGCCACGGTGCCGAAACCGGTCATCACCACCACCTCTGTCTCGGGATGCAAGCGCTTGGCCTCGGCCAGCACGGCCAGGCCGTCCGCGCCCTTCATGCGCAGGTCGGTGAGCACCAGATCGAACACCTGTCCGGCCAGGGCGTCCAGGGCGTCTTCGCCGCTCTCCACCGTGACGGTGCGATAACCTTCCTTGCCCAGAATATGGGCCAGATTTTCCCTGGTGACACCTTCGTCGTCAGCGATGAGCACCAGCCCCCGGCTCATGCCTCGCTCCCGACCGGGGTCGTCCCCGCCTCAGGCCCGGCCTGGAGGGGCAGGCGGATCACCAGCCGCGCCCCGGCACCGCCGGTATCTTCGGCGGCAATGGAGCCCTGGTGGCGTTCGATGATGCCGAACACGATGGAAAGGCCCAACCCGGTGCCCTTGCCCACTTCCTTGGTGGTGAAGAAGGGATCGAAGATGCGCCCCAGATCCGTGACCGGAATGCCCGGCCCGGAGTCTTCCACAAGAATCACCGCCTCTGCGGCCTGGGCGTCCACATGGGCAGACACGCCCACTGTTCCCTCAGGGCCGGGCAAAGCCTGCAGGGCGTTGATGAGCAGGTTGATGAACACCTCCTGCATGCGCCCGGCGTCCATTTCCAAAACCAGATCAGCGGGGATGTTCTGGGTCAGGGCTACCCCGCAGGGCACCTGGCTCGATACCAGACGCATGGCCCGGGTGACCACCTCGACCAAAGACGTGGGTTTAAGGCTGAAATCCTTGGCCCTGGCGAATTCCAGTAGCCCCTTGACGATGTCCCTGGCCCGGCTGACCTCCTGGCTGATATTGCCGAGCATGCGCTTGGCGAACACCGGATCGCACTCGCTGAGCTCTTCAATGAGAATCTGGCAGGAGGTGGAAATGTTGTTCAGGGGATTGTTGAGCTGATGGGCGATGCCCGAAGTGAGCACGCCCAGGGAGGACATCTTGCGCTCCTGCAGCAGTTGGCCCTGTCGGCGCTCCAACTCGCGGATCATGTGGTTGAAGGCCTCCAGCACGCGCCGGGTTTCGTCGTTGCCCGAAGGCACGACAAGGGGGGTGAAGTTGCCCTGGCCGATCTCGGTGGTGGCCCTGGTAATGGTGCCCAGGGCGCGCAGGATCTTGTGGCCCAACAACAGGGCCATGGCGATTCCCGTAGCTAGCAACAGCACCCCGGATACCAGCAACTGGCGTTTGAGGTTGGAAACCAGCCGGAGCATGCGCCCCCGCTCGGAATGTTTGATATCAAGGGAAATATCCACCAGGTCTTTGCCCGCCTGGCGCAGGGAATCCACTGCCGGGCGCGCTGCGTCGGTATCGGTGTCGAGGGGTGAAGCCTGACCGCTCAGCTCATGGGCCAGGGCCTGATATCTGACAATGGCCGTATCCAGCCGACTCAGTGAGGTCCGCTCACGGGGAGCGTCGCCAAGGGCGTCCATGCCCTTGAGGGCATTCTGCGCCATGGCCAGAAAGCGCTGGGATTCCTCGAAATCTTCCTGATGTCCGTAGAGCAGAAAATTCTTTTCGTACCGGCGTATTTCCAGAATGGTGTCGGAAAGATCGTCGGCCATTTCCATGATGGCCAGGGTGGATTCCAGCCGCAACAGATAATTGAAGGACGCCACGCCCAGCACGGTAAGGATGAACACGGGCACGATGGCACCCACGACGACCTTCTGGCGGATGGTCAGATGGGGCAGGCGTTCTGCGAGAGAGCTGAGTGTGACCATTGTTGAATTCCTTGAGCCGCTGTTATGGGCATGGCTGCCACAGTCCGAGGGGAAGGTAGAGGCGAATGGCCCGTTTGTCACCCCCCCTGGATGAAAAAGGGGGTAACAGCATTTTGTGACAGACCCCATGTAATCCCTGGCGAGTCGATACGAATGCAAACACACGGCAATAGCTATCAAACCCAAAGAAGCAACTCCGGCCTTGCCAGCTTTGGTTGTGTCCCGTACCCTAGGACTCCATGAGTATGGAGAGAAGATCATTCCATCCACGAATACGTTGGCTGTATGCACTGGCAAACAGTGTGGTGCAGATACAGGGAGGCTCAAATTTGACGTTTTCTTCAAGAGCAAGAGACATGCACCCTCTGCTTGTCGCAGTAGCCCTGTGCATGGTCTTTCAGATGACCACGGGATCGCGTTCAGCATTGGCGAAAAGTCCTGTGCGGCAATCCGTCGCATTGCCTGGAAACACAGCGCCGCATGCCAAGGCAAAAACGCAGCAAAACACAGCGCCGCATGCCAAAGCCGTCTCGCGCACGAACAAGACACCACCTGCCAAGGCAAAAACCCAGAAAGTTACAGTACCACTTGCCAAAGCCGTCCCACGCAAGAACAGGACGCCATATGCAAAGGCAAAAATCCAGAAAAACACCGCGCCCAACGCCAAAGTTGTCTCATACAAAAAGTCCGTCACGATTCCAGCCGCGCAAAAAAAATCCGCCTCCGCCACCGTGCGGCCCGCAAACCGCCATTTGGCGATCGTCAAGGCCAAGGTCGGCAAGAGCCGGAAACGCAAGCCCCCCGCGCCGCTCATCCTCATCGACCCCGGCCATGGCGGCCACGATCCCGGAGCCATGGCCGCAGGGGCGGTTGAAAAGGATATCACACTGCGCACGGCCAAACAGCTGCGTCTGGCACTGCTGAAGGCCGGATTCCGGGTGAAACTGACCCGCAGCACTGACAAATCCCTTTCCCTGAAGGCACGGGTGCGGATGGCGGCCAGGCTGAAGCCCCAATTGTTTTTATCCCTGCACTGCAACTCAGCTCCGCGTGCAAGCGAAAAAGGCCTTGAGACCTTCGCCTACCTGCCGCGCAAGCTGCATAATGGCCGCGGTTCCGTTGTACCGATGACGGAAGTGTGCCCCTCAAGCGAGTCCGCTATTGCCGCCCAGGATATCCACGAGTGCCTCGCCACCCGGCTGAAGCAGCGCGGAGTGCGGGACAACGGCACGCGCCTGGGGCGGTTCGCGGTGCTCACCCCCACCCCCTGGCCCTCGGTGCTCATCGAGATGGGCTATCTCACCAATGCCTCCGACGCCAAACGCCTGACTTCTCCCCGCTACAGAGCCTGGTTCTCCGCAGAGTTGGCAGAGGTTGTCCTGTCGCGTTTCAATGCGGAGAAGTCCCCTCTGTTCGCGTCCTTCAAACAGCTTCCGGCTCACGCTGTCCAGTAACCGCCGCGCCGGTCAAATCTTGTCGGCCAGCAGTTCCGGCTCCTCCGCATCCCAGGGGGGGCCCATGCGGTCCCGCACGGTAAGGTAGAAGTCACCCTGTTTGGTGGGGAAATCGCCCAGCCGCTTGGATATGGCCGCCAGAAGGAACGAATCCACCCAGTGGAATATATCGAAGCGCCGCAGCACGTCACGCATGGCGCGCATGTGTCTGCTCCTTTCCCGGAGCGGAGTCTCCATGGCGTCCCGGATGGCCTTGGCCACGCCTTGCGTGTCAAAAGGATTGATCATGACCGCATGGCGATGGAACTCCATGGCGGCTCCGGCGAATTCGCTCAGGCAAAGCGTGCCGGTTCCAGAGATATTGCAGGCGACATATTCCTTGGCCACCAGATTCATTCCGTCCCGCAGGGAAGTGACGATGCACATGTCCGCTGCCTGGTAAAAGCTGATGAGCTCCTCTCTGGGCAGATTGCGGTAGATGTAGTGGATAGGCGTCCAGCCCGGCGTGGCGAAACGCCCGTTGATCTCGCTGACCATGCGCTCCACCTGGGCCTTCATATCCCGGTACATGGGCACATCCTCACGGCTGGGGACCGTGACCTGCACCATGCTGACGCGCTCCCGCAACTCTGGGTAGGTTTCGAGCAGCAGGGAAAAGGCGTCCAGACGCTCGGGGATGCCCTTGGAGTAATCCAGCCTGTCCGCGCCGAACACGATGTACCTGTTGCCAAAAGCTTCACGGAGCTTCTGGGCCTTGACTATGGCCTGCGGTTGCGATGCCGCGTTGGCGAACCCCCGGAAATCGATGCTTATGGGAAATCCGCCGATCCTGGTCTGCCGTCCGCCCGACGACACTGAAACCACCTGTCCCCGACCGCGCTGTTTGCTGCCGGGGTGCAGCCGCTTGACCGATTCGGAAAAATTGACCCTGTCCCGAAGCGTCTGAAATCCGATGAGGTCGAATTCCAGCAGCGCGTCCACAACCTCTTTGCGCCAGGGGAGCTTGAGAAAGATGTCCGGCGGCGGAAATGGGATGTGCAAAAAGAATCCGGTGCGGAAGTCCTTGCCCATTTCCTTGAGCTGCTTGCCCATGAGCATGAGGTGGTAGTCGTGCACCCATACGAAATCTTCCGGCCGTCCGGCTGCCACGACGGCTTTGCTGAACTTCATGTTGGCCCGCTGAAGAGCCTCCCAATAGGACGGCAGAAATTTGCAGGGCATCAGGAATTCGTGGAACAGCGGCCAGATGACCTCATTGGAAAAACCCTGATAAAACCCGGCCACATCAGCTTCATCCAACTGCACGGGACGCAGCAGATAGCCCGCCTCGCGCGAAAACTCGCGGCATAAGGCGTTCAGGCCCCCTTCGGTGGTTCCGGGCCAACCGATCCACAGGCCGCCCCTGTCGCGCAATACCGGAGCCATGGCTGTTACCAGCCCCCCCGCCCCTTGCTTCAACTGCAGTTTGCCGTCTTCGCGCACAACGCTGATGGGCAGACGGTTGGACACCACGAGGAGACGTCTGTCATCTTTATGGTCAGGGCTCACGTCGGGCGCTCCTTGTATGAGGGTTGAGACTTGTAAACCGGCCAAGCAACGTCAGAAGCTCCTGCGGCGGCTTTATCCAGTAGAGCGCGTTGGTAGGGCGTGGCTGCTGGCGTACGAGTATGCCGATACCACGGCCTTTCAGGGCAAGGAAGGCATCCTCGTCCGTGTGGTCGTCGCCCAGATAGATGATCAGCGCGTCGGGATGCTCCCGCAACAGCGTTTCGATGGCCGCGCCTTTGTTGACGCCGGGCAACCGGAGTTCAAGCCCGCCGTCGAAGGCATGCAGTTCCAACCCGGATTCCTCCGCCAGGGCGCGAAGCTGGGGTTCGATATCGGCCTCAAGGAACTCTTTTTGCTCCTGGGTGAGGCCTCGCCAATGGACGGCGACGCCGCAGGGTTTTCTCTCCACCAGGGACGCATCGTCCACAATGGCTCGCGCCCGGGCCAGGGCGGCCTCCTGGAGGGGGGAGAGCACCGCCGAGGTCGCGGCGTTTCCGGGAGTGAGGCGCTGTGCCCCGTGGCAACCCCAAATTTCCGGCTCCGGCTGAATATTAAGAAGCCTCGAAAGATCAGCAGCCTCTCTGCCGCTGACCAGAACGAATCGGTTCTGGCCGGTTATGGGCAGCCGGTTCAGCACATCGCGCATGCCTGCATAGGGATGCGCGTGGTCGCGTTCCGGGCGAAAGGGAGCCAAGGTTCCGTCATAGTCCAAGGCCAGTATCCATGGCCGTTTCCCGGCGAGCACTTCCAGAATGGAAGCGTCCTCCAGCACGTGGCGAAGTCCAGTGGGCGTTGCTATCATGAAAACACCTTTAAATACGATTCCAGCATGTTTAAGAGTATGTCGCTATCCTCGCCCCGTTCTTCCGCATCGCGGATGATGTGCCGCAGCAGCTGTTCCAGCAGGAAAACCTCCAGGAAGGTGTAAATTCCCTCCTGGGATTCCGGCAGGAGCGGCCCTTCACTGCCTCGGTCCAGGTAGCCCTGCAGAAAGCTGTGCCCCGCGCACCGGCGCCAGAGCGAGATCCAGGCGAAAAGCGTGGCCGTGTCGGCAGGAATAACGCCGGGCAACGCCCGCTTCTCACGGTCCACCAGAAGACTCATGGAGACGAGCAGATTGGCGACATCCCGCAGTGGGGACCTTTTGATTATCCTTTCGCCCAGCGGCAGACGCACATCCCCGTCGAAATCGATGATGAACAGGTCTTTGCCTTTGTACAGTATATTGTCCATCTGGAGATCGCCGTGAATGCGTATCCGCATGCCCGAAGGGAGGATGTGCAACAGCTTCGCGAAATGGCGCAGCACAGCGGCCAGGGGCAAATGCCGGACTTCTTCGTTGGGTGGAGTATCCCGGCGCTTCAGCGCGTTATCCGCACGGTGCGCCATGTTGCGCATGCTTTGATAGCAGGCGCGTAGATACAGCTTGCTCATCGGTTCCGGCTGGAAAGCCTGGCCCGGTGCCCGTGAAAGCGCTTCGTGGAGTTCCGCAGTGCGCTCTCCGAGCCTTCGGAAGAAATCCAGCACATATTCGCCGATGGTGTCGCGCTGGAAAGCTGTCAGCTCTGGAGGGGTGAACACCGGCAGAGCGGTCACATTTGGAACTTCGACACCAGACGCCAGCGCCCGCTCTGCGAGTTGTTGCAGCGCCTGGGCGACAAAAATCCGCCCGTCAACCGCCCCTTGCAGGTACTCGTGGAGCACCGCCAGAGTGGTGTCCTGGGTGCGCCGCTTGCGGTAGTGCAGGCTGGCGATCAGGCGGGGAACTCCGGGGAAGCCCTGTACCGCCAGAGCCTGGAGCATTTGCAGTTCCGGGTTAACCCCCTCCTCCAGGAAGCGGAATATTTTCAGAAACCCCTCGTTGCCAAGGGACCAGCACAGAGAGTGGCGGGTATCGCTCATCAGACGGCAGCCTTCGACCGAAAATTCCAGTGCACGGCGACGGGCCTTGGGAACAAACACTTCCGATGTAAAATCGCCATGCCGGGCGTGCTTTGTGGTCCCGCAAACCATGAATTTCGCCAGAGCGCATATGGCCAGGGCGTTCTCGAAGCCGTTAATCAGGCCTGCGGCATCGCCGTTGAGCTCCGCACGCGACAGCACTGCCTCGGGTTGCTGGGCTTCAAGTTCCTGCAACACGGTTCCCCGAAGCGCCACAGGCATGACAAAGTGGGTCGAGGCGTGTTCCTGCCCAAGCCGCGCCTCCCCCAGAACCAGCATGGTGGCGCTCTCCGTTCCTCCAAGCGCAACCATGTCCACTATGCGCGCTTCGTTCAGCACTCCGGTGGGATGAGTGATGGAGGGTATCTGCGGAAGCAGCAAGGGCAGAATCTGCCCGATTCCATCTTCCATGGTTTCGGGGCTCAATGCGCCCAGATTGCTTCCGATCCATTTCAAGGCCAGGGGACGCATGGGACAGAAATTGGCGCGAGACTCCTCAAGGATGAGCCAAAAATGGTCGTGGGGGCCAAGGGTGACCACATAAGGCGTTTTGCCGATCAGGGGAAAACGGGATTGGCCGAAAACTTCAACCGGCGTGCGTCCGGCCATCTCGGCCATGTCCAGCTCCGCAACCTGGGCGTAGCGGGAGAGATTCACCAGCACCAGCAGCACCTGGCTTTCATGAATGCGCAGGAAACTGAGGACCCTGGTGTTCTCGCTCCGCACAAACTCCAGCCTGCCCTGGCCCAGCGCGGGCAGGGATTTGTACATGGCGATCACCCGGCGCATCCACCAGAGCAGGGAAGTCTGATTGCGCTCCTGCGTCTCCACGTTGATGACTTCGTAGTGGTACTCGGAGTCTATCACCACCGGAAGGAACAAGGATTGCGGGTTGGCCATGGAAAACCCGGCATTGCGGTCCGGGCTCCACTGCATGGGAGTGCGCACGCCGTTGCGGTCGCCCAGATGATAATTGTCGCCCATGCCCAACTCGTCGCCGTAGTAGATGATAGGCGTCCCAGGGAAGGAGAAGAGCAGGAAGTTGATGACTTCGATGCGCCGCCGGTTGTTCTGCATCAGGGGGGCGAGCCGCCGCCGGATGCCCAGGTTGATGCGCGCCCTGGTGTCGCTGGCATAGGCGCGGTACATGTAATCGCGCTCCTCGTCGGTGACCATTTCCAGGGTCAGCTCGTCGTGGTTGCGCAAAAAGATGGCCCACTGGCAGTTGGGCGGGATGTCCGGCGTCTGCTCCAGGATGTCGATGATGGGATAGCGGTCTTCGGTCCACAGCGACATGAAAATGCGGGGCATGACCGGAAAATGGAACGCCATATGGCATTCGTCGCCATCGCCGAAATAGCTCACAGCATCCTCGGGCCACTGGTTGGCCTCGGCCAGCAGCATTCTGCCGGGATACTTGGCGTCCACGTGGGCGCGCAGTTCCTTCAAGACGGCGTGGGTCTCGGGCAGGTTCTCGCAATTGGTCGCCCGACGCTCGATCAGGTAGGGCACGGCGTCCAGGCGCAGACCGTCCACGCCCATGTCCAGCCAGTGGTCCACAACCTTGAAAATGGCCTTGCGCACGGCAGGATTGTCGAAATTGAGGTCCGGCTGATGGGAATAGAACCGGTGCCAGTAATAGGACTTGGCAACAGGATCCCAGGCCCAGTTCGATTGCTCGAAATCCTTGAAGATTATCCGCGCTCCCCGGTATTTGGCAGGCGTCTCGCTCCAGACGTAGAAGTCCCGGTGGACGGAACCCGGTTTGGCATGGCGCGCGCGCTGGAACCAGGGATGCTGGTCCGAGGTGTGGTTGAGCACCAGTTCCGTGATAACCTTGAGGCCCCTGGCATGAGCTTCCCGCAGGAAACGCTTGAAGTCGGCCAACGTGCCGTAATCGGGGTGGATGGACGTATAATCGGCGATGTCGTAGCCGTCGTCGCGCAACGGCGAGGGATAGAAGGGCAAAAGCCACAGGGTCCCGACGCCCAGACGCTCAAGGTAATCCAGCTTGCCGATCAGCCCTTTGAAGTCGCCTATTCCGTCACCATCTCCATCAGAAAACGAGCGGACATGGAGTTCGTAGACTATTGTTTCTTTGTACCACATAGTTATTTCCTGGCGATCAATTACTCTGCCGGGTTTCATTTTCAGGGGGTAAAGGCTGGTCAGAGGCGGGCTTGTTTTGACCAAGGCACTGCATGTCCGTCACCAGAATATCCACGCGCCGGTTTCCGGCTTTGCCGGCATCGGTGTCATTGCTGAACGCGGGCTCGTATTCTCCCCGCCCGACGGCGTAAAACCGTTGTGGCTTGATTGCAGCCGATGCCGATAAGAACCGCACCACGGAGCAGGCCCGCGCGGTGGAGAGCTCCCAATTGGAAGGATAGAGGCCGCTTTTAATGGGCACGTTGTCCGTGTGCCCCACGATGGCGAAGAACTCCTGATCGAAACCGTCAAGCACGCGGCCGGTTTTCGCCAGTATCGCCTGCCCCTGCGAAGTAACTTCCGCACTGCCGGAGAGAAACAGCACCTTCTCCACAAAATGGATCTCCAACCGTCCCTCACTGCGCTCAATGGCGATTTCCTTGGACCGGACCTGCGGTTCAAGATCCTTGAGCAACGATTCGTACGCATTGTCGACTTTGCGCGTGGAGGCCTGAGAAGCGCTCTCCCGAACAGTGGAAACGGCTGGGGCGGTCTCCTGAATCGGCTGCCCGCCAAGTTCGGCAAGCACCCACAGGCGCGCCTGCTCGGCCAACTGCCGCACATCGAAAAGCACCGCACAGAGAACTGCGGCGGCGATTACAGGCAGGATGGCGCTTACGATCATAAGCATCTTTGATTTCGTCACACTCACGAATACCTCTCGGTAGTGTCAAAGGCTGCTGGCTTAGAGCAATGCAACAGCGAGGAGAACACGTTGGATGTAGCAGTTTGATAGGCACGGTAAGCCTGCCGCAAAAGCTGGCTGCTTACGATATATGCGTGGCAAGTCCTCAGTGTACAATAAGGACGCGCAGTATTCCAGAGAAGATAAACAAAGTGCAGCGCTTGGTCAACACAGCTGCAAAATTTACTATTCAGTAATTTTTTTGAACTATTACAAGGCATTAGCCAAACACCCTCACACCTTCGATCATGAAACTTTGTCCATCAACGGCTATGGGCCTCTCGCCGCCCGACACCAGGAAATTCAAAGCCCAGTGCACTCGGTGCTGGGCAGGCTGCGGCAGCGGCTGTGTATAAAGTCGCAGATGCGCAGTTATTGCTCCGTGTCCGGGATCAGCAGAGCAAAGGGAAGCGTTCCCAGCGCGTTCCGAAGATACACGGGTTCTCCTGGTGCGAAGGTGTTTCCGGTAAACGCATCGCGAAACGCCACGCCGCCGGTAAGTACCACGGTGGAGTCCTGCCAGAAATCGCCCAGCGGGAAACGGGCCTCCTCTCCTGCGGCTTTGGCGAACAGACGCGGCACGATGGTCAGGGCGCTTTCACCGTCCATGGTTCTGGCGTAGCCGAAGGCCATCTCCTTCCTGGCTCCCTCAAATTCCAAGGGAACGTAACTGCCTTCTTCAAAAAGCCGCGCGTGCCCGGCCCTGGCCGCCAACGCCTTCCAAATGAGGAAAAGCTTGATTCTTCCGTCCTCGAAATTCTCCATGAAGCCGCTGACGGCCTTGCAGCCATCCTTGGCGCAGGACTTGCGCAGTGCCGAAAGCATTTTTTCCCTGAGCGCGTAGTTCACGGGCCTTCTGTTGTCCGGGTCAACCATGGAGAAGTCCCACAATTCACATCCCTGATAGAAGTCCGGCACGCCGGGCGCGGTGATTTTCAGAAGCGTCTGCGAAAGGGAGTTCACTGCGCCAAGCCTTGCCATCCTGGTAAACAGCGGTCTGAACTGTTTCTGGAAGGCCTCGTCGGGCCCCTGCGTGATAAGCCCCGAGGCGAAGCTCAGGGAGGCCTCTTCAAGGCGCTCGTCGGGAGTGATCCAGTTCGTATGTTCCTTGGCCTCCCGCATGGCCTTGAGCAGATAGCTCTCCAACCGCTCATGGAACCCGCCCTCTTCCTCCGCAGAAAACGCCATAGAGGCAAGAAGCGTCTGATAGAGGAAGTATTCCTCGTTGCGATCGGGCACGGTCCGGCCTGCGACGCGTTTTTTCCTGCCCTTGCTCGCCTTGCGCAAAGCTGCGAGGGACTCCGTCCAGACATCCGGCAATTCGGAAAGCACGGCCAGTCGCATGCGGGCGTCCTCGCCGCGTTTGGCGTCGTGAGTGGCCGTGGCGTTCATGGAGGCGGGCCAGTTATCTCTGCGCCGGGCAAGGGCGGCATGGACATCCGCCGCAGGAATGCCGAAACGTCCGGGGTCACCCCCCACTTCGTTCAGGCAGACCAGCCTGTTCATTACATAGAACGCCGAATCCTCCATGGCCTTGGCCATCAGCGGCCCCGTGACCTGCTGAAAACGCATGACGAAGCGCAGCCACTCCTGGCGGTCCGCCTCTTCCATGCTCTCATCGAATTCCAACAGCATGAAGCGTTCAAGAAAATCCAGGGCAAAGGCCAGATCAGGATTGGCCCGGCGCGTGGCCCGCACCGCCGTGCGGATGTAGCCCAGATCCTCGGGCCGGAAGGCCTTGGCGCTGATGTACGTCCGGTAGACCGGGAACTGGATAAGCAACTCCCCGATGGCCAGGCGCAGGGTGGCCATGGTGATGTCGAAGCCTTTGCGGTCCTTGCTGGATACGGTGTTGACCTGCCGCGCCAGATTGTCCACGTCCCCGGCCATGTGCCGCCTGAGGATATCGCGCTTCTTATCGGTGGTGATCTCCGCCAGTGTGCGTTTTTCCCCGGTGAAGGATTCGTAAAGCCGCTGGAAAGCCGTCTCCTGCCGGGTGTCCACGAACAGGCCGCAGACGAGGTTCATGAAGTCGTATCCCGTGGTGCCCTGCACGGGCCAGAAGCCAGGGAGAGGTTCTTCGCCCTCCAGGATCTTCTCGACGGCAATGTAGGCGTCCGGCGCGTTGGCCCGCAGCCGTTGCAGGTAGGAAGAAGGATCGAAGAGGCCATCAATGTGGTCCACCCGAAGCCCTTCAATGCGCTTCTCCCGTATAGAATCCAGAACCAGCTTATGGGTATGGTGGAAAACCGCCTCGTCCTCCACGCGCAGGGATATGAGGTCGTTGATGCTGAAGAAGCGTCTGTAGTTGATTTCCTGGCCGGCCACCTTCCAGTAGGAGAGCCGAAAATGCTGCTCGGCAAGCAGCGCGTCCAGAAGGGCGTAGCGGTCCTCCTCGCCCTCACTCTCCAGGCCATTGAAGGCGCTGATGGCATCGTCGATATGTCCACACATGCTCTCGTCCGTGTGATACATTTCGTAGAGCATGCGCTTTATGAAAGAGATCTGGTCGTAGTGTTCCTGGTCGCGCTTTTCAGACCCAAGGGCCTTGATGTTGTAGAGCAGCCCCAACAGCTTGACGTATTCGGGATTCTCCGGCCCCAGCGTGTCGCGCAGGGGGTCTATATGCCAGGTAAGGATGGTGGCGTAGGAGTCGATGCGCAACGGGAAGCGGAGATCGTAATAGCGTACGTGGAAACCGTCGTCGTCCAGGCCCAGGCGAATCTCGCCGTTCTCCAGGACCTGGCTGTAATAACTGCCCAAAAACGGAGCCAGCATGCGCCCGGACATACTCTTGTAGGGGTGATGCCAGTCGATGTCGAAGAAGGTGATGTAGCGCGAGTCCGGGCCGTTTTCCAAAACGTCCACCAGCATTTTGTTGTCCCCGGAGACGGCCATGTGGTTGGGGACAATGTCCTGAACCCAGCCCATGCCCAGCCGTTTGACTTCGGCCATGAGCTGTTCATATTCTTCGGGCGGCCCCAGTTCGGGATTAAGCGCGTGATGGTCGCAGACGTCGTAGCCGTGAATCGAACCCGGACGGGCCTTGAAGATGGGCGAGGCATAGACGTGAGTGATGCCCAGTTCCACAAGGTACGGCAGGATCGCCCGGCAATCGGCAAACCCGAATCCCGGCCGGAACTGGATTCTATACGTGGCTCTGGGTATGGTAATCATGGACTGGTTTCCCCGTAAGTGGTTCCGTTTGCTGGTTGCGGTGCGTGACCGTACACGGCCAAGGACCATCCGGCCATGATTCCTCTCCCCTCCGGCTTTGCAGGCAGGGACGGCCCTTCGCCTCCCCAGGAGGGTTCGGACGAGTCGAACAGTTTGGCTCCATCGGCCTTGATATCAGAAAAATCCACCCGGCGCTGGTCCGGCGACAGATTGAAGACCATCGACGCCCCGCCTTCCCAGGGATAGCGCAGCAGGAGCAGTGTCTCTCCGTGGAGGGCGGAAAGCTCGGGCCGGATAGGCGTGCTCCCTGGTGGCCGGACCAGCCGTTTGCGCAGGGAGATGAGCTGCGCATAGAATTCCAGCAGAAGCTTATGACGCCCGCGCGAGCGCTTCGACCAGTCGAGTTTCGAGCGCATGAACGTTGAGGGGGCACCCGGGTCCGGCGGTTCGGTTGCTCCGCCGTGGAAGCCCGCAAACTCCTGCTTGCGGCCCTGGCCTACTGCCTTGAGAAGCTCCGGGGCCAGATGGCTGACAAAATAGAGGAAGGGATTATCCTCTCCATACTCTTCGCCCATGAACAGCAACGGCGTGTGGGGCGAGAGCAGCAGCAGCCCGGCCGCAGTCTTGCACGCTTCGAAACCGGCCAGGGAAATCAGCCGTTCCCCGTGGGCGCGGTTGCCAGTCTGGTCGTGGTTCTGGATGAACCCGGCGATGGCTTCAGGCGGCAGGCGCGAGGGATCCACCCCATGGGAGCGCTCCCGAAAGACCGAGTACTCCCCGGTGAAGGCGAACCCGGTGCGCACTGCCTTGACCAATTGATCAGCGCGGCCGAAGTCGCAATAGTAGGCCTGCCGCTCTCCGGTGAGCAAGGCATGCACGCAGTGGTGGAAATCCTCGCCGAACTGGCCGGAGAGGCCGTTGCCACCCTGGGACGACGGCAGGGATATCCGGGGATCGTTGGTGTCGGATTCGGCCAGGATCAGGGGCACCGCTCCAGAGGCTGTCGGGAAGGCAGCGGCCAGTTCGCCCATCTGCGTCAGGAAGGGGTCCGGGCGTTCGTCGTGGTAGGCGTGGGTAGCGTCCAGGCGGAAGCCGTCCACCCGGTAGCGCCCCAGCCAGTGGAGGAGATTGTGGAGAAAGTAGGCTCGGACGTGATCGCTGAAGGGTCCGTCCAGGTTGACGGCCTCGCCCCAGGGGGTCTTGCATCTGTATGTGAAATAGGGGCCGAAATCGCGCAGGTAATTCCCTTCGGGGCCGAGGTGATTGAACACCACATCCAGGATGACGGCCAGCCCGCGCTGGTGGCTGGCGTCCACAAAACGCTTGAATCCCTCCGGCCCGCCATAGGAGTGTTGCACGCTGTAAGGCTGCACGCCGTCGTACCCCCAGTTGCGCGAACCCGGGAACTGACACACGGGCATGACCTCCACGGCAGTGATCCCGAGGGCTGCCAGATCGTCCAGCCTGGTTATGGCCGCGTCGAAGGTCCCTTCCGGGGTGAACGTGCCCACATGCAGCTCATACAGGATGACATCCCCCAATGCCGGGGGCGTGAAATCCTTGCATTTCCAGGAGAAGCTGCCGTGATCCACCACGGCGGAAGGCCCATGGACGTCCTGGGGCTGGTGATGGGCCGCCGGGTCCGGGCGTGAGATCTTGGCCTCCAGAACGAACCGGTAAAGATCTCCTGGGCTGACGCCCTTGGCCTCGACGCGCCAGTACCCGCCGCCTATGGCTTCCATGGGCAGAAGCGGTTTTTGGGGGGACGTGAACTCCAGGTCCATACTCCTGGCGGTGGGCGACCAGACGGTGAAGCCGTAGCATCCGGGCCCCAACGCGATGTGCCCCGGTTCAGGGTGGTCTTTGAGGGCTTTCAAAAATTGCATGGTCCTTCCTCTCCGGCGCGATACATGTCTGACAGCCGCAGGGCCTTCTGCGCTCTATACCACGCCTTGCGCCGAAGATGCTAGGGCCTTGGCCGCTTTCGTCTTTGGCGGTCAGGCTGGAAAGGTTTGCCCCGGTCGCCTCCATATAAACGCATTCCCAACGCATTGACCTGATGGACTCTTTAGAGCAATTACTGAGCTGACTTATACAGCAGGCTGCTCATTCGACGCCGTCTTCCCTTGACCGACATTAGCTTTCAACGCGATCAGCAGAGGAAAACGGCCAGCGGCTCGTAACCTTCGCAAACCCGCATACAGGATGCCATGCTCGCAGCAATCCAGCAGGTTGTCTCCCGATATGCCCAGGTCATCGCCAAGGCCACGGGCATCGACGTGGAAGTGGTGGACACGAGCTTCACGCGCATAGCCGGAACCGGCATGTACGCAGAGGGTGTGGGCCTAAGCATCATGGACGAAGGCGAAGTGTACCGCCACGCCATGCGCATGGGCCAGAGCGTCTTCATGGAGAATCCGCGCGAACATCCCCTGTGCAGGCGTTGCCCCAAGCGGCAGGCGTGCCGCGAGACCCTCTCCCTGTGCACGCCCATCATGGACGGTGGAATGGTGGCCGGAATCATTGGCCTTGTCTGCTTCACCGACACCGAACGCCAGAAAGTGCTGTCCAACCGGGAAACGTACATCGACTTCCTGGACCAGATCGCCGAATTCATAAGCCTCAAGCTCTCCGACCAGCGCAAGCTCACCCGGGTTGAGGAATTTTCCGATCTCATGCTCCAGATCCTCAACGTGAACAACCGGGGCATCATCGTTTTCAACGCCAAAGGCGGGGTCAGCTACGTCAACACCCAGGCGCGGGTGGACCTGGGCCTGACCAAGGCCGACCCGCCCGCCTCGCTGGAGGTCAAACGCACCGGCGACACCCTGTCGGACTTGGACGAGTTCGTGGTCACCATCCAGGGCCGCAAGACCGTGTTGGTGGGCAATCTGGTGGAGCTGGTCTCGCGCGACGCCGGTTTTGCGAGCGTGCTCGTCTTCGACTCCCTGCCCAAGATGACCCAGCGCATGTCCACCTTCACCGGCCAGGAAAAGCTCTACCCGGCCCAGATCATCCTTGGACGCTCCCGCTCCATCGTCAAACTCAAAAAGCTTATCGCCCAGGTGGCCAGTTCCACCTCCACCGTGCTCATCACCGGCGAATCCGGCACCGGCAAGGAACTTGTCGCCCGCGCCATCCACGAGGCCTCGGACCGGCGCGACAAGCCCTTCGTGCCCATCAATTGCGGGGCCATCCCAGACGCCCTGCTCGAGAGCGAACTCTTCGGCTACGCCGGAGGCGCCTTCACCGGAGCAAGCACCAAGGGCAAGATCGGCAAGTTCGAGTTGGCCCACCGGGGCGTCATTTTCCTGGACGAAATAGGCACGCTGCCGCTGTACCTCCAGGTCAAGCTGCTGCGCGTGCTCCAGGAGCGCTCGTTTTCGCGCCTTGGCTCCAACCGCACCATCGACGTGGACATCCGAATCATCGCCGCAACCAACGAGGATCCGGTCGAGCTCATCCGCCAAGGCCGTTTCCGCGAAGACCTCTACTACCGCCTGAACGTCATCCCCATGGAAACCCCGCCCTTGCGCGACCGGCCCGAAGACATCGACGTTTTGGCCGAGCACTTCCTGCGCAAATACTGCGCCCTGTTCGGCAAGGAGGCCGCCCTTCCGGGCACGGGCCTCCTTGCGGCGTTGAAGTCGTATCCTTGGCCGGGGAACGTGCGCGAGTTCGAGAACGCCATCGAGTTCATGGTCAACATGATGCATGACGGCGGCCCGCTGCACGAAGGCCTGCTGCCGGGCAAGCTGCGCGACAGCCTGGCCGGGCGGGCCGTCACCGCCAACCCGCACGAAGACGCCACCGACGCGCCGCTGCTTTCCCTGCCAGAGCTGGAACGCCGGGCCATCATCACCGCGCTGGCCCGCTTTCGGGGCGCGGCCAACCCCAAGAGGCAGGCCGCCACGGCCCTGGGGATCAGCCTGGCCACGCTGTATAGAAAGGTGAAGGAGTACGGGGTGGAGGGGTGAGGGAGTGAGCAGGAAAAGCAAAAGGGCGGGAAGACCGGGCCTGCTTTGCGCCCCGGACTTCCCGCCACACTGTCGCCGTCTTTACAATACCCGCGCCTTGCCCGCCTGGGCCAGGCTGGCCAGAGTCTCGGCCGGGTTCTGCTTTTTGGCCAGAAGCATCATGGCCGCGATGATGTAGGGCTTGTAGCCGGCCTGCTTGTAGAGCGGCACGCGGTAGCGGTCGAACACGGAAGCGGCCACTTCGCCCTGGGCGCAGGACACGCCGGAGATGTCGGCGGGCAGGCAGTGACAATAAAGGGCCTTGCCGTTGCGGGTGGAGGCCATGAGATCTTCAGTGCATTCCCAATCCTTGTGCGTGGCGTTCTGGGCCAGAAGCTCTTTTTCCAGAACTTTGATGCCGTCCCAATCGTTGTTTTCGTAGAGCACGGTGCGCTTTTCCATGGCCGCGAACGAGGCCCAGCTTTTGGGATAGACGATGTCGGCGTCCTTGAAAGCCTCGGCCATGGAGTTGGTCTTGCTGAAGGAGCCGCCGGAGTCCTTGGCGTTGCGCCCGGCCACTTCCACCACCTCGGGCATCACCTCGTAGCCTTCGGGGTGGGCCAGGGAGACATCCATTCCAAAGCGGGTCATGAGCCCGATGACGCCCTGGGGCACGGAGAGGGGCTTGCCGTAGGAAGGCGAGTAGGCCCAGCTCATGGCGATCTTTTTGCCCTTGAGGTTTTCAACGCCGCCGAAGTGGTTGATGAGGTGCAGCATGTCGGCCATGGCCTGGGTGGGATGGTCGATGTCGCACTGGAGATTGACCAGGGCCGGGCGTGAGGGCAGCACGCCCTCGTTGCGGCCTTCGCGCACGGCGGCGGACACCTCGCGCATGTAGGCGTTGCCCTTGCCGATGAACATGTCGTCGCGGATGCCGATGACCTCGGCCATGAAGGAGACCATGTTGGCGGTCTCGCGCACGGTCTCGCCGTGGGCGATCTGGGATTTGCCTTCGTCCAGGTCCTGCACGGTCAGGCCCAGGAGATTGGCGGCGCTGGAGAAGCTGAAGCGGGTGCGGGTGGAGTTGTCGCGAAACACCGAGACGGCCAGGCCGCTGTCGAACACGCGGCAGGAACTGCCCTTCTCGCGCAGGGCGCGCAGGATTTCTGCCACCAGGAAGGTGGCCTGGAGTTCAGCGGCGGACTTGTCCCAGGTGAGCAGGAAATCCTGGTCGTACATGCCCGCGCAGTTTGTAGCTGCCAGTTGGCGGATGAGTTCGGCTATGCGTAGCGAGTCCATTGGCGTTCTCCTTCTTCAGCGTATGATGTGGGTGCCCTTGCCCTGAAGGATTGCGCCGCTCAGGGATTCGGGTTGGGTGATGATAACTTCCTCGCCGCCAGCCCGGATGAAGTCCACGGCGGCGCGTATTTTGGGGGCCATGCTGCCGGGCGCGAAGTGGCCCTTTTCCAGATAGCCTTCCATCTCCTCCACGGGGACCAGCCCCAGCGGCGTTTCGAACGGAGTGGCGAAGTTCAGGGCCACGCGCTCCACCCCGGTGGAGATGACCAGCAGGTTAGCCCGAAGCGCGCCGCCCAGGAGGCTTGAGGTCAGATCCTTGTCGATGACGGCGTCTGCGCCGACCAGGCCATTCGGGGTGCTAATGACCGGGATGCCTCCGCCCCCTGCGGCCACCACGTGAAAACCGCCGTCAAGCAGGGCGCGGATGGCCCCAAGCTCCACGATTTCCAGCGGCGCGGGGGAAGGCACCACCCGTCGCCAACCCCTGCCGGGTTCGTCTTTCATGGTCCAGTCCGGTTGCTGCTTGGTGAGTTCGGGCAGTTGGCCCAACGTATAGAACTCGCCCACGGGCTTGTCCGGGGCGCTGAAGCCGGGGTCGGTCGGGTCCACGCGCACCTGGGTGACCACCGAGGCCACCTGGCCGGGCAAGCCCCGTCGGGCCAGGATGTTGCCCAGGGCCTGCTGGATTTGGTAGCCGATGGCGCCCTGGGTGTCGGCCACGCAACTGACCAGAGGCACGATGTGCATTCCGGCCACTTCACGGGCGATTTCCGAACGCAACATGATGAAGCCCACCTGGGGGCCGTTGCCGTGGGTGATGACCACCCGCCAGCCGTGCTCAATGATGTCTGCGATGTGCTCGCAGGTTTCGGCGATGGCCCGGTACTGGTCTTCGACGGTGCGAAGGTCCCGGCGCTTGATGAGCGAATTGCCTCCTATGGAGACCACGGCCAATTTGGCTGGCATGACAGCGATCAGCCCTTGGCCTTGTAGACCTGGGGCAGCCCGGCGTAGAAGGCGGCGCAGCGCACCAGATCGGCCTTCCAGGTGATCTCATTGGGGGCGTGGGCCTGGTTCTCCTTACCGGGGCCAAAGCCCAGCACCGGGATGCCGAACATGCCCATGATGGATACGCCGTTGGTGGAGAAGGTCCACTTGTCCACGCGCGCAGGTGCGGCGAAGAGGTCGCGGTAGGCGTCCACGGCGGCGCGGCAGAGCAGGTGATCCTCAGGAAGCACCCAGGTGGGGAAGTAGCAGTCCGTGGGATAGACCAGCCCGGTCCAGGAGGGGCGGCTGTAGGTGTACATGGACACCCTGGCCTTGTCTCCGGCGGCCTTCACCGAGGGCAATTCACGGATTTGTGAAAGGGCCAGTTCCATATCCTCGCCATGGGTCAGACGGCGATCGATGGAGAGCGAACAGCCGTCGGCCACGGCGCAGCGCGAGGGCGACGTGTAAAAGACCTCGGAAACGGTAAGGGTGCCCTTTCCCAGGAAGGAGTCGTTTGCCAGGCGGGTCTGGAGGCCCTCCAGTTCGCCGAGGATGCGGCCCATTCGGAAGATGGCGTTGTCGCCGCGCTCAGGGGCGGAGCCGTGGGAGCTCACGCCCGAAACATCCAGGCGGATCTCCATGCGGCCCCTCTGACCGCGATAGAGGCCGCCGTCGGTGGGTTCGGTGGAAACCACGAACTCAGGGCGAAGGCCCTTTTCCTTGATGAGATACTGCCAGCACAGGCCGTCGCAATCCTCTTCCTGTACGGTGCCCACCATGACGATGGTCATGCCCTGGGCCAAGCCGAGTTCTTTTATGATCTTTCCCGCGTAGACCATGGAAGCCATGCCGCCTTCCTGGTCGCTGGCGCCGCGCCCGCCGATGGTCAAGTCGTCCTCGAAGCCCTCGTAGGGGTCGAAGGTCCAGTTGTCGCGGTTGCCAAGGCCTACGGTGTCCACATGGGCGTCGAAGGCCACCAGGCGCGGGCCGTCCCCGATGTAGCCCAGCACGTTGCCCATGGGGTCGATCTCCACGCGGTCGAATCCAACATGCTCCATCTCCTGCTTGATGCGGCGGATGACACCCTCCTCCTCGGCGGATTCGCTGGGGATGCGTATCATGTCGCGCAGAAAGCGGGTCATTTCGGGTTCGTAGCGTTTGGCCAACTCGTTTATCTTGGCAAAATCAATATTCATATGCGCAGGTCCTCCATGTTCTCTTGGGGCGGGCCTTGCATGGCCCATAGACTGCCGAAGCAAGGAAAGGGCCAACGGGTCGATACAGGCAGGTTGGACATCCAGTCCGGGTAGCACGGGGTGCAGGGCCGCGCCCGGAGCGGTTTGACGGTCTTGAAGAGCATTTTATGGCCTGTGCCAAATCTTTCTCAATATGAGTATTTCTCATTTTGAGAACTTACAATTTTGCAAAAACCCCTCGTTATCTTCTCATTTTGAGAATACCGGGAATACAAAACCTCCTGAACCTGGCGAGAGTTAGAGCGAACGTCGCCGGAACCCCATACCGGACGGCCCTTGCCGAAAAATGCCAGGCTTCTCCGCAGTCCGACTGTTAAAGGCATGCACCTTGCTATTGCCTGAGTGCCGACCGCGACCGCGCGGCAATCACGCATCAAGGTGTCACGTATTTCATGAGAGACATTTCCCTGTTCTGCCCGGCCTGCAATGTAAGCTACGACCCTGCCGCCGGGCACCTGTCCTGTCCTGCCGCCGGGGACGGACGCGAGCACGTGCTGGGAAAACAGCTGGGCTCCATCGGCCCGTCTGCCTGCCAGGCGGCCGCGAATATGGCCGAGGCCTGGGCAGGCGGCGCGCGCGATCCGCTCACGGCTTTTGCCGCCCTTGGCGCGGCCAGGCAGGTGGCCGGGCCTGAGCGGTACGAAAGGCTGGCCGCGCGCCTCCAGGCATCCCTGGCCACCCATGAAGGCGCTCCCCTTGCCGAAACGCCGCTCCTTGAAACCCCGGACTTGGCCCAGACCCTGGGACATACAGGCCCCTTCCGCATCAAGAACGAAACCGTCCAACTGGCCGGGTCGCACAAGGCTCGCCATCTGGCCGGGGCCATGCTCTTTCTGCAGGCCGTCGCCCTGGCCAAGGGCGAAAACGCAAAGCCCGTACTGGCCATTTCCAGTTGCGGCAACGCAGCCCTGGCCGCCGCAACCGTGGCCCGTGCCGCAGGCTATGTGCTGCGCGCCTTCGTCCCCGAAGACGTGAACCCGGAAGTGGCCGAACTCCTGCGCCAGCGCGGGGCCACAGTTGAGATCGCCCACAGGCTCGAAACCGGCGGAGGCGACCCCTGCTATCTGGCCTTCCGCCGGGCCGTCACCCATGAAGGCGCGGTGCCATTTTGCTGCTCCGGGCGCGACAACTGGTCCAATATCGAGGGCGGTCAGAGCCTGGGCTACGAGACAGCCCTGCAATGGCTCCAGACCGGCGAGACTCCCGCGCATCTCGTGCTCCAGGTGGGCGGCGGAGCCTTGGCCCGGGCCGTGACCCAGGCCCTGGAAGAGCTGCGCGTGCTCGGCGTCATCGACAGCGCCCCGCGCGTGCATGTCTGCCAGACAGAAGGGGCCTTCCCCTTTGTGCGCGCCTGGCTTCTGCTTTTGGCTGAGGTGGCCGCTCAGGCAGGGTTGGACTTCCCCCTGGCCTACAGCCGCCAGGCCAACCCGGCAGGCGAACTGGCCCGCCTGCTGGCCTTTCAGAACGAAAGAAGGGATCTTATCCAGGAGGCGGCCCGGTACTGCGCTGCAAATTTCCAAGGCCCGGCAGTGCAGCAGACACTGACCCTGGCCGCAAGCCAGCCTGCCCGCTTCATGTGGGCCTGGGACGGCGCGGCTCCGCACAGCCTGGCCCACGGCATCCTGGACGACGAGACCTACGACTGGTTTTTCCTGGCCAAGTCGCTTCTGCGCTCAGGCGCAAGCGCCGTGGCTGTTCCCGAACCCCTGGTGGCCGAAGCCCATGCCCTGGCCTTGGCGCACACGCCGGTGAAACCGTCGGCCACGGGTTCATCGGGCCTGGCCGGATACCTGACTCTGCGTAATCTCGAAATCATATCCCCTCAAGACCCGGTGGGCCTCTTCTTCACCGGGATTGAGCGTTAACAGCACATACCGCAAGGAGTTCCCATGGCAAGCGCCCGCGTCACCGGCCCCACTTTCGCCGAGATGCTCGATCCCTCCCGCATGGACCAGTCCCTGCGCCAGGCCGCCCTGTCCGCCAAGGACGCCGATCCTCTTAACCCCATAAACCTCTACAACATCACCTGGAAGGACGCCTCCGGCCACGTGCGCCATCTGGTGTTGCCGCCCGAACTCACTGGCGTGGACGCCCCCATCGTGGTCATATACGGCAAGGAGTTTCCCACCGGCTGCCACAAGGTGGGGGCCACCTACTCGGTGCTTATCGAGCACCTCTCGCGCGGGCTGGTGAAACCCGGCAAGCACTTGGCCGTGTGGCCCTCTACGGGCAACTACGGCATCGGCGGGGCCTGGGTGGGCGGGCGCATGGGCATAGACTCCGTGGTGGTGCTGCCCGAAGAGATGAGCGCCGAGCGCTTCGAGATGATCCGATCCTTCGGGGCGCGCATCATCGCCACCCCCGGTTGCGAATCGAACGTGAAGGAAATTTACGACAAGTGCCATGAACTCACCGCCGGGGACCCGAGCCTCGTGCGCGTGATGAACCAGTTCGAGCAGTTCGGCAACTACCGCTTCCACGCCCACGTGACCGGAAAATCCGTGGCCGAGCTGGCCAGAAGCCTGGGCGATAAGGGCATAGGCTCGGGTAAGGCCGCCGCTTTCGTCTCCTCCATGGGCTCAGCCGGGACCATCGCGGCGGGCGACACGCTTAAGGAAATCTGGCCCGGCCACAAGATCGTCGGCCTGGAACCCGTGCAGTGCCCGACCCTCTACTGCAACGGCTACGGCGGCCACGACATCCAGGGCATCGGCGACAAACACGTCACCTGGATTCACAACGTCAACAACATGGACGCCCTCATCTGCCTGGACGACATCGAATGCAAGTTGGGTCTGCAGATGCTCACCGACGCCCCCGGCAAGGCAGCCCTGACGGCTGCCGGAGCCGACCCAGGCGTCGTGGAGACGCTCTCCCAAATTGTGGGCATTTCCGGCGTGTGCAACATCCTGGGCGCAATCAAAACCGCCAAGCACTTCAGTTTCGGCCCCAAGGACCTTGTGGTCACCGTGTGCACAGACAACATCGCGCGCTACCACTCGGTAATGGCGGACCTCACCGCCCACTATGGCCCCATGGACCAGGCCGTGGCTGCCAACCGGTTGCGCTCTATCTTCCACGGCCAGAAGCTCGACTGGATTCAGGACGGTACGCCGCTCAACCGGGCACGCTGGCACAACCTGAAATACTTCACCTGGGTTGAACAGCAGGGCAAGACCGTGGATGAGCTGAACGCCCAGCGCTCACAAGACTACTGGCGGGCCAAGCGGGCCGAAGTGGCCGAGACCGACAGGCTGATCCAGGAATATCGCAAGGCCTGATGATAATTCGAGGGAGAAGCCCTGCGTTGGCCGGACGAGACTTTGGCCGGATGATGTCCAGGTCCGCCCCTAGACGCCATACAGGGCAGCCCCCCTGGTCAATCTTGCGCCCGACGGTTGTTGGGCTGCGGGCTTGCGTGTAGGTGAAAAGCATCAATAATCCTGAATGAGGCCGGGCAAAGAGGGACTATGACAAGCAAAGCGAAAAACAGCGCTCCGTCGGGCCTAACCACGCTGGCGCTCTCGGCCAGCGAGATGGCCAGGCGCATCAACAAGGTGCTTGAGTGGTCTTGTGGGTTGTGCATTGCGGGGATGGTGCTCATCGTGTGGGCGGGCGCGTTCTCGCGCTACCTGGCGGATATGGGCTACACCTGGACCGAGGAGCTGGCCCGCTACGTGATGATCTGGGGTTCGCTGCTGGCTGTGCCCGTTGCGGCCTATCACCGCGAGCACATCGGGCTCGATCTGGTCTTCAAGTACCTGCCCGAAAACGTGAAGCCCAAAATGCGCCTGGCATTGGACGCCGTAGGGTTAGCCTTCTTTCTGTTCCTCACCTGGTTTGGCGCGGGCATGGCCATCAAAGGCGCCAGCCAGTACGCCACCATCTTCGGCATGAGCATGGCGCTGCCATTCGCAGCCATACCAGTGACCTCGGTGCTCACTTCGCTGATGATTATGATCTCCATGCTGCGCGACATGGCGGGACTCGGCCTGCCCCAAGACCCCAATCAGGCGGAGTTGCTCAATGATTAGCGTAGGCATCGCGTTTCTTGTGCTCTTGTTCATAGGGTTGCCCATCGGCTACGTGCTGGGTGTGGCCGGGGTGATTGGCCTGCTGCAGATAGGCGGGGCAAACTTCATGGCCATGGCCCCGAAACGCTATTTCGAAGGGCTGGACCTGTTCACCTTCATGGCCATGCCCTTCTTCATCCTGGCGGGCGAGATCATGAACAAGTCCGGCATCACCATCAGGCTGGTGAACTTCACCCAGGCGCTGGTGGGCTGGATGCGCGGAGGCCTTGCGCATTCGAACATCGTGGCCTCCACCATCTTCGCGGGCATGACCGGCGCGGCTGTGTCCGACGCGGCAGCCCTTGGCAACACCCTGGTCCCGGCCATGGTTTCCCAGGGGTACACGAGGCCCTTTGCCTGCGCCGTCACCGTGGCCGGTTCCATCATCGGGCCGACCATCCCCCCCTCGAACCTGATGGTCATTTACGGTTCGCTCATGGGTGTCTCCATCGCCGGGCTTTTCGCGGCGGGCATCATCCCGGGGCTCCTCATCTGCGTTGCCTGCATGGCGGTGATCGCCGGGTCGGCCAGACGGCTGTGCCTTCCCAAAAGCGAGAGAGGGTTCAGCCTGTGGTATATTCTGAAAGCCTTTCGGGGCTCCATAGTGCCCTTGCTCATGCCGGTGATCATCCTCGGGGGTATTCTGACAGGTCTGGTCACTCCCACGGAAGCGGCTGCCATCGCCGTGCTCTACGCCGTGCTTGTGGGGCTTTTCATTTACAGAACACTCACCGTGGGCGACATCTTCGAGATGTGCATCCGCACCGGCAAAGTAACGGGCATCGTGTTTCTGATCATCGCCTCGGCCTCCATCCTCTCCTGGTGGATGACCTTTGAGCAGCTTCCACAAGCCGTGGCTGCGGGCTTTCTCTCCCTGTCCTCGAACCCGTACATGATAAAGCTGATGATCCTCATCCTGCTGCTTTTCATCGGCATGGTTTTGGATATCAACGCCGCGCTCATCATCCTGGCCCCGGTGCTAGGCACGCTCACCGCCTCCATCGGCATGGACCCGGTGCATGCGGGCATCATGATCGTCTTGTCACTGAACATCGGGCTCATGACCCCGCCGGTGGGGGCCTGCCTGTTCGTGATGTGCTCTGTCACCGGCGAGCGGTTGGAAAACATTGCCAAGTCGCTCTGGCCGTTCCTCATCGTGGAAGTGATCGTGCTCTTCATCGTCAGCTTCTGGACCGACCTGGCCATGTTCATGCCCAGGTGGCTGCTTGCACCCTAGCGGGATATTCCGGCAACAACGGAGGGATATATTTCGGCCCAAGCCAGAATCTTGCGCCAGGCCACGCCTGGCGCGCCAACCTTAACAAAAGGCAGGACAGGCATGCGCAGACTCATGACGGCCCTAGTGGCCCTGACCCTCATCATCGGCCTTGTTCCCGGTGCGGCTCTGGCCGACAAGACCATCAAGCTCCACCACATCAACAAAGACGACCCCTACGACAACCCCACCGGGGCCATGGCCATGGTGTTCAAGGCCCTGGTGGAATCCGGCACCAACGGATCCGTGAAGGTGCAGACCTTCCCCAACGGCCAGCTGGGCAAGGACAACGAAGTACTCTCCCAGGTGAAGGACAACGTTATCCAGTCCGGCATCTTCACCGTGGGCGGGTTTGCGGCCATGTATCCGCTTATCTCCGTCTTGGACGTGCCCTTTGCCTTCCCCAACATTTCCGCCACCTATAAGGTATTTGACGGCCCCTTCGGCCAGAAGATGTCGGCCGACATCCTGAAGAAGACCGGCTTCAAAGTACTGGGTTACGGCGACTCGGGCGGCTTCTTCGCCATCACCAACTCCAAGAGGCCCATCAAGAGCCCCGAAGACCTGAAAGGCCTGAAGATCCGCACCATGGGCCTTGAAACCCACAAGCGCCAGATCGAGGCCATGGGCGGCATGCCCGTGGTGATCGCCTGGGCCGAGGTGTACACCTCGCTGCAGACCGGCGTGGCCGACGGACAGCAGAACCCCATCCCGGTCATCGCTTTCGGCAAGCTTGACGAAGTGCAGAAGTACATGACCCTCTCCGAACACCTGTTCGCGGCCTATGTATGGGTGATGAACGACACGTTCTACGAAGGCCTGACCCCGATGGAAAAGAACGTCGTGGACTACGCCTCCAAGTCCGCCATTGTGGCCGGCCGCGGTCTGGCCAGGGTGATCGAGTCCTCTGAAAAAGGCTTGCCCACCTTGTCGAAGAAGATGGAGATCTACGCGCTTACTCCGGCTGAAAAGGCCAAATTCCGCGAATTGGCCGTGCCTGCGGTGAAGCAGTACATCACCGAGAAATTCGGCAAGGAAGGCGAACAGATGCTCAACGACTTCCTGAAGGCCGTTGACGACGCTTCCAAGGATACCGCCAGCTAGCTGGTCCCTCAGATACTCCGACCGGGGGGGGATTTGCCCGCCCCCGGCGCACATCCATGCCTTCCCCCGGTCCACTTACATGCGCTTCTCCGGCCACATCCATGCCCTCCCCCGACCCACATCCATGCGCTTCTCCGGCGCAAGAGTCCCCAAACGACGGTGCGCAAAGCGCCCTTTTTTTTACACGCTTCCCGCAACTCCGGCAGAATGGAGTTGCCAACGTGATCGCACATGGCCTCCCAGGATACACCTGCTGTGAGGGAGAAGGCCTGCCGCGACCGGAACGCAATCAGAATGCCCAGCCCCATGTCCTGAGTTGGCGAAGGTGCCTGCTTAAAAAAGGATGCTACGCCAGTAGCGTCACGAAGGGCACTCGAACAGATTCATTCTAACATCCATTACATAGCAATTATACTTGTAATTCATGAGCACGCCAACATGCTCAATTAGCCAGACTTGCAAGATATTCATGTCGTATGACACCATAAGAATATAACTCTCGCTCACTTTGAACATCTGAATCAATCAAGTAATCATTACATGACTTTAACATCCATATTCACCCATCTCACTAATATCATTCATAAACGTCAAATTTAACGGACGCTATCCTTTCAATAAACAGTTTGAACGTGTCAAAATGTATGCTATGACAAGGAAGCTGTAGCCATCATATAACTTAACAACTGACTTATCATTCAGGGATAGTTGGAGATTTGTTGCTGAATACGGCGAAGCGTCCTTGAACCAATATGTTAGGATGCCATCCTCGAACAGGCCAAGCAATGCGGCCCGGACAAAATGTGCCTGGCCCCATCAAAAATGTACCCGCGAGGCATTACGACAGCCCTGTCGAACTTTTGAATGAATTTGGTGAGGGACAATAATCCCTACGCTCAGTCGGCTTGCTACGCCTCACTCATATTTACAACACTTTTTAGCTGTTAAATATCATTTTAGACATTTATTCAATACAATATGTTACAGATTACACACAAAACAAGGAGAAACACCATGGGTACCAACACGAATCTCGTCTCATCAGCTCTTGGACTTACGGCTGAAGAACTTAAAACAGCTGCAAAAGGCTGGAGTATCAAGAAGAATATGCTCGGAATGCCGGTTTACAACGACAATAACGATCACCTCGGCGTCATAGAAGACCTTGTTGTCACTCGTGACAAGGCTATTTGCTACGCAATCATCGGCGTAGGTGGATATTTAGGCCTCGGAATCTATGACGTAGCCATCCCGGTATTTCATCTGCGCATGAACAAGTCGCAACTCACGCTGCCAAATGCCACAACAGAAAGCCTCAAGGCGATACCTGCGTTCAAGTACCAATAGCCCTCACCGGGCCGGACGGCTCTGCGGCCACGCAAACATCTGGCGAGGCCACTGGCGGCTGCCTTCCAGAGCCGTCCAGTCCGATGAGTATCCATCTTGACGGCATTCGCGCCCAACTCAGCGCGGCGTACGCCGTATACAACTCATTAGCATAAATGGTGGCATGCCCACGCTTGAGTCGCTGGCCGCCGTCTCTCTTCTG
>JBBRUD010000025.1:0-46346 GCA_038248065.1 Desulfovibrionales bacterium | reverse complement strand
GCCAGCCAGGGCGGCGGCCCCCGGTTCGGCCAGAGCTTCGTCCTTGGCCGGGCTGCTGGCGGCAGCAGCGCCGAGGGCAGCCTCGAAGGGGTCTGGCGCTTCGTCGTCGCCGCCTTCCAGGGCGGCGGCCCATTCTGCGGCCAGTTGGTCTTGATCGACATCGTCGGGGGCCATGGCAGCCTCCTCCCGTTAGAAATGGGTTTCTTCTTCCCGGATAACCTGGAAGGCCTTGTTGGACTTGACCGTGCCGGGAATGCCCCAGAATTTCTTGACGCCCTGCACCTCGGCCAGCAGCAGGTCTTCCACATCGGTATCAAGCAGCAGGATGTCGCCCTTCTTCAAGGATAACAATTGTCTGCCGGTAAGTTGAGTGTTGCCGAAGCGCACCAGCACTTCCACCGGGGTCTCCAGCAGGCGCTCTTTGAAGCGGCTGATCCAGGCATGGTCCACTTCCAGGCGTTCGGACTGGAACGAGGCGTACAGCTTGGAGCGGATGGGCTCGATGGTGGCGTAGGGCAGGCAGGCGATCATGGAGCCGATGGCGTTTTCCAGTTCCACCTCGAAGGTGACAACCACAACCACGTCCGAGGGGGGCACGATGGCCGCGAACTGGGGGTTGATCTCGGAGCGGATCAGCTCCACGTGCACCTCGTGCACCGGCCGCCAGGCGTCTTCCAGGTTGACCAGGGCCAGCTTGACCACCTTGGAGATGATGGCCTGCTCGATGGGTGTAAAGTCGCGGCCCTCCACCTTGGGCTGGCTGCCAGCTCCGCCAAAGAAGTTTTCCACCAGGGCGAACACCAGGCGCGAATCCACCACCAGGATGGCGTTGCCGCGCAGGGGATCGAGCTTGAAAATGTTGATGGAGGTGGGCACGGGCAGGCTGCGCATGAAATCGCCGAACTTGGACATGTCGATGGATATGGGGTTCACGTCCACGCGTTTGCGCATGGCGTTGGCCATGGCGTTGGTGGCCAGCCGGGCGAAGCGGTCATTGATGATTTCAAGAACCGGCATGCGGCCGCGGATGATGCGGTCCTGGTTGGAGAGGTCGAAGGCGACTATGCCCGAATCGTCCTCGAGAATCTCGGAATCGGACTCCACCTCGCCGCCGGTCAGGCCGCGCAGCAGGGTATCGACTTCATCCTGGCTGAGAATCTTGCTCATGCCGCTTTCCGCCTCGTGTCGCGCAGTTGCAGGCCTTGGGAAGGCCCTGCAAGTATGGGTATGCCGGTTTCAGTCATGTGCGGTTGCAAAACGCTCCGGGGGACTATTGGATCACCCGTTCGGTAATGAACACGTTTTTCACCTTGCCCGGGCCCATGATCTGGTTGACCCGTGACAGGATTTCCATCTTGAAGGCCTGCATGCTTTCAATGCCCGTCAGGTCTTCCGAGGTCTTGGACCACAGCAGTGTGAGTATGGCGTCCTTGACCTTGGCCTGGTCTTTTTCTTCGAATTCCTTGGCCGTGCCTTCGCTGTCGAAATCAAATTCCACCGAAAGCTTCACATAGCGCTTGCCGCCGGGGTCGGCCAGATTGGTGATGATATTTTGGATGGAGTTGACCAAAGGCTTTTTGTCCTTGCCTTCTTTTTTCTCCTCTTTTTTCTCTTCTTTCTTTTCTTCCTTCTTGGGCTCTGCTTTCTTTTCGCCTTCGGCCTTGGAGGCTTCGCCCTCGGCCGCCGGTTCCTCGACAGCAGGCTTCTTGAGGAAGGTGATGTACGCGTAATAACCGCCGCCGCCCAGCACGGCCAACACCACCACGAGGATGATGATGAGCAGCAGCTTGCTCTTCTTCTTTTTCGGCGCGCCTTCCTCGATGTCGATGCTCTTGTCGGCCATCAGAGACTCCTTGTCATGTGGCGATGCGTTCGCCGAAGAGGTCTGTACCCACGCGCACCAGGGTGGCGCCTTCCTCCACGGCCTGTTCCAAATCATGGGACATGCCCATGGAAAGTTCGGCCAGGGGCAGCCCCAGGCGCTGCTGCAACCGGTCGCGCAATTCCCGCAGCCCGGCGAACCAGGGGCGGGAGGGCTCCGGGTCTTCCTGCCAGGGCGGCATGATCATCAAACCCTGCAGGGAAAGGGCCGACAGTTCCTGAACGCCTTGCGCCAAGTCCGCCGCATCCTGTTCGCTACAGCCGGATTTCTGGGCTTCACAGGCAAGGTTCACCTGCAACAGGATATCCTGACGGCGGCCAAGAGCTTCTGAATGCTTATGCAGAACACGTGCCAAGTCAAGTGAATCAACCGTATGGACAAGCTCGAAGCGTCCGTCCAGGTACTTGACCTTGTTCTTTTGCAACCGTCCGATAAAGTGCCAGTGGAGCGCTTCGCCAGCGGCAGTGGTCACCTCCGCCAGGGCGTCCACCTTGGGGATGGCTTCCTGCACGTAGGATTCGCCGAACAGCGGCTGCCCAGCCTGGGCCAACAGGCCGACGCTTGCGGCCGGGTGGTTTTTGGAAACCGCCACCAGGGCCACGGACGCCGGATCACGTCCGGCGCGAAGGCAGGCGCTGGCGATGCGCTCCCGCACGCGGGCGAGGCGTTGGGCGGCCAATGTGGCGTCAGGTATGGCATTTGGCATGACGAATCCCCGGCAATATGCGCCGTCTGTGAAAGCCTAGCACATTACCCGGCAATGGAAAATGGGTATGCGTCGGGCCGTGGCGCGGGAAGGGTGCGGCGGGCGGCTAGCCTTGGCAGTCCGGGCACAGGCCGTAGAGGTACATCTTGTGGCGCGTCAGGGTGAAGCCGTGGCGTTTGGCCACTTCCACCTGAAGTTTTTCGATAGTTTCGTTGAGCACTTCCTCGTTCCTGCCGCAACGTTCGCAGATGAGGTGGTCGTGGTGGTCCTGGCCGTGCAACTCGTAGCGGGTTATCCCGTCGCCGAAATCCACTTCCTTGGCCAGACCCGATCCAGAGAGATGTTTCAGGGTGCGGTAGACCGTGGCCTGGCCGATGGTCTTGTAGCTCTTCTTCACCAGTTCGTAGAGTTCTTCCGAAGTGACGTGGCCGCTCTGCCCCAAGAAGACCTCAAGGATATGGCGTCGTTGGGGCGTCATCTTCAGCCGTTGTGTGGCAACGTAATCCGCGAATTTGGTGTAGGCGTCCTGCATGGGGTTCTCCGAGAGTTTCATGGGAAGTATCCGGGCCGGGCCGGGCTGTCAAACCGCAGCTGTTCCCTTGGAAGGTGGATTGCGCACCCGGTGACGTTTACAGCGGGCCGTGCCTAGTCTACTTTGACAGGAAAACCGTGTGACGGCGGGAGTTAAGCCATGCGACTGTATGCGCAAACCGGGCAGGATCCGGGCTGCATTCTCAAATCCTTCGCCCTGGCCGCCCTGGCAGGGTGTCTGGCCGGGGCCGTGGGCACCGGGTTCATTCTGGCTCTCACTGGCCTGGCCGACCTCATTGACTTTCTGGGTCGCATTGCTCAGGGATCCTGGGGGCTTGGCCTGTACGCGACCGGGGCCATTGGTGCGGCCCTGACCGTGGCCGCAGTCTTCATGACCGTGCGCCTGGCCCCTGAGGCGGCGGGCAGCGGCATCCCGCAAGTGGAGGGGGCCTTGCTGGGGCTTCGCCCCATGCGCGTATGGCCCATGCTGCCGGTAAAGTTCGTGGGCGGGCTGTTCTCCTTGTCGGCCGGGCTGGCCTTGGGCCGGGAAGGGCCGGTAGTGCAGATGGGAAGCGCCCTGGCTGCCATGACTGCCCGCTGGACCGCGCCGGGTGAAGATCACCTGCGCAAGACCCTGGTGGCCGCCGGGGCCGGGGCCGGGTTGGCCGCAGCCTTCAACGCGCCCCTCTCGGGGATACTCTTCGTAGTGGAGGAATTGCGCGAATCCTTCCGCTTTGATTTCGTGTCCATCAACTGCCTGGTCATCGCCACGGCCTGCGCGGATGTGGTGCGGCGGCTGGTTCTGGGCCAGGGTGCGGAGCTTTCCCTGCCGTTGTACACCATCCCGGCGCTCAAGGGGTTGTGGGCCTATGCTGTGTTCGGCATTACCACCGGGGCCTTGGGCGCGGCCTTCAACGCCGGATTGCTCGGGGTGCTGGGGCTGACGGACCGCCTGACGCTTGCCGGCAAGCTGGCTCTGGGGGGCCTGGCCGGGGCGGCTTCGGGCATGCTGGCTTTCGGCCTGCCGCATATGGCCGGGCGCGGATTCGTGGTGGTGGCGGCGGCCATGGACGCCAGTAACCCTGTCTGGTTGCTGTGCGCCGCTCTGGCCGGGCACTTTCTCTGGACGTTGGTCTGCTACGCCACAGGGGTGCCTGGCGGCTTGTTTGCCCCGCTGTTGACCTTGGGGTCGCTTCTGGGGCTGAGCTTTGGCGCGACCTGGCAGGCCATTCTGCCCTCCACCGGTTGCGACCCCCACACCTTCGCCCTGGCGGGCATGACCGCGCTTTTTGCGGCCACGGTGCGCGCGCCCCTCACGGGGCTGGTCCTGGTATTGGAGATGACGGGTAATTTCGATCTCATCTTGCCCCTTGTGGTCACCGGCGTCGCCGCCATGATCACCGCCGAAGCCCTGGGCTCGCGTCCGGTGTACACGGCCCTGCTGCTGCGTCGGCAGGCCGCCCGGACAAATTAGCGCGAAGCGCCGTGGCGGGCGGCTGGGATGGGAGCCTTCTGCAGCATCACCAGGGCCAGTCCGGCCAGTATGAGCGCCATCCCGGCCAAGCGTCGCGGGCCGAAGGTTTCGCCCATCACCAGGAAGGCGCAGGTGGCCCCGAATACTGGAATCAGCAGTGAGAACGGAGCCACAGTGCTTGCCGGGTAGGTTTTAAGGAGCTTGCCCCAGCCGCCGTATCCCACAATGGTGGCGAAGACGGTCAAATAGAGCACAGCTCCCACCCCGGTGGCGTTCATGTGCGTCAAGGCCCACACCATGCGTTCCGGCCCTTCGAAGACGTAGGACATGCCCAGCAGCGGCAGTGGCGGGATAAGGCTCAGCCACGCGATGAGCGGCAGCATGTCCGCCTTGCCTGCTCCGCGCATAAGAACGTTCCCCACAGCCCAGAAGAGGGAAGCCGCCAGGACAAGAGCGAAGCCCAGCACGGTGACGCCGCCGCCTCCGGCTGTGAACCCGATGAGCGCGATCCCCGCCAGGGCCACGCAGGTTCCGGCCACCTGGCGCAGCCCCGGTTTTTCCCCCAGGACGAACGCCGCGATGGCGATGGTGAAGAACACCTGGCATTGCAGCACCACCGAAGCCACCCCAGGCGGCATGCCCACGGCCATGCCCAGAAACAGCAAGCTGAACTGTGCGACGAACCAGGCCAGGCCCAGGGCGATCATCCGCCTCCAGGAAATATCCGGGCGCGGCAGGAACGCCGCTGGCGCGGCAGCCAGCACGAACCGGAGGGCCGCTAGCAGCAGCGGCGGAAAAGAGTCCAGCCCGATGCGGATGACGACGAAATTGCCGCCCCAAAGTGCGACAACTACAAGGGCCAAGGCGATATGCTTCGGTTTCATTGGGCAACTGCGGAATGTGGCATTTTACGAGGTTTGTTCAGGGGAAGGCCAGAAGGTGGCCGGACCATGGCGGCACGCGCTCCGATACAGAAAAAAGGCTTGTCCTTGCAACACCCCATCTGTACGATTTCTCATTCATTTTTGTCCCTTCCAAGGAGGCTTTCATGGCGATCATCGGCACGCCGCTCACTGCGTCCGCCACCAAACTCCTGCTGCTCGGTTCCGGCGAACTCGGCAAGGAGGTGGCCATCGAGGCCCAGCGTCTGGGTGTTGAGGTCATCGCCGTGGACCGCTACGCCAACGCTCCTGCCATGCAGGTGGCTCATCGCTCCCACGTGGTGAGCATGCTCGACGCAGCCGCCCTGCGCCGGATTATCGAAGCGGAGAAACCCGATTTTGTCGTCCCCGAGATTGAGGCCATCGCCACTGAGGAACTGTTGGCCCTGGAGGCCGAAGGGGTCACCGTTGTGCCCACGGCCAGGGCCGCCCGGCTGACCATGGACCGCGAGGGCATCCGCCGCCTGGCTGCGGAAGAATTGGGCCTCGCGACCTCCCCCTACCGTTTCGCAGACACCAAGGAAGATTTCCTGGCCGCCTGCGCAGTGGTGGGCTTTCCCTGCGTCATCAAGCCGGTCATGTCCTCTTCGGGCAAAGGGCAAAGCGTGGCCCGGGACACCGCCTCGGCCGAAGCCTCCTGGGAGTACGCCCAGACAGCCGGGCGGGCCGGGGCTGGCCGGGTCATCGTGGAAGGACTCGTGGAGTTCGATTACGAGATCACGCTGCTGACCGTCCGGCACGCCGGGGGCACCAGCTTCTGCGAACCCATCGGCCACCGCCAGGAGAAAGGGGACTACCGCGAATCCTGGCAGCCCCATCCCATGAGCGCCACGGCTCTGGCTGAAGCGCGCCGAATGGCTCAGACCGTCACAGCCGCTCTGGGCGGACGCGGCCTCTTCGGCGTGGAGTTGTTCGTCAAGGGCGAGCAGGTGCTGTTCTCGGAGGTGTCGCCCCGGCCCCACGACACGGGCATGGTCACCCTTATTTCCCAGGACCTGTCCGAATTCGCCCTGCACGTCAGGGCCATTCTCGGCCTGCCCATCCCGGCCATCCGCCTGTACGGGGCGGCCGCCTCCCGTGTCATACTGGCCGAAGGCGACTCCAAGTCTCCAAGCTACGCCATCGCCCCCGAGGCCCTGGCCCAGCCGGATACGGCCATCCGCCTGTTCGGCAAGCCCGAGGTGAGCGGCCTGCGCCGCATGGGCGTGGCCCTGGCTCTGGGCCGCGATGTGGAAGAGGCCAAGAGCAAGGCTATCCACACTGCCTCGCTGGTTACGGTCAAGCTGTAACAGCCTGTCATAAAACAGGCTGTGCGGACAAGGCTGTTCGCGGTTGCGCCACAAGGCACCTGGCCCGGTTGCCGCTTGAGGCTGCCCTCTGCAATCCTGCCTGATCCAGCGCGCTGGCGCTAACGAAAAAGGCCTCCCGCATTCCGAAGAGTGCGGGAGGCCCTCCCTGGGGAGGAGGTAAGCCGTCAGGGGGGCGGCGGACCATTATCGGGAAGCGGAGGAGGGCCAAAGAACAGGAACCCCCCCGGTGGCGGCGGGGCATCCGGCGGCGGGCCGCCGGGGAAGGGCATATTCTTGCGGTGCTCACGAATGCGGGCCAGGAGGGCATCATGCTTGAGGGCCTGCTCAGGCGTAAGCTGTTCCCGGATTTTGGCCTGATAGGCGTCGATGACCGCCTCTTCGGCTGCCATGGAAGGAAGTCTGGCCTGGCGGGATTGCTCAAGCATTTCTCCCAGCAGGGGCTCGATGTGTTGTTTCTGCTCCGCGCTTAAGCCCAGGTCGCGGCTCATGTGCTCCAAGATGGCTGATTTTATATCCATGGGCCGGGGCGTGGAGAAAGGCCAACCGTGGCTCATGCGCAAGGCTTCAAGACCCAGGACGCCCACCGCCGCGCCGGTTATGAATATGGCCAGAGCCACCATCCATGGTGTCTTATTCGACATGCACATTACTCCTCGTATCCCTGACGTTATGAAACAAGGTACCGCACCCAAATATCACCGCTCAGCAGCAGGGCCAAGGTGTCGGTCCGGCTTTGGGCCAGGTTTGAAAAGACCAGCAGAGCCAGGGCCGCTGCGGTAACCCAGCCCGAAACAAGCAACGGTCGGGCCACCTTGAGCAGCATAGCGGCAAGGGTGTTTTCCCGACGCTCCTGGCTTTCGGCAACACGGGCCATGACTCTGGCCGTGAACCCTAGCGGCGCGCTGGCTGCGTCCTTCCGGCCATTTGGGCCAAAGGCGTCCTCCAGCAACATTTCCAGTCGTTCCATATCTTTACCGTTCATGGGTCACTCCCCCCGGAGTACGAGTTCACGCATCATCTTGGCCATGCTCTTTCTGGCCCGGTGCAACCGCACCTTCACCTTCTCCACGGTCCAGTCCAGTATGGAGGCTATTTCCGCCACAGGGTGTTCCTTGGCGTAAAACAGCCCCAGCGCCAGACGGTCTTCCGGGTTCAGGTGTTCCATCAAACCGGCTACCAGCGCCTTGGCCTCGGCCTGCCGGGCATGTTCTTCATGGCGTTCCCGGCAGTCCTGGGCCATGAAGACTTCCAGCCAATCCTGCTGGTCCGGCCCTTCGCCGTGCATGCTCACCTCGCGGCGGCTGGAAATACCGCGCCAATGGCGCAGACACCGCCGCATGGCGATGGAGGACAGCCAGGCCCGGAAGGAATCGGGCTCGCGCAGCTGGCCCAGTTTTTCAAAGGCGTGCACGAAGCTGTCCTGGGCTATCTCTGTCACATCCGACGGCGGAAGGTGCCGGGACAACAGCCCGCACAGGTAATCTTTGTGCCTGTCCACCAGAACAGCGTAGGTATCGGTCTGTCCGTCTAGCACCATACGCACGGCATCTCCGTCGCTCAGATCCTCGGTGTGTAAGCGTCTCATGGTTTCCTTGCCGTTTTGAGGGCTCCCCTCCCCTCCACGGCTGCACCGTACCGGCGTGGCGTCTTGTCCCGCCCTCTTGAAACATGTCTCCGGTGGGTGCCCCCTCGCCGACGGAAACCATGAAGTGGTGGTGTGCACAACTGTGCATGGTTTCCTAAAGTGTCCAAGTGATCTCCAAGATCCCAGTATACGGTTTGAGGCCGCAACAGGAAAGTGTTTCTCTGCACCTTTATGAGCCTCGGGGTATCCCAACGGTTACACGCCCGCCTGAAATTCGCTCGCCGTTTTGACGGGGGCCGTCCGGCCAGGCCGCAGCTGTTCGGGACCAGCGCGACAACGTCTGTGAAACGAAGTTGGCGCATGAGTTTCAACGCTCCTTGCCAAGTTGTCATTTTCGCGTCATAGTTACAGAAATGAGGTCTTTTTTTGTCGGTTTTTGAATCCTCCCCACACGTATCCTGCACTGCTTATGACCGGAGGGAATATGGCGATTGGATTGCGAACGAAACTACTGGTCCCCACCATCAGCGTTGTTATTCTTTGTATGGGGTTTGCCAGTTTGTATTCCGCCAAGAAGGCCTCCGAAGCCCTTTGGTCTGAATTGATCAATTCCTCCCAGCACCTGACTCAAGGTGTAGTGAAAGGTCTTGAGATGTTTGTTGAAGGTGCCCGTGGGGCGGTCATTATGCAATCCAAAAATGACAAAATCAGGCAGGTGTTTCTCGAGAAAACGCCTGAGACGTTGAAAGCGGCTTCGGAAGCCCTTGTCGAACTCACGAAATTTGATCCTTCAATACATGGTGCCAACCTCCTCGACACCAAAGGGGAGGTAATCGCTAGTTCCGACCCCTCCGGCAAAGGTAACTTCTCCGACAGGGAATATTTTAAAAAGGCCATTAAGGGCGAAACCAACATCGCAGACCCGGTCATCAGCAGAGTAACGAATCAACCAGCGGTTATGGTGGCGACTCCGGTGACTGCGGGCGGCAAGATCGTCGGCATCCTGTACGTTCGCGTCGACCTCGCCAAGTTTTCCGACGATCTCGTCATCCCGGTGAAGGTCGGTCAGAATGGGTATGCCTACGTTGCCGACAGGAAAGGCATTATTTTCAGCCATCCAGATAGCAAACTCGTTCTTAAAATGAATATCAGCGACTACGATTGGGGCAAGACCATGCTTTCCAGCCCTTCAGGGGTGGTCCATTACGAACTTGATGGCCGCAGTGTGTCGGCTATTTACGCCAAGGAAAAAAACACCGGGTGGCTGGTTGTGGTCACTGTGAATTCTTCCGATATCGCTGCCGCTTCAGATTCCGTCAGAAACGCCAGCCTTCTCATAGGTGCAATTGGCATAGTGTTGGTCTGCGCCGCCCTGGTGCTGGTTCTTGGGCAGATGCTCAAAGCGCTTGGCCAGTGCGTCAGCTTTGCGGAAACCGTGGCTGGAGGCTGCCTGGATTGCTCGCTTGGGGTGGAAAGGACCGACGAACTTGGCAGACTCTCCCACGCCTTGCAGGTGATGGTCGACAGCTTGCGTAAGATGATCGCCACTGCCGAGGGCAATACTGCCGAGGCCAAAAACCAGACTGAATTGGCAAGGCAGGCCACAGCCGAAGCTGAAAAAGCCATGACCCGGGCGGAACAGGCCAAGGCCGAGGGCATGCTCCAGGCAGCGCAGCGGCTGGAAGGCGTGGTTATATCCGTCAGCGCGGCTTCTGAGGAACTGTCCTCGCAGATTGAGGAATCCAGCCGGGGTGCGGAAAGCCAGTCGCAGCGTACGGCAGAGACGGCTACGGCCATGGAGGAGATGAACGCCACTGTCCTTGAGGTCTCCAAAAACGCCTCCAGCGCCGCAGAGATAACCGACCATGCCATGAAAAAGGCCCAGGAAGGTGCCGGAGTCGTCGGTCGTGTGGTTACCTGCATCGGAGAGGTGAAGCGACAGGCGGACAACCTTAAAACCGACATGAGCAAACTTGGCCAGCAGGCCCAGGATATCGGGCAGATCATGAACGTGATTTCCGACATCGCCGACCAGACGAACCTTCTCGCCTTGAACGCGGCCATTGAAGCGGCCCGCGCAGGTGAGGCCGGACGAGGGTTCGCGGTAGTCGCGGACGAGGTAAGAAAGCTCGCTGAAAAGACCATGCAGGCCACCAAAGAGGTCGGCGAGGCCATACAGGGCATTCAGCAAGGCACCAAAATCAACGTACAGAACGTGGAACAGGCTGCCGGCTCCATCCATGACGCCACGGAGCTAGCCAGGTTGTCCGGGGTTACGCTGGACGAGATTGTGAGAATGGTGGAGCATGCTTCCGATCAGGTGCGTTCCATCGCCACGGCAGCTGAAGAGCAGTCAGCGGCCAGTGAAGAAATAAACAGATCCATAGACGATATCAATTCCATATCCGCCACGACGACCTCCGCCATGATCGAAGCGGCCCGCGCCGTATCCGGGTTGACGGATCAGGCGCATACGCTGAAAACACTTATGGAAGAACTTGAGAATGATGGTGCTGCGGCGGGGAGCCCCAAGGCACTCGCGTGAGGTCCTGTCTGTAGGGCAGGCCGATGAGCAGGCTGTGCGGACCTGCAAGGTCCGTCGGCCGCACCGCGACCGCTGGTTGCGATGTTCTTACCTGTCGCGAGGATGAAAAAAACAAGCTGGTTTTTTAACGGGCTCCTACGGGGCGCTCTTTTTCTCATGGTCAGACGCGTCGCTGGGAATCGCCCGTTGCTGGAACAGCTTGTTGAGCAGGTAGGCTACCACCAGGGCGAAGTAGAACTGCCCGAGAATGGCCTGGGTGACGCTTAAGCGCTGGGCCAGAGGCGTATGGGGAATTATATCGCCGAATCCGACGGTTGTCATGGTGGTGAAGCTGAAGTAAATGAAGCTGTCCATGACTCTTTCTTGCTTTAAATGCAGTGTGAAGGCGCCTGGTGAAAAGCCTTCTACCAGTGTGTAGAGCAACGCCCAAAAATATCCAAGGAGTAGATAACAGTTTATAAGCGCGAAGACCTCTCCGATGGTTACTTTGTGAGATTTTAATACGTAATGTATTGTGGAATGGATTCCATAAAAAAGGCAAAGAAGCCCGGATATGCAAAAAAGAACATTGTACTTCACATTGTGAAAAGCGCTGAGCCATGCGAGCATATAAAATACGGTGCTGAAGCCAAGCAGAATATTAAACGTCCGGTTTCGTGTATACGCAAGAAGCGCAACGCCGAAAACCACCATATAAAAAACAAGACTCTCAATCAGGGGAGGCAGGTGCCCCCCGCCCACAAGCAATCCCACCAGCAAGACCGTAACGCCTAGTTGCCTATTTTTATTCGAGATATTAGTGAACACGCGTTTCCGCCCGGGTTGAGAGTGTTTTCGTCGCTCTGCGCTAGCCTGGAAACGCAAAGGGTTCAACGCTCAATGCGCGTCTCCACAAATTTCTCCGGCGTTCTCCTCCTTTTCACAAGGGCCTGTTACTCTGGTTCTGGCGCAGGTTTGAGACGCCGTCGGAGGATGGCAAAACCGTTTCCACGAGGATGGGGGTGAAGAAAGGCATGCGCGTGTTGCCGATGACCCGGCGCGGGTTTCTCAAGGTTGGGCTCGTGGCTGCCTGCGGTTGTTTCTTTCCGTGGCAAGCCGCTGCGCAGGCCCAAACGTACTACACCGAAAACAGGCAACGTTTCCTGCGCGAATTCGAGGGGATATGCAGTGGCATGCAGAGCGTCCTCACGCATTCCATAGGTCGTGAACAGGCATTGGCGGCGACAAGCCTTGCCCGGGAGACTTTCGCGCTCCAGTTGCCGGACATGCCCGATGTGGGGGGCGCGGCCAATCGGAATCAGATCAACGTGCTTCAGGCTGGGTGGCTGGCGGCCATCCACACGGGTATGAAAGCCCAGGGCTTTCCAGCCAAAGCTGCGGGGCGTCTGTTCTACGACCTCTGTGAGCAAGACCTCAAATCCACCCCCGCCGCCACGCTGCGTGCAGAGGGGGAGGCCTATTTCTCTGAGGAAAATTACGCCAATCTCCGCACTTGGGCGCAGTGGACCCAAAAGCGCACCTATCCCGGCGATTGGGTCGCTCAAGCCGTGTTTGGCAATGGTGAAGATTTCGACGTGGGCCACGACTATTCCGAATGCGGGGCGGTTAAATACTTTCAATCTCGGAACATGCCCGAGATCGCGCCCTATTTCTGCCTGTCAGATTTTACCATGTCCCGGTATCAAGAAACTGGCCTCGTCCGGTCCATGACCCTCGCCCAGGGCGACCCCAAATGCGATTTCCGCTACAAAAAGGGGAGGCCCGTCACACAGAACTGGGACACGGAAACGCCGAAGTTCCCGCTGTGAGGGAGGGGCACGGTTGCCATCGGTGCCTCTGTCGCCTTGAGAGAAGGCCATAAAGACGCCCCCATTCCCGCGAGGGAAGGGGGGCTCTAAGCGGGCCGGGGCATGATGTCCCGGCCAGAAGATGGGGACGTTAGGAGTGTTTTGGACAGGTTACCTGGTTTCAGGGCCTTACCGAAACGTGCCGGGCGGTTCTTGGCTGGTATACCCAGCTGGGGCCGAGGGGTCTTCCTTGTGGTAAGATACCCTCGGGGGTTGCGGTTCCGCTCGGCTTTTGCGAGGGGCCTGCCATCAGGCCTTGGGACTTGGCGGCCGTCTTGATCCCTCCGTTAAGGGCCGTATCCGCTTTCGTCCTTCGTAAAACACAATGTAAGCACCCCTGACGTGCTGTCCAGGGGGAACGTGAAAATTACTCTGCCTCGCCCGTGTCGCCGGATTCGGCACGCACCTTGAAATCGATGAAGCGCAGGGTATCCAGGTTTTCGCCCGGAAAAGCCGGGGACGTGGTGCCACAGAGCAGTTCGAAGCGCAGATCGAGGGTATGGTAGGGTTTGTCCCGTTGCATGGTCATCTTGTCGTACCCGCGCGGGTCCGGCCCGATGCTTTCGAAGCCCCTTGCCCAGCCCTCGCCGTCAAAACGCCAGGAGACGCGGAAGGTGTTGCCCGCCATGCGGTTGTCGAAGCCGAAGTCCACGGTGATCGTCTGGGGGCCGGGACCGGCCTGATTCTCGTATCGGAACTGGGCAAACCCCGGCTGGTTGTTGGCCGTGGCAATGACGCTGTACTCCAGCACGGAAAGGCAGGTGAGATTCTCCATGGACCAGACGCGGCTATAAAAATCCTGGGGCTGCATGGTGACTCGGGTCTTCCACGGTAGCGTGCCGATGGTTTCCACCGGATGGCGCGGTATCTGCCAGTGCAGTCCGAACATGGCTTGCAGTTTCGCGTTGCTGCGGCCTTCGGGCTCGGCAATGAGAAAATTGTACGCTACCGGAGCGGGGCTCAGGGTCCGTACCGCCTCGGCGGCGCTTGCTCCCAAAAGGCCCAGCGGTCCGTCGGTGATCACCTGCACCGGGGCCACGGGAACGTCCGGCCCCAGGGATTGCGCCCGCAAGGGGTTGGGCTGGGCGTATTGGTCCACATACCAGTTGAGGGAGTTGGTGGTCACCGGATTGGTGATGATATAGAGGTTTCCGGGCTGGTGGCGTGCGAGCACCGCCCTGGCCCAGGGTTTGGATTCCCCCTGGTGGCTGGCTTCGTAATAGTAAAAGGGCTGGCCCGCACCGAAGAAATAGGTCAGGCCCAGCACGCACACCGCCACTGCGGCCCATCCGCCGAAGCGCCCGCTCGCGGGGGAGGACAGTGCCGTACCCAGCCAGAGTGCGCCCACGGGCAGCATGAACATCAGGTGCCACGGGTTGTAATAGGTGCTGTACCTGGCCGCGATGAGCGCCAGGATCGGAAAAGCCACATACCCCAGGCTAAGAAGCCCGCCCAGACGATTCTGCGCGAAAAGCCGCCACGCGCCGAAGAGGGCCGTACCTGCCAGCAGCAGGCGCATGGGGATGACATCCTCACGGAAGAGCAGCTGGCTCAGTCGGGTAAGGGACAACAGCAGGATGTCCCAACGCGCCATGGCGCCGGTGACATCGGGTTCATGCCCCAGGCTGGCCCTGAGAAACGGCGAGATCACAGCCACCGGGACCACGCAGAACATGCCGAACAGCAGCAGCGAGCCAAAGGGCAACCGCCGGGCGAGCACAGCCGCAATGAGCACGCAGCCCGAGCCGCCCACTGCCAGGAGGGCGGAATAGTGCACCATCACCATGGGCCACAGGGACAGGCCCGCCAGGATGATATCGCGCCTGCGGCCATGCCGGATGGCCCGGAACAGGAACAGAATGGTCAGGCAGGAAAAGAAAAAGATGATGCTGTAGGGCCGCACCTGCCGCGAGAGCAGTACATGCCAGGGCAACACGGCCACAACGGCAGCCGTGGCCAGGCCCGCGCCCTCGGACACCATCTCGCGGCCCAGCCGCCAGGCCGCCCAGACACCTGCCACGCCGAAAAGGGCTTGGGGCAGGCGCAGGGCCATGTCCGAGGTGCCGCCCAGCATGGCGATCTTGGTGAGCAGGTAGAAAAAAGGCGGGTGGAAATCCTGGGTCAGCGAACGCCGGATGATGGTTTCCACAGGGTACTTTGCCGCCATGGAGACCAGGATTTCATCCAGCCATTGCGAGGGGGTGTCCAGGTTCCAGAAACGCACGGCCGTGGCCGTGAGCAGGATGGCAGCCAAGAAGAACCAACGCCCCCGGCACTGCTCCTCGTGAAGGGGCAGCGCGCCGGAGGCGTTGGGAAAGCGGTTCATGGGCATGGCGGCTTGAAGGGGAGGCGTTACACGACTTTATTAAGACCGTACTCGATAATGCCCTCGGCTCCGGCTTCCCGCAGCTTGGGGATGAGGTCGCGCACCACGGATTCGGCCACCACCACTTCCACCGACAGCCAGTCGGAGTTGAGCAAATGGGCCACTGTGGGCGAGGTGAGGCTGGGCAGTTGGGAGAGCACACTGTCCTGGGCACCCTGGGGCACGTTCATTTTCAGGCCCACCAGTTTTTCGGCCCGCAGCGCGCCTTGCAGCAGGAGGACCATGTTCTCGATCTTCTTGCGTTTGAAGGGGGCCTGCCAAGCGGTCTTGTTGGCGATGAACTGGGTGTTGGTGACCAGCACCTCGGCGATGATGCGCAGGCCGTGGGCCTTGATGGTTGTGCCGGTTTCGGTGACTTCCACAATGGCGTCGGCCAGGCCTTCGACCACCTTGGCCTCGGTGGCACCCCAGGAGAACTCCACTTCAACCGGAATTCCGGCGTCGGCGAAGTAGCGCTTGGTGTTGCCCACCAGTTCGGTGGCGATGCGCTTGCCCGCCAGGTCCTCGGGGCGCTTGAAGGGCGAATCGCCCGCCACGGCCAGCACCCAGCGGGCAGGCCGGGAACTCACCTTGGAGTAGACCAGATCGGCCACCACCACCACGTCGGATTCGTATTCCAGAATCCAGTCCTTGCCGGTAAGGCCGCAGTCGAGCACGCCGCTTTCGACGTAGCGGGCCATTTCCTGGGCCCGGCACATGGAGCAGACGATCTCGTCGTCGTCTATTTCCGGGAAGTAGTTGCGGTGGTGGGGTTTGATCTTCCAGCCGGATTTATCAAACAGCTTTATTGTTGCATCCTGCAGGGACCCCTTGGGAATCCCCAGCTTGAGCTTCTGGGCGGACATTATCGACCTCCGATTCGACCCGACAGGCGTTACGGGCTAGATGACGTTTGGGCGGAGTACGTAGCCCGGTTTGCAGCGGGAGGCAAGAGGGGGGGGGCGGGGGAGCACCTCAGACGGCATCCCCCGGGGAAATCAATGCCCCTGCCCGCTCGGGGAGGAGCCCCTACAATCCGTGGTCTTCGTCCAACTCAATCAAAAAGCGCTGGTCTTCGGTCCAGTCGCGGCGAACTTTCACCCACAGTTCCAGGTGCACCGGGATGCCCATGAGTTCCATGATCTCCAGGCGGGCCTTGGTGCCGACGTCTTTGAGCACCTTGCCGCCTTTGCCGATGACCATGCCCTTGTGGCGGTCTTGGCTGACGAAGATGATGGCGTTGACGCGCGCGCCGGAGTCAGTTTCTTCCCAATTTTCCACGGCCACGGCGGTGTTGTAGGGCAGCTCCTGCGAGAGGGACATGAACAGTTTCTCGCGGATGATTTCGGCCGCCAGGAAGCGCAGCGGCGCGGTGGAGAGCTGGTCTTCGGGGTAGAGGGCCTCGCCTTCGGGCAGGTGCTTGGTCATGGTGGCCACCAGCTCGTCAAGGCCCTTCTCGCGCAGGGCCGAGACCGGCAGCAACTCCGCGCTGGGCCACACCTCGGCCAGGACGGCCATCACCGGCAGCATGTCTTTCTTGTCGTTCAGGGCGTCGATTTTGTTCAGGGCCACCAGCACCGGCAGACCGGCGTGCTCCACGGGCTTGGCCAGCAGCTTGAGGTCGTCGCGCAGGATGCCGGGTTTTTTGGCCCCGGTGGCGGCGTCGAGCACCACCACAATGGCGTTGGCCAGGTGCAGGGCCTGCCAGGCCGATTCCACCAGGCGCGAGTTGAGCCTGCTGCCGCGCGGCAGATGCACGCCGGGTGTGTCCAGCAGCACGATCTGCGCGTCGGGGCGGGTGAAGATGCCGCTGATCTGGTTGCGGGTGGTCTGGGGTTTGGGGGTGACGATGGCCACCTTCTGCCCCAGAAGGGCGTTCAAGAGCGTGGACTTGCCCGCGTTGGGAGGTCCGATAAGGGCCACGTGGCCGAAACGATGGGGAGCGGAGGTCATACGGACACCTTCAGCCGGGTGGCTGGAAAACTGCAGTGTACTTCAGGAAAACAGCCTGAATTCTTCAACCATTCTTTCAATTATGACAACGCGGTGCCGGTGATGCCGCAGATGTATTTTCTGCGCGGGGCAGGGCGCGAAAAAGAGTCCGCTTATTCTCAATACCTTGGGGCAGCCCGTAAAACATTTCCTGTAAAAGGTCCATATTGTGCCCCTGCCCCCCCTTGCCATCACGCTAAGCGATGGCTATAGCCGCTCCGACATGAGCAAAGATCTTATTATTGTAGAGTCCCCGGCCAAGGTGAAGACCATTCGCAAATTCCTGGGCGACAAGTACGCGGTGGAGGCCTCGGTGGGCCACGTCCGCGATCTCCCCGCCAGCAAACTCGGCGTTGACGAAAAGAACGGCTTCATGCCGGACTACGGCGTCATCCCGGGCAAGGAAAAAGTGGTGGCCCTGCTGCAAAAAGCCGCAGCCAAGGCCAAGACCATCTACCTGGCCCCCGACCCCGACCGCGAAGGGGAGGCCATCGCTTGGCATATCGCCGAACTGCTCAAGGATTCCAAGGCGGCCGTGTGCCGCATCCAGTTCAACGAGATTACGGCCAAAGCGGTGCGCGAAGCCCTCGAACACCCCACGCCCCTCAACGAGAAGCTGTTCTACTCCCAGCAGGCCCGGCGCATCCTGGACCGGCTGGTGGGCTATAAGATTTCCCCGCTGCTTTGGAAGCGGGTCAAGAAGGGCATCTCCGCCGGGCGGGTGCAATCCGTTGCCCTGCGCATGATCGTGGACCGCGAGAAGGAGCGCCTGGCCTTCAAGCCCGAGGAATACTGGCTGTTCAAGGCCCGCCTCGAGGGCGACGCGCCGCCGCCTTTCGAGGCCGACCTTGCCAAGATAGACGGCAAGAAGGCGGTCATCAATAACGGCGCAACCGCCGAAGCCCTGGCCACGGAATTGGAAACCCAGCCCTTCAGCGTGAAGAGCGTGGTGGAGAAAGCCAGGGCCAAAACGCCTCCGGCCCCCTTCATTACCTCCACCCTCCAGCAGGCCGCCAACCAGCGGCTGGGCTATCCGGCCAAGAAGACCATGGGCGCGGCCCAGAAGCTGTACGAAGGCGTGGACCTGGGCGAGCGCGGCACCACGGCGCTCATCACCTACATGCGTACCGATTCCACGCGCATCGCCGACGAGGCCCGCGACGCCGCGAAGATTTATATCGTGGAAACGCTTGGCCAGGACTACTACCCCGAAAAGGCCAGGGTGTTCAAAACCAAGGCCGGCGCGCAGGATGCCCACGAAGCCGTCCGCCCCATCGATGTGAACATCACCCCCAAGGATGTGGCCGGGCTGCTCCCCAAGGACCAGTACCACGTCTACAAGCTGGTCTGGGACCGCTTCGTGGCCTCCCAGATGGCCCCTGCCAAGTTCTGGGACACCACCGCCGCCATCGTCTGCGGGCGGGCCGAGTTCAAGGCCAAGGGCGAGCGCCTGCTCTTCCCCGGCTTCCTCAAGGTCTACGGCCAGGATGCCGAGGAGGAAAGCGAGGCCGAGGGTTCCAAAACCCTGCCCAAGCTCACCAAGGACCAACTGCTCAAGCTTCTGGAAATCAAACGCGAGCAGAAGTTCACCCAGCCCCCGCCGCGCTTCACTGAAGCGTCGCTGGTGCGTGAGCTGGAAGAAAAGGGCATCGGTCGCCCCTCCACCTATGCGGCCATCATTTCCACCCTCATCGACCGGGACTACTCCCGCCTGGATGAAAAACACTTCGCTCCCACGGAGCTTGGCACCACCGTCTCCAACCTGCTTACCACCCACTTCACCCAGATCATGGACGTGGGCTTTACCGCAGGCATGGAGCAGGCCCTCGACCAGGTGGCCGAAGGCGAAAAAGACTGGCAGGTCCTGCTCACCGAGTTTGCCGGGGATTTCTACCCCACACTGGAGAAAGCCTCCAAGGGCATGGCTGACGAAGAGACCGGCCTGGTCTGCCCCGAGTGCGAGAAAGCCCTGAAGGTGAAATTCGGCAAGACCGGCCCCTTTGTGGCTTGCACCGGCTACCCCGAGTGCAAATTCACCGCAAACTTCACCCGCGACGCCGAAGGCGCCTACGTGCTTTCGGAAAAGACCCTGAACGCCGACAGCGGGCTGGCCTGCCCGGTGTGCGAAAAGCCCATGCTGGTGAAATACGGCAAGCGCGGCCCCTTCCTGGCCTGCTCCGGCTACCCGGAGTGCAAGAGCACCGCCAACTTCACCCGCGACGAGGCCGGGGTGTTCCACTTCGCCGAAGTCGCGCCCGGCGACGTGCCCATCGTGGTGGGCAAATGCCCGGACTGCGGACACGACCTGCTGCAAAAGAAAACCCGCACCGGCAGCCGGTTCATCTCCTGCTCCGACTACCCCAAGTGCAAGTACTCCAAGCCCTTCTCCACCGGCGTCGCCTGCACCCGCGAAGGCTGCGACGGCGAATTCGTGGAGAAAAGCTCCCGCTACGGCAAGCTGTTCTATTCCTGCTCCCGCTACCCCGACTGCACCGAAGCCGTCTGGGACTGGCCGGTAAAGGAACCCTGTCCCGAATGCGGCTCGCCCATCCTGGTGAAGAAAAGCGGCAAGCGCTACGGCGACCACCTGGCCTGCCCGGTGAAGACCTGCAAGTATCGGAAGTTGCAAGAGTAAACGGAACTCTCACGAGGTTGACAAGGCCCGCAGTCCTTACGGCTGCGGGCCTTTTAGCGTTCAGCGCAGTGTCTCAGTTTCAATGGCTGGGCAGCGCACCGTCATCCCGCGCCCGCTCAGCCTTGCTCAGCCCCGCTATGTTCAGGCGTGCCTGTTGCCGCAAAGCAAATCGTCTATTCAGGCGGCAGCGAGCAGGACTGTTTGTAAAACGACGCAAGATATCCGCAGTCCAGCCGTGGTGTTTTCTCAATGAAGTATATTATTGCAACCATCACCACCGTAGACGCCATCATAAGCAGCGGGCCGAACAGCCAGAAGACGAGAGGGATCAGAAAATAGTAGGCCAGAATGCCCGTATGGAAATATTTTGCCGCCTTGTTCAGCTGCATGGCCACAAAGGTGAATGATGTTCCAAGATTCGCATCTTCAGGGACATTGATCATAAAGCCAACATGGTTGTACAGCCGGATGGAAAAAGAGAAGCTGAAGAAGGCGATGAACAGATTGGCCAAGATCACAAGCAGTTTAAGCGTCATCGTGCTTTGCGCTTTCGAACCGAACACATTTACGGCGTGCCAGGTTTCCCCGAGTTTGTCGCCCTGACCGGAAAGCGTGAGAACGCCCACAGCCAGCAGGATGGCTGTAGACGCAAGAAACGTTGCAGCCATGGTCGCGTTGCGCAAGGTCTGTACTGCAAGAATATCTTTTTTTTCTTCCATCACACTTATAACCCAGGCCGTTCTGGTCATCTTCGTTGCGCCATAGAGCGTGAAGAGTGGGTTCTTCTTCAGTTTCCACCAGATAAGCACATGGTACAACGAGAAGATCACGATGGATATTGCCAGGCAGAAGATGTCGAGCAGATGTGGAGCAATGTAGGAACTCATAGGGGAGGGCCTCACAGGGCAGGACGCTGAAAAGCAACTTCCGGTTTCTTGAGATGCACACAGAACGCTGCTCTTGCCGGGAATGGGTTAACACCTGATACGCGAATACGCCTTTGGCCGGGAACTGACAAGACGGGTCAGGAATACTCAGTGTTGCAAGAGGTTACGCTGGAGCAGCTATAAAACAGGCTCTGCGGGCCAGGGGACCGTCTGTGGCAACGCAACGGGTCGGTGAACCAGGAGGGTCCACCGGTGGCGACGCGTCGTTTCGAGCGTTTCCCCAGGCGTGTTCCCGTGCAGCGCGTGGCCGGTCCGGTCTGCCGCAAGCCGACCCAAGGTCAGCTCAAGCCTGTTCAGGCCGCCCCAGGTCAGTTCAGGTTGCCTCAACGTCGGTTCAAGTAGGTTCAAATCGGTTCAAGCCAGGCCGACTTGAGCCTACTTGGTCAAGGGCGCAATGCAAGCCCGGTGCGGGGGCTCTGGTCTGTGCGGGCTGCGGGCCGTGTGTGTTCCTCGCTCCAGCGCTGTTCGTATTCAGCTCCCCAGGCGCACAGGCTGGTCAGGATGGGCACGAGTTTACGTCCCATGGGCGTCAGGGAATATTCCACCTTGGGGGGCACCTGGCGGAACACCTCGCGGTGGAGCAGGCCGTCGGCCTCCAGCTCCCGCAGCTGGCGGCTGAGCATGCGCTCGGTGACGTCGGCGATGCTGCGGCGCAGGTCGCTGAAGCGCATCACCGGCTCCTGGCCCAGCCGGTAGAGGATGATGGGCTTCCATTTTCCGCCGATGCAGGCCAGGGCCAGTTCAAAGGCGCAGCGGTAGGTCTTGCCGCCGAGTTCCTTGGTGGGGCAGGGGGATATATCCGGTGCGGACATGGGGTCTCCTGAAGGGTACTATACAAAGTGTAAGTATCGGCTGAAAATAACCGTACTTGTCGAATGCGCGGCTCAGCGGCATGGAGCTAAATACTTGGCTCCGCGGAGTCAAGCACACCCTGCGATTGTATCGCGCCAGGAGGCAACATGTACGTTGTGGCCGTAAACGGAAGTCCGAGAAAAAAAGGCAACACCCATACTCTGCTGACCAAAGTCCTCGAACCTCTGGCCGCTTCTGGCTGGACCACGGAGCTTGTCCAACTCGGCGGCAAGAAGATCCGGGGCTGCCGGGCCTGTTTCAAATGCATGGAAACCAAGAACCTGCGCTGCATTTTCGATGACGACCAGTTCAACGGCGTCCTGGAGAAGATGCTGAAGGCCGACGCCATCGTCCTGGGTTCCCCAACGTATTTCACCGACGTCTCTGCGGAGCTCAAGGCCTTGATCGACCGTTCCGGTTTTGTGGCCTATGCCAACGGCAACGCCTTCCGGGGCAAGATTCGGGGCCGCCGTGGTGGCCGTGCGCCGGGGAGGCGGCACCCACGTGTACGACACCATCAACCACATGTACCTGATGTCGGGCATGCTGGTGCCTGGTTCCACTTACTGGAATCTGGGCTTCGGCCTGGGTGAAGGCGAGGTGCTGGGCGACGCCGAAGGCCTGCGCAACATGCACCACCTGGGCGAGATGATCGCCTGGCTGGGCAAGGCCGTGCTTCCGGCCATGGCGGAGTACCCCATGCCCGCGTCCATGGGCGCGCACGAAGGCTGATTTCATCAACACGCACAAGCACAAGCACAAGGAGTACTGTATGGACGCTGCTACCAAGACCTTTCGCGAGAAAACCGCCAAACATCTCATCAAACAGCTGGGCAAGCGGGGCATGGAAGCCAGCTTCGCGCCCACCATCGGCCAGGCCAAGGCCGAGTTGCTGGCCATGATCCCTTCCCCTGCCTCCGTTATCCGCTGCGGTTCGGAATCCGTGGGGAGCCTCGGCCTGTGGGCCGAGATCGCGGCTTTGCCGGGCGTTACCCTCATAGATCCCTACGAGGCGGGCATCACCCCGGCGGAGGGCCTGGCCAGGCGGACCCAGGGCCTTGTGGCCGACGTGATGATCGCCAGCACCAACGCCATCACCATGGACGGCAAACTGGTGAACCTGGACGGCGTTGGCAACCGGGTGGCGGCCATGTGTTTTGGCCCCAAGAAGGTGATCCTGCTGGTGGGGCTCAACAAGGTGGCCAGCACCGTGGACGCCGCCATGGACCGGGTGCGCACCTTTGCCGCGCCTATGAACAGCCTGCGCTTGGCCGCGCACTTCCCTGACCCCAAACCGCCCTGCACCGAAGACGGCCGCTGCCACCAGTGCATGAGCCCCAACAAGATCTGCAACATGTGGGTGATCATCGAAGGCCAAAAATTCAACGACCGCCTGCACGTCAAGCTGGTTGGTGAAGATCTGGGATATTGAGGTTCCCGGCTGTCAGAGGGGGCGGAGCGTAGCAATGCCTTCGAAACGGGCTGCTACGCTTCAGCGAGGCGAGCAACCATAGCCCCCTCTGAACGCCCCGCCGGTTCGTGAAGACGCCGCCGCACGGAATTGGTTGAACCCTCGCCGGAAACGCGTATGTTGGAGTCAGCTTGGCGCATTGGCTGTCTGCGGGAGGGCGGGGAAATGGTTTCTCACCGTAATCTTTTATCAACCTTGTCCCTGTGCATCGAGGGTGAGCCGCCCTGCGACCGTCCCCCCGATGGGGGGGCGGCGGTCGACGCGGACTTGCGGCTTGGCGGCCTCATTGATCTGGATGGCCTGCAAGCCATGGTGGAGGCTCATGCCAAGGCTTCGGGCATACCTACAGGGCTTATCGACGCTTTTGACGGTTCCGTTCTCGTCGGGGTGGGTTGGCAGTCCATCTGCATGGACTTCAACCGCAAGCACCCTCAGACTGCGCAGAGATGCCGCAAGAGTGACGACACCATCAAATCCAAAATGCAGGGCGGGCAGCCTGTCGCCTACAAATGCCAGAACGGCCTGTGGGATATTGGTGTGCCCGTCATGGTGCAGGATGTCCATGTGGCCACGCTTTTTCTTGGCCAGTTTTTTTATGAGGAAGAACCGCGCGACATAGAGTTTTTCAAGAAGCTGGCCAAGCAGTTCGGTTTCGACGAGGTACGTTATCTGGCTGCTCTGGAATCTGTGCCATCGTTCAGCAAGGAAACTGTGGACAATATTTTGCTCTACAACGTGGCCTTTGCCAAGTTTATCGGAAAACTTGCCACAGGCGTCTTGCAACAACGCATCCAACTGCAATCCCTGACACGGTATGACGAAGAGCTTTCCAATCGGCTGCAGTTCATCGATGCCTTGCTGACGGCCATCCCGTTGCCAATATTCATCAAGGATACCAAGGGAATATATCTCGGCTGCAACAAAGCCTTTGAGGCGTTCACGGGGGTGTCCGACGAGGAAATGATCGGCAAGTCCGTCTACGACCTGTATCCGCAGGAGCTTGCTGCCAAGTACTTTGAGATGGATGCGCAACTCTTCGTTTCCGGCGGGGTGCAACGGTACGATTACGTGATGAAGGATGAGGGTGGGCAGGCGCGCAACGTCATATTTAACAAATCGCTCTTTTACGACCGCCATGGGCAGACCATTGGTCTTATCGGGGTGATTGCCGATATCACGGATCGCACGCGGTTGCAGGAAGTTCTGGTCCAGGCCGAGAAAATGCGCATCGTGGCCGGGCTGGCCGCCGGGATGGCCCATGAGATCAACAACCCGCTGGCTTCCATTCTGCAAAGCGTCCAGAACGTGCTGCGCCGCCTGGCTTCCGAGGACATACCCGCCAACCTGCGGACCGCCGGAGAATTGGGCTGCGATCTCAAGTCCATGCGGGCCTATCTGGATGCCCGCGAGATATTCACCTTTCTGGAGAGCATCAAGGACGCCGGAGAGCGGGCCGCCAAAATCGTGGCCGATATGCTGGAGTTCAGCCGCACGCGCGAGTCGGTCAAAGCCCCGGTGGATATCAACCGGCTTCTGGATAAGGCCGTGAATCTTTCCGCCAGCGACTACGACCTGAAAAAGACCTACGACTTCCGCAAGGTCACTGTCGTGCGGGAGTACGATCCGAACCTTCCCCCTGTGCCGTGCACCGCCACGCAGATCGAGCAGGTGGTCCTGAATGCTCTGCGCAACAGCGCCCAGGCTATGGCCGATCGGCTGGAAGGAACCCCACCCCCCCGGATTGTACTGCGCACCCGGCAGGAGGGGGGCATGGCCCGCATCGAGATTGAGGATAACGGGCCGGGCATGTCCGAAGAGGTGCGGCGCAAGGTCTTTGATCCCTTCTTCACCACCAAAATTCCGGGAGAGGGCACGGGGCTTGGACTGTCAGTGTCGTATTACATTGTCGTGTCCAATCACAACGGGACCATCGGTATGGAGTCCTGGCTGGGAAAGGGCACCCGGCTGGCCATTGAACTGCCCTTGGCGAATGATGCTGGAGAATAAACGCATTTTGCATGCAAAATTTTAAACGCGGCGCTTGACCCGGCCGCCAGGACAGCGATAGCTTCGCACCACTATGGTCAAAGGATCTCCATCCCGGAAGGCTCCGCTCCGCTCTGCGCCGCCCTCCCTGCCCATCGAGCACGAAAGCCTGGACGACAAGGCCTATGCCCGCATTAAAGCACTGATTGCCGACGGTAGTCTGGAGCCCGGCCAGCGTATCGTGCAGGAAGACCTGGCCAGGGATATGGGGGTCAGTCGCACGCCTCTGGTCAACGCGTTGAAACGGCTGGCCCAGGAGCGCCTGCTGGAATGGGTGCCCAGGCGCGGCATCTACGTGCGCAGCCTGACCCCGCGTGAGCTCCTTCAGGTGTTCGAGGTGCGGGAAAGCCTGGAGCCCCTGGCCGCACGGCTGGCCGCGTCGCGTATCAGCCCTGCGGAGGCGGACGCGCTGGCCCAGCGGTGCGAGGCCCTGGTCAGCCTGCCAGCCAGCCCCGAGGCCATGCGCGAGATCATCGAGTGCGACCGGCTGTTCCATTGGCGGCTGGTGGAACTGGCCGCCAATCCGCACCTGAGCGCGGCCATGGAGCCCGTAAGCCTTTTGACGGCAGCCTACATGTATGGCTTGCGGCGTCCCTTGCTGGAGATCATCCCCGAACATCTGAAAATTCTTTCCGCCCTGCGCCGGGGCGACGCTCAGGCCAGCGAAGAGGCCATGCGCTGGCATATGTTGCGCTCCAGCGAAAAGCTGCGCCGGGACGCCCTGGAAGGGGCGCTCACTTGGCACGTTGAATAAAGAGCTCAAAAGGAGACGCATATGGATATTGCGATCATGAAGAAGACGGCCCGCGAGGCCTTGAAAGGATTTTGCCGGGTGTGCCCGGTGTGCGACGGTCGGGCTTGCGCGGGTGAAGTGCCGGGCATGGGCGGAGCGGGATCGGGCGAGGCCTTCGGTGCCAACCTGGAAGCCCTCAAGCGCTACCGGCTTAACATGCGCACCATCCACGGGGTAAAGGCCGTGGATACCTCTCTCACCCTGCTGGGCCGCAGCGTGTCTATGCCCATCCTGGCCGCGCCCATGACCGGCGTGGTCTACAACATGGGTGGCAAGATCGGCGAAGAGGCCTTCAGCGAGATGATGGTGGCCGGAGCCCTGGCTGTCGGAACTCTGGCAGGCATCGGCGACGGCGCGGACCCGGCCATGTACCGGGGCGGCGTTGCGGCCATAGCCGCGCATGAGGGGCAAGGCGCGGCCTTTATCAAACCCCGCGCGCAGGACGCCATCATCGAGCGCATCCGTCTGGCCGAACAGGCCGGAGCCTGGGCCGTGGGCGTGGATGTGGACGGCGCCGGCCTTGTGACCATGGCCCTCAAAGGGCAGCCCGTTGGTCCCAAGACCCCGCAGGAGCTTGGCGAACTGGTGGCAGCCACAAGCCTGCCCTTCATCGTCAAGGGTGTTATGACCCGCGAGGAAGCTGAGCTGGCCGTGGCGGCCGGGGCTGCGGCCATTGTGGTTTCCAACCACGGCGGCCGGGTTCTGGACCACACTCCGGGCGCGGCGGAGGTGCTGCCGGGCATAGCGGCGGCTGTTCGGGGCAAGACCACGGTGCTGGCCGATGGCGGTGTGCGCTCCGGCGCGGACGTGCTGAAGCTTCTGGCCATGGGCGCGGACGCCGTGTTGGTGGGTCGGCCTCTGGTGGTGGGAGCGTTTGGCGGCGGAGCCGAAGGCGTGGCCTTCGTGCTCAACAGGTTGCGCGGGGAGTTGGAGGCGGCCATGCTGCTGACGGGCACGGCCAACGTGCGGGAAGTCTCCAGGGATATTCTCTCGCCCAGACCGTAAACGCCGCGTGATGCTTGCGTTTTTTCTCGCCCGGCCGGACGTTTGTCTGGCCGGGTTTTATTTTGCGGTGTCAGCGTTCTTTGCGGACTTAAGGCCCCAGAGGATTCCGGCGAACACCAGGGCCATGCCTGCGGCTTCAGCCGGTTGGGGCAGGGCGCCGCGCAGCATGTAGGCAAACAGGATGCCGGACAGGGGCCAGAAAACGATGCATTGGCCCATCAAGGCCGCGGGCAGGGTGGCGTTGGCCCGGTTCCAGAGCACGCCGCCCAGCCAGGAAGCCCCCACTCCCAATGTCAGGCAGCCGGCCAGATAGCCCCCCGCCGTGGTTCCGGCTGCTTCGCCCGGCCCTTCCCAGGGCAGGCCCTGGCCTGTCAGCAGGCGCGCGCACAGGGCCAGGGCCGAAAGGCCCAGCAGCACCGTGCCCAGCGCATTGGACCAGACCAGCGGGGACATGCCGGGCCGTTTTTTCAAAAACAGCATGTTGGCGATGAGGTACCAGGTCAAAAGGCCTAGGGCCAGCAGGCTGTAGGCCAGGCCCGCGCCCAGGTTGTTGGTGGAAAGCGCCTGTCCGTGGCGGGAGAGGTTCACGGCTGCCAGGCCCAGGCCGATGGCCGCCAGGGGAGGCAGCAGCCGCCGGAAGGGTACTTCCCTGGTGCGCAGGTTGCCCGCCATGGCCACGGTCATGGGGGTGAGCCCCATGACCAGGGTGGGCAGGGCGGGTCCCACGGCTTCAATGGCGTATACAAGAGCGGTGTAACAGCCGTAATAGCCGGTGACGGCGAACAGCAGGGCGTAGCCCCAATCTGTGGAGGGCAGGCGAAGGCCTGTGGCATACTGGCGCAGGAGGACGGTTCCGCCCAGGAGACCGTACACAAGATAGCGTCCCAGAGAGATGTCCCAGGGCGAAATGCCCGGCAGCATGGCAGGTATGACAAAGGACATCCCCCACAGGCAGGCTCCGGCCATGGCGCAGGCCAGACCCGCAGGGTCGATGCGGCGGACGGAGGCGGCGCGGCGCGCGGATGTTTCCAAGGGTATTGATCCGGTTTGAGCTGTTGAGTTTGGCTTGCCTTCCGGGCCATCAGGGAGGCGGCAGAAGCGGCTTGTGATACGGGCGCGGGGAGTCGCGGTCAAGAAAACCCTGCGGTCCGCGTGCAAGGTGTATCGTTTTGTGTAAGACTCTTATCGTCGCGGCCTTCTGCATGCTGTTGTGTCCGGCCTTGGGCTGGTTCAGCCATTGTGCAGCAGAGCAAATCCTACCAAAGAAGGATGGTACGTGACGCGTTTGTGCCAATGCAGTATAGGGCGTATGTGGTCGCCTCAACCGGCAACGTGGCCGGAAGTACTCTTAAGGAGCGGCGTATGATTCGCAAGATAGCGGTGCCTTCGCGTGAGGGCATGGTGGACCAGCATTTCGGACACTGTGAATACTTCACCATATTTTCCGTAAACGAAGCCAAAGAAATTCTCAGCGAAGAGCGTTTTACCCCGCCACCAACCTGCGGGTGCAAGTCCGATCTTGTGTCGAGCCTGGTGGAGATGGGTGTGAGCGATCTTATCGCGGGCAATATGGGCCAGGGCGCGGTGACCAAGCTGGGTCAGGGCGGCATCAGCGTGGTCCGGGGGGCCAGCGGGCCAATTCGTGATGCAGTGGAAGCCTGGCTCGCGGGACGCCTGAAGGATGTGCGCGAAATCTGCCTGGAGCACGGGCACGAGTGCAGCCACCCGGAATAGACTTCTCCGGTGCCCAAGCCGAGCCTTGGGCACCCGGTTGCCGCACAGTTTCCGCTTTCATTCCTGCGAACTGTCTGCACGGCAGGAAGGGCTCGTGAAAACGGCATTTGTTGGTCCGCCCTGGACACTTCCATCACCGTAGCGTATTGATCACGACGTTTTTGGTCTAGTATTCCAAATACAAACATCCTGCCGTTTGTAACCCCCTGCGCCTAGAGTCGCCATGAAAGACGTGAAGCTGTGGATTAAGCTCGTGGGTGGATTTGCCTGTACGGCGATCATCGCTCTGGCCATCGGCGTGGTAGCCATCCGGCAGGTGAATACGGTTTCTGGCAACCTTGAGGTCGTGGGCACGGAGAATCTGCCCGGCACCGACAGTATCCTGCGGATCAAATCACAGACAAACGCCATGTTGACGGTCATGCGGACGCTCATGAGCCCTTTCCTGTCCAGTGAAGATCGTACCAGACTGCATAATGAGTTCAAGGCGGTGGCAGAAGAACGGCGCGCGACCATGAATGCATTTGAAAATCTCCATAAATCGTCGAAGTTGACAGAGTTATGGAAGCCATTTGTCACAGCAGGAGTTGCGCTTGATGGCTTCGATGACAAAGCAATAGGCTATTCCAAGCGTCTCCAAGAAATAGATATTCTAAATCCAGATGCATACATGAATTCCATGCAGTTGTTTCGTGGAGACCACTACCTTCTGGAAGTAAAAGCGTGCGGACTGCTTCTAGACGGGACGGCCTTCGACGGGGGCACTGATCCTGGTGCGTGCAATTTTGGGAAATGGCTTGGAAGCTATCATACCAGTAACAAAGAATTGCAAAAAATACTTCAGGATGTAAAACCAGTCCATGATGCGTTCCACAGCGCTGTGGAAAAGATAAAGATAGCGTACAAACGTGGAGATTTTGCTGCTGCGAAAACCATTTATATGCAAGAAATGCTGCCTAATGCCGATAAAGTGTTCCAATACTTCGCTCAGATGCGTGCGGAAACACAAAAGTCCATTGATGTGTTCAACGCCTTGGGAAAACTGCTGACAGTGGATTCTGTTAAAGCCAAAGAAGCGTTGTTCGCCCTGGTGGACAAGATGGTGGAGATCAACACTGCCGAGGCCGGTGCGGCGGTGCGGACGTCCTTGGACGAGGCGGCTTCCGGGCGACGGATGACTATTGCGGGCATTATTTTGGGTGTGCTTCTGGCCTTGGGGCTGGGCATTACTTTGACGCGCAGCCTCACCCATCCTCTGTCCGAGGGCGTGGCCTATGCCGAGGGCATGGCCCACGGCGACCTCACTCGCACCCTCAATATCAACCGCAAGGACGAAATAGGCCTTTTGGCCGGGGCTCTACGGGAAATGACGGGCCGAATTTCCGGGGTGATGCGTGATGTGCAGTCCGGGTCGGCCAATGTCGCCTCGGGTAGTACCGAGTTGTCGGCCACGGCTGTGGTGCTTTCCCAGGGCGCTTCGGAGCAGGCCGCCAGCGTGGAGGAGATATCCTCCTCAATGGAGGAGATGACCGCCAACATCCAGCGTAATGCGGACAGCGCCGTACAGACCGGAGTCCTCGCCCTCAAGGCGGCCAACGATGCCGAGGAAGGCGGGCAGGCGGTTAGCCAGACGGTCTCGGCCATGCGGCAGATAGCGGAGAAAATCGTCATTGTCGAAGAAATCGCCCGCCAGACCAACCTGTTGGCCTTGAACGCCGCCATTGAGGCCGCTCGGGCCGGTGAGCACGGTAAGGGGTTCGCCGTGGTGGCCGCCGAGGTGCGCAAACTTGCGGAGCGCTCCGGGGTGGCCGCTGCCGAAATTTCTACGTTGTCCACGCACTCGGTGGATATCGCCGTGCAGGCAGGAGCCATGCTTACCGCCGTGGTGCCCGAGATCAAACGCACGGCCCTGCTGGTGGAAGAAATCGCCATGGCCAGCAAGGCTCAGTTTTCCGGCGCGGAACAGATCAACGGCGCAATCCAGCAACTGGACCGGGTGATCCAGCAGAACGCTTCGGCGGCCGAGGAGATGGCCTCCACTGCGGAGCAGCTCTCCAGCCAATCCGAGCAGCTCCAGAGCACGGTGAGTTATTTTACGGTCACGGCCGAGCCGCATGGCGCACGTCTGCCCTCTGGAGCAAGCCCAGGCAAGATCAAGGCCTTGCGCTCCTAACGCCGCTGTGGTTGAGGGCGCTTCCAGCCCTTCACGAAGCGCATGTGTGCCGTCGTGTAGGGAGAGCGGGTACGGGTACGCCCCTTTTGCCACGACGCGGCAAAAGGGGCGTTGCTTTCTGAGGCCAGAGGGGTTGCCCCTCCGGTCTGTGGCGGTATACCCACGGCTCACCCGCCGCTTCAGGCCACCCCGGCCTTGTGGGAAGCGGCTTGCGGCTGCCCGGCCTGGACGCCGCCGGGGGTGCTGGACATGGCGGCCTCTTCGGCAGCCAACTCGCGCCGCACTTCATCAAGATTGATGACCACCGGGTCCACCAGACTGAAGCCGCAGGTGCCGCCCCAGTCGTTTTCGTCTGCAAACTGGCCGTCGTAGCGCACATCGTCCATGATCAGGAAGTTGTCGCTCTTGAGGATGCGGTCCCAGCGATGGACAAAGAATTCGAACTTGGCCGGGTCGAAACTCGCGGCGTTGTTCCACTTCCAGAACATGGTGCAGTATTCGTCGTCATAGCCCAGCAGGCACAGGTATTTGGCCTTGCTGTGCAGGTAGGCCCGCCTCCGAAGCAGCACAGCCGACGAACTGATGGGCGTTTCGTCGAAGGGCACGGCCTGGCCGTCCACCTTCAGGCGGATCACCGCCTCGTCGTCGATCTTCATGCCGCAGGTACTGGTGTTGCCGTTGCGCCACCAGTGAATGTACTTTTTCTGATAGATCTGACGTCCAAGTTGCTCCACCTTATCCACGGTCTTGCTGGAAACCGGGTGCAAGGCCAGGTCGCACCGACGGCCGGTGACGCTGAAGATAATTTCCATGTGATCCTCCTCGTATTGTCGCGCATTGCGCTGTTGGCATTGCCACACAGGATTGCTCACCAATTTTTATTCCTATGATATCCTTAGCATTCTTCGTGCCAGTGTGATTGTTAAAAAAATCACATGGTTGACTTGACCATCAATTTGCCACGGACGCACAATGCGTCCGCTGCGGTTGACCACGGGCCGCAAGGGAGGCTAAGGGAGGCCATCCCCAAGCATACGGCAAGGCGGCACTGGCATGAACGGCCCGGACACTCCGCTTCCCCACGCCTCTATGTACCCGCTCATTTTCGACAGCGTGGCCGATGGCCTGTTCACTGTCGACCGTGAGTGGAACATCATGTTCTTCAATGCCGCCGCTTCCGCCGTCACGGGCGTTCCCAGCGAGGAAGCCGTGGGGCGCAAGTGCTGGGAGGTCTTCAAAACCAGCCGGTGCAGGGATGTCTGCGTGTTGCGCGCCTGCATAGCGGACGACCGCCGGATAGCCCACCGGGTGATGACCATCCGGCGTGCGGATGGTGGCGAGGTTCAGGTGAGCGTCAGCGCCTCGCCCCTGAAGGACGGGCAGGGCCGGGTGATTGGCGGGGTGGAAACCTTCCGCGACCTCGGCAGCGGCTCTTGCGCGGGCCTGGCCCTTGGCGGCGGCCTGCTGGAGGATTTCCACACCTGTGATCCAGGGCTTTCCGAGGTGGTGTCCATCCTGCCCCAGATAGCCCAGAGCGACGCCACAGTGCTTCTGTTGGGGGAATCCGGCACGGGCAAGGAGGTCTTTGCCAGGGGCATTCACAGGCTTTCCCGGCGTGAGACCGGGCCTTTCGTGGGGGTCAACTGTGGGGCGCTGCCCGAGGCTCTCATGGAGTCGGAGCTGTTCGGCTACAAGGCCGGGGCCTTTACCGACGCCCGCAAGGACAAAGCCGGACGCTTCCAACTGGCCCAGAACGGCACCATCCTGCTCGATGAAATCGGCGACCTGCCCCTGGCACTGCAAGCCAAGATACTCCGCGTCCTTCAGGAACGCTCCTTCGAGCCTCTTGGCGGGGTGAGCTCCCAGCTCGCGGATGTGCGCGTGGTGGCCTCCACCAATCGCGACCTGGAACGCATGGTGGCCGAGGGAACCTTTCGGCAGGATCTCTTCTACCGCCTGAACGTGGTGTCCATAACCCTGCCCCCCCTGCGGGCGCGCCTGGGCGACCTGCCCCGGCTGGTGGAGAACATCCTGGCCCGCCGCCGGGCAGCCGACGGCAAGGATATCCAGGGTGTCACCCCGGAGGTGCTGCGGCTGCTCAAGAGCTACGCTTTTCCCGGCAATATCCGGGAGTTGGAAAACATCATCGAATACGGCGGAATCCTGTGCCCTGGCGGCCTGATCGGCGTGGAGCACCTGCCTGGACATCTGCGCCCAGCACCTGGACTGACGCCCGGAGCGGACCGGGGCATGACCATGGAGGATATCCGCTATCAGGCTACCCAGCGTGCCGTTGCGCGCAACCAGGGCAACCGGAACGCCGCCTGCCGTGAACTTGAAATTTCCAAAGATACCTTGCGCCGTATTCTGCGCCGGGGAGAAACGGACGAATAATGCGTCTCATCGCTTTACGGCGGAAGAACATTTCGTCCATTGTCCTCCGAAAGTGGCCGGGTCTGGAGCTGGCGGCCCGTGCCGTGGGCGCGGCACTCGTGCGGGGGCTGCCCCAGGACGCGGCGGTCTACGGATTCATGGAGAGCGCCTTCGGCCGCAGCGGACCCGACGCGCTGGCTGAAATTCTAGGCAAGGGCGACACTTCGGACGCCCTGATCCTGCGCAGTCTGCTGTTGACGCCGGGCTCCAAAATGCTGGCCGCCCTGGAGCCCGCCCTGGAGGCTGCCCGTTGCACCCCCGCCGAGGCCAAGGTCCTTGCGGACCACCTGGCTGCGGCCTGCCGGACCACCTGGGCCGTTCTCCCCATTGTCCCCCCGTCGGCAAGCGCCACCTCTGGCGGTTCCGGCTCTCACCGCCTTCTTTTGCCCCTTGAGCCGGACGACGTGCGCGCCTTTGTACGCGGGTTGCGCCCTGAACGAACCCCGCCCGCGGAGATTACCACCCTGTTGGACGCCCGATTCTCCCGCGAAGAGGCCGTGTCTCTCAAGGTGCTGCTTCGTCATTGCCGCCTGGAGTGGACCCCGTCGCGGCTGGCCTTCCTGGTCACCCTGCTGGGCCGCATGCCGGATATCTGTCCGTCGTCACCACGCCGCGATCCCAGCCTGCCGGACGACAGCCCTCTCGTCGCCAACAGTGCTGCCTGCTCGCCGGACGCTGGTTTGCCCGTTGCCAGTGTGGGTGCGTCCCTGCATGACGACGGATCGTCCCTATCCCGCCAGAGCGGCTCCACGGGCAATCTGTCTTTACTCGAATGGGCAGTGCGTTTTCTGGATGACGCCGGGCCGTTGGTGCTGCCCCGGCCAACCCTGACCCGGCGCTACCGGGAATTGACCGTCCAACTGGCGCGGGCGCAGCAGTTTGACCAGAACCTGGCCGCCAGCAGCTATGAGATCATGATGGCCCAGGGTATGCGCGGGCCGCATCTGCACGCCGGGTCTCTCCAAGAAGAACTGGCCTTTCTCGACCAAACCTGCCGGGCCGTGCTGGGAATGCCCGCCGCGTTTCTCGATGCTCCCCTCGAAGCCCATATGGGAACCTACGACGACGCCGAAGCCCTCATGGCCGCCCTCACCGGCCTGGACGCACCCGACCCTGACCGGCGGGAGACTTTGAAAGTAGGAGAAGTAGGAGAGTGGGGGGAGAAGAAGTGAGATTTGCCTCCGGCGGCCGGGGGGGCAAGCGCCCCCCCGAACCCCCGCAATAGGGGGGGGCGGGCTGCGCGTATTGTCTCAGGTTGGCTGACGGTCAGGAAAGAACTGTATTCGAGCGTCTTTGAGGGCACAGGCGGGGGGCGGCGGTTGCGCCGGACCGCAGACCGGTGCGCCGCAGGGCGCTTCGCCCGAGGAATCGCGCCGGTCGAGGACCGCCGGAACCGCCGCCCCTCGCAGTCACCTTACTCTCACCCCACTTCACCTCACCCCCATTCCCACTTCCCCAGCCCGATCAACCATGCCGCTCCCGCAGGATGCGGGCCGCCGCAACAATACTCTTGATCTTCTCCGCAGCGACTTCTTCCACGTTGACGCAGCGGTTGGCGAAGCAGCCGAAGCCGCAGTCGGTGTTCAGGTACAGCTGTTCCGGGCGGTAGTAGCGCAGAGCCTGCTCGGCCTTGGCTACAATTTCCTCCGGGCTCTCCACCGTGGTGGTGCGCGGGTTCACCACCCCAAGCCCGAGTTCCCTTGGGATATTCGTGCCCGGCACCGTGCCTGACAATGCTTTCCCCACCACCTGGATGTCTCCTGCTCTGGGCGTGGCGTATTCCAAAACGAACTGGCGCACGCGCATGTTGGTGAGAGCGGGCAAAAGCGGCGTGTAGTCCCCTGTGAGCAGCACGTCCTCGCGGGTGCTCCAGTTGCCCCGGCAGATGTGCAGCCCCACGCGCGGTCCTCCGGCGATATCCCCGACGCCTTCGATGACTCTGTTGATGAGTTCGGCGGCGTAGGCAAGTTCTTCACCCACATCACGGCGGGTGGCTAAGGTGGCTCACATGAAGGTTCGTCGGCCGCACTCCGCGCTCATGACCACCTCGGTGAGCACCGGTTCGTCGAACTGCACGAACTCGCAGCCAGCAGCAGCAAGATCCACCAGTTCCTCGCGCAGGATGCGCACCACGTCGTCGCCCAGGGCGCGCTGATCGGCGTAGGCCTTGCCTGTGTACCCGCCCACCCACATGGAACGACTGAGCAGGTAGGGGCCGGGCAGGGTGATCTTCACCGGCTTGTCCGTCAGGGTCTTGAGGAAATGGAAATCATCAAGGGCCAGGGGCTCGCGCCGGTTAAGCCTGCCCACGCAGGTGGGGTTGCTGATGGCCGATGCGGGCACGTCCAGGGTGGAGAGGATCTCTTCGAAGCCGGATTTGTCTTCCACCTCGTCGAGCATTTCGGCCAGGGTCATGAGCCGCGTGCCGTCCACTTTGTCGGTGATGAAGGAATAGAAGTTGTCCCGGCGGTGTTCGCCGTCCACCAGCACGTCCAGGCCAGCTTCTTCCTGGATGCGCACGGTGTTGCGGATGGCCTGGTCTGCCACCCGGTCGAACTCCAGCCGGGTCATGCGGCCTTGGCGTTTGTCTCGCAGGGCTTTGAGCATTTGCCGGGACCGGGGCCAGCTGCCCACCTGGGTGGTGACGAAGGCGGTCATACCGCCGCCAGGGGGCGGGTGAGGGCTTGCATGGCGAACATGCTCATAATGGCTCCCGCGAATATGGTGGCTCTTAAGGCGGCGAAGCAGGTCATATTACCGCCAGGGTGCAGGTGAGGGGGGCGGCCTTGGCAAGGGTTGCCGCAATAGGGGAGCGGGCGAGGGCGCGCTCCCAGGCGGCGCGGACCTGGGCTTCATCGTCCATGGTGGAGGCGAAGCATTTGACTTCGATGGCGGAAAAGGAGGGGTCGCCATCTTCCAGGCCCATGTGGGCCAGGATGTTGGCAAGCCTGCCGCGCGCCGTGAGTTCGATGTCGTCCAGAGTCAGGCCCGCCCGGGCGCACTCGGTGGCGAAGCCGGAGGCCAGCGCTCCGCCAAGGGCGCCAAGCAGCGCTTCCACCGCGCAGGGATTGGCGTCCTTTTCCTCGAAACTGGCGGGCTGGCCCAGTTCCCAACTGAAGTTGCGGCAGTAGACCTTGCTGCGCTGGTGGCCCGTGTGGCGCACCCGCAAGCGCCATTCGTACTGCCGGGCCTTCTGCTTGTCTTCGTCCAGTCGTCTGGCTTCATCGGCATCGGCGGCCCCGGCCTCCGGGGCCGCCTGGCCCCGGCGCACGAAGTGGCGGGTGCACCCGCCATCGGGAAGGCTGCCCAGGTATTCGTGCCCGGCCATGCGGCACCAGGGAGGCAGGTCGCCTTCCACTGTGGGCTCGAAGCTGCGCATTTCCAGCACGCCGCCCACGGGTACGGCCAGCATGTTCTCCCGGATTAGCAGAATCAACCCGGAACCGCAGTCAAGGTCGCCGCCGTCAAAGACCCGGTCCGGCTTGATACCTTCCACGTCTAATACACCACGCAGGGCGAACCGTTGCACAGCCATTCCACCAGCGCCGCGCCGCCCGCCGGGGTGCTTCCCTCGATGAGATCCGTCTCGGAGAGGCCCCGCTTTTTCAGGCAGGGAGTGCACACGTACACCTTGCCGCCCGCGCCCAGGAATTTGTTGATGAGTTCCTTCAAAGGAGCGAACGGTACGCCTTCGTCGATCTTTTCGGCCTCGCCTTTCACGGCGCAATAGACGCCGTCGGAACTCAGGAAGACCAGGGTGTCTTTTTCGCTGCCCTGTGCGGCGTTGGCCACCACGAAGCCCAAGGTGGCTTTGTCGCCGTCGGTGCGGCAGTTGGTAATGCTTACGCAGAAGGTGCCGGCCATGGGATCACTCCTTCGTCAGTTCGGGTTTGTAGTGGATGAGGTAAAAGGGATGGGCCATCTCCAGCAGGGGGTTGTTGGTCATGCGGCACCAGGCCGGGAATTCCAGCGGCGCGGCCGGATCCCTGGAGATGAGCAATACCGTGATGCCTGGCGGCTGGTGGAGCAGATAGGTGTACAGGTTGATGATCACCCGACCGCAGGTTTCCTCGCCGCCGTCGAATTCGTCGTCGAACTGCCAATGTTCAGGACAGGTTTCCTGCATGAACGCCTCGCGCCCGCCACGAGGCAGGGCTTCCGATGGATACGTATAGCGTTCATCCCATCGGCAGCGGCGGGGGTCAAATATGAAATGCTGATGAGCAACGGGCGGTATTAAGGACGGTTGTCTATCGCTGAGGGGTGAGGGAGGTGCCGTCGTGGCAGTCGGTGTCGCCTACGGCGTGATTTTGTTGGGTTCACTTGTGAGCAGGAAGAGTTCTAAAATACTTGTGTTGCAGGTCTAAACTTACCGTATTTGCAGCCGATAAGATTGATAAGAAAGGCGTTCCTCGTTCATCATTCTGCTCCGGGTTCAGGTCTGGCGCAGCACGCCTCTTCGGGGAGGATTATTATGGCGCTGGGCATCAATCACAACCCCCTGTCAGTAGTAAGTGCGCACTATCTTTCCCGTGCGTACGACAGCCTAGCCGTTTCAACGGAGCACCTAGCCTCCGGCCTGCGCATCAACCATGCCAGCGACGACCCGGCCGGCCTTGCGGTCCGCGAGCTGATGCGGGCGGATATCGCCTCACTTGCCCAAGGCGTCCGCAACACGAATGACGCCATATCCCTGCTTCAGACAGCGGACGGTGGCATGAGCGTCATCGATGAAAAGCTCATCAGGATGAAGGAACTCTCCACGCAGGCCGCCACAGGTACCTACACGCAGGACCAGCGCATCATCATCGATTCTGAGTATCAGGCAATGGCCAATGAGATAACCAGGATTGCCACGGCAACAGACTTCAACGGCATCTATCTGCTGAACGGGAATCTCTCCAGCTCGTCGCACGACGGTACCGGTCTTACGCCTAAGGGAAAATTGAAGATACATTTCGGCGCAGGCAACAACACAGCCGAGGATTACTATTACATTCAGATTGGCCTTTCCACCGCCTCAGCATTAGGGGTGGGCAGCACGACCGCAAACACCAACGGCAAGTCTATTTCCACCCAGGCCCTGGCCCAGAAAGCCCTGGATCAGATCGATAAGGCCATCGTCTCAAAAGACAAGATCCGGGCGAATCTCGGTACTCTGCAAAACCGCTTTCAGAACACCATCCAGGCCCTGCAGATACAGGGGGATAACCTGCAGGTGGCGGAATCACGGATCTCGGATGTGGATATCGCAACAGAAATGGCAAATTACGTGCGGTCACAAATACTTATGCAGTCGGGCTCAGCTATGCTCTCCCAGGCGAACACTCTGCCGCAATTGGCCCTGAAGTTGCTAATGTAATGCCTTTTGTGGCCACAGGCTTCAGCCGTGAGTGACATTCAGCGCTGTTAACGGTTTCCCAGCCGTGCTGACTCTGATTGTCTTGCCCCTCCCCGATCTCGGGTGAGGTTTTTTTGTATGAAGCACAGCCAAAGGCAGGGGTCAGGGAAAGAATTCCCCGGGAGTCTTGCCGAAAAGCCTTCGAAAGGCGGCGATGAAGGCCGAGGGGGAGTCGTAGCCGCAGTCGAGGGCTACGGTGGTCACGCTGGCACCGGCCTCCAGGGCTGTGAGGGAGAGCAGCATGCGCAGCCGCATGCGCCATTGCCGGAAGGTGAGGCCGGTTTCGCGCACGAACAAGCGGGCCACGGTGCGCTCCGAAGCGCCCGCATCTTTGGCCAGGAGCGCCAGGCTGCGTTTGTCATCCGGGCGTTGTTGCAGGACCGCGCAAATGCCTTGCAGGCGGGCGTCCCGGGGCATGGGCAGGGAGAATTCCACCTCGGGCAGGGCCGCCAACTGATCGAGCAGCACGCTTACCAGGCGGCCTTCGGGGCCGTCTTCGTTAAAATCCTTGGGAAGGGCGGCCACGGCGCGGATGAGTTCGCGGGCCAGGGGCGATATTTCCAGCACCCGGCAGCGCGAATCGGCCCAAGGGAGAACCTGCGCGTCCATGTAGATGGTGCGCAGTTCGGCCTGAGCCGAGGTGGTCACCTTGTGCTCGACGCCCGCAGGAATCCACAGCGCGCGGTGAGGCGGGGCCACGAAACTGCCTTCGGGGATGCGCACCGCTACGATGCCGGTGACGGCATAGGAAAGCTGCGACCAGACGTGGCTGTGAAAATGCGTCCAGCTGACATCGCGCAGCGACTCTTCGCGGGGGTAGACCGGCCGGGGGAGGTGCTCCAGGCTGGGTATGATACGCTGCACAGCGGTTTGTCCGATTGACGACATATATTGGCATTCTATCGCTAGCAGGAAGTGCGATGTCAAGGGTAAAGCTGGCCTCGCCAATCGCCTGGCTCGCTCGCCAGCGACAACTTCGCCCCTTGGCCATGAGGAGTAGCAACATGTTCAGCAAAGCGCTCAAACGGATGTCCAAAGACTGGTTCCTGGCCGGTATGATCGGCTCGGTGGTTCTGGCCACGCTGTTTCCCTGGATCGGCCGCACCGGCGGGACCATCCATGCCGACGTCTTGTCCGATTACGGCATCTTCGCCGTCTTTTTTCTGCACGGCATAGGTCTTTCCACAGAGAAAATGTGGTCCGGCATGACCCGCTGGAAGTTGCATCTCACGGTGCAGCTGCTCACCTTCGCCATGTTTCCGCTGCTTTGGCTGGGCTTGAACGCCACCTTGGGCACGGTGTTGCCCCAGTCGCTGATGCTGGGATTTTTCTATCTGTGCGCTTTGCCCTCGACCATTTCTTCTTCTGTGGCCATGACCGCCATCGCCCGTGGCAACGTACCCGGAGCCATTTTCAACGCCACCCTTTCCAGTTTGCTGGGCGTGGTGCTCACGCCTTTCCTCATCAGTCTGGTGGCGGATTCCGGGGCCGGATCGCTGTCGCTTGGCAACGCCATCCTGAAGATCGCCACCTTGCTGCTGTTGCCTTTCCTCATCGGCCAGGGGTTGCGGCCGTTGTGCGGTGCCTGGTTTGCCCGGTTCAAACGCTACACCAACACCTTCGACAAGGCCGTCATTCTCATGCTGGTGTTCGCCTCGTTCTGCGATTCGGTGCAGTCGGGCTTGTGGACCAACTACGGAGTGGGCACCTTGGTCATAACCCTGGCCGGAGCGGCGGTGATACTCCTGACAGTGCTGACCATATCCACCTTCGTGGGCACCTGGCTGGGCTTTGACATGGAGGACCGCATCGTCACCGTGATGTGCGGCTCCAAGAAGACCCTGGCTTCAGGCGTGCCCATGGCCAAGCTGCTGTTCGGGGCGCATCCGGGCCTTGGGCTCATCGTGTTGCCCATCATGTTTTATCATCAGCTTCAGTTGTTCGTCTGCTCCATCCTGGCCGAGCGCTACGCCCGGCGGGCCGTGGAGCCCGAGGCGGCCTGACGAGCCACGCGCCCTAAGGGCCGTCCGGGGAAAACCGAGCGGCCCTTAGGGGTGCGTGAAGAATTCTCGTCATTTCCGCGTCGAACTTGCCTCCCTTTTCCATTTGCCTTAGAAGCGATATTCATCGCAGGATGTGTTCTGCGGTACAAGGCAATGAGGGGTCAGGTCATGAACGACTACCCGGTTGTACTGGGCATCTATTCCCTGCACCGCGATGAAGCTATGGGCGTCGGCGCGACAGCCACCACGCACAGTCAGGTCACGTTCTGGTATGTCCGCCAGTTGAGCGCCGCCACTGTGGAAGTGCAGCCCCTGAGCACCAGCCACCTTCCTTCGGGCATCCGCCGGGCGATTCCTCTTGACGAATTCATCAAGACGCATACCCCGGAGCCCCTGTATTATGTAGACAACCCCTTGGAATCCCTGAACACCCTGAGCGACAAGGTTGAATCGGGCGCGGAGAGCTTTGGCCATGCGGAACTCAACACCGGTGAACGCGCTCTCATCAAGGCTCTGATGTTCGACGGCATCGTGGTGGAGGGAAAGCGCGACAAAGGGAGCGTGCATCCTGACAAGGAAGAGTTCGCGCGGTTGCGCAGCGTGTTGCGCTTGTTGGTGGGCCAAGGCGATCACTTCACTGTGGAGCAGAAAACACGTCTGAGCGGCTTCGGGGTGAGCCTTCGGAAAAATGGCCATTTCCCCGAATCCATCACCTTCTTCAACAAGGCCCTGGAAGTCCACGACCGTGACGAAAACATCCATTTCAATCTGGCCCGGGTGCACTTCGACCAGGGCGATCTGCGTGCCTGCCTGGATACCCTGCATCAGGCCGTGGACTTGAACCCCGACTTCGACGAGGCCCATCGCTTCATCCGCTACTGCACCAGGAAGCTCATGGCCGCCAGACACGACAGCCAGCACGCCAATCCGCGCACCCAGAGACAGTAAGCTTTCCGGCAGGGCGAGTAGGGGGCGAAGGAGCACATGGGAGAGAAACTCTATTCATCGCTGGCCGACAGCTTCAACAAAGGCGTGTCCACCAACAGCCAGCGGCTGCGTGAGATACTGGAGTTCCGTCGTATTTTCGAGCCCGAGGTCGCGGCCCTGGCCGCGGCCAACGCGGTTGAGCGCGACCTGGAAAGGCTGAAGGCCATTTTTACCGAGCAGGAAAAGAGTTTTGCGGCCGGCAAGGAGATCGCCTCCTTCGACGCCCATTTTCACCTCGCCCTGGCCCGGGCCGCCAAGAATTCCGTATTGCGCGAGATTGCGGCGCTGCTCTACGACATGCTGGCCGAAAGCCGCTCCGTGGCCTTGCAGACCCCCGAGCGCATGCGGGTTTCCCTTGAAGGGCACCGCCATATTCTCGCGGCCATGGAAGCCAAAGACCCGGCGCTGAGCCGGGAAGCCATGATCCGCCACCTTCGCACAGTGGAAGACACGCTGCCCGCTGCAAGCTGAGCCTGCCGGGCGCATGGCGAAACAAAGGCCCTGCCGCGATGTGCGGCAGGGCCTTTTGGATCATGTAGCAGGGCGGGTGGCGCGTCTAGCGAGGCAGCCCTTCGACGCCCAGGAAGGTGACGGAGATGATCTCGTAGTTGATCTTGCCGCGCGGGGCGTCCACTACGAATTCGTCGCCCTCCTCCTTGCCCAGCATGGCCAGGCCAACGGGCGAGAGGATGGAAATGGTGCCCTTGGAGGGCTCGGCTTCGTCGGGGCCGAGCAGAGTGAAGGTTTTCACCTCGCCGGAATCCACGTCTTCAATCTTCACTGTGGCCCCGAAAATGGCTTGTGAGCCGCCCAGGGTCTTCATGTCGATGACGTTGAAACGGGGCATGCGCGATTCGATGAAGTTGATACGGGCTTCCAGCATCCCCTGGCGTTCGCGCGCGGCGTCATACCCGGCGTTTTCCTTGAGGTCTCCCTCTTCGCGGGCCTCGGCGATGGCACGGATGATTTCGGGGCGTTCGCTTTTCAGCTTTTCCAGCTCGTCGCGTACCCGGTTGAAGCCTTCAACGGAAATAGGGATGCTATCCATAACATGTTCCTTGAGCGAGTTTTTCCTAATAGGGAGTGATCGGAGGAGAGGCCGCCTTAGCCCGGTGAGCCGGACGGCCAAGGACGCAACACTAACGGCAGCCCGTTGGCATCGGTAACTCCATCTAAAACATAGTCCCCTCATGGTCAAGGCCGGAGATGAAGGGGGTTCCCGCCCGCCCCTTGTAGCTCCGGGCGACTTCCCGTATATCAAGCCTGCAATTTTCCGTCTCCCCCAGACCGTCAAGCAGGAGCACAACTATGCGCCAACTTCCCCGTATCGAAGCCTCCACCCGCATCGGCTGGATCGGCGCAGGCGTCATGGGGGCGTCCATGTGCGGGCACATCCTGGCGGCGGGCTATCCGGTCACGCTTTCCACCCGCAGCCGAGAGAAGGCCCAGGGTCTTCTTGACCGGGGAGCCGTGTGGGCGGACACGCCGGGTCAGGTGGCCAGGGCTTCGGATGTGGTGTTCACCATCGTGGGGTATCCCAAGGATGTGCGCGAGGTCTATTTCGGCGCAGACGGCGTGCTGGCCGGCCTGGCACCTGGTGCCGCAGCCGTGGATATGACCACCACCAGCCCCAGCCTGGCCGTGGAGATCGCTTCCGCCGCCAAGTCCAAGGACGCCTGGGCGGCCGACGCTCCGGTCTCCGGCGGGGACGTGGGCGCGCGCACCGCCGCGTTGTCCATCATGGTGGGCTGCGCGCCGGAACTCTTCGAGGCGCTACTGCCCCTGTTTGCCCTCATGGGCAGGAACATCGCCCACCAGGGCAAGCCGGGCGCGGGCCAGCACACCAAGATGTGCAACCAGATCGTCATCGCCGGGAGCATGATCGGCATATGCGAGAGCCTGCTCTACGCGGGCAGGGCGGGTCTTGACCGCGAGTTGATGCTCGGAGCCATCAGCAAGGGGGCGGCCGGATGCTGGGGCCTGGACAATCTGGCTCCGCGCGTGCTCAGGGGCGATTACGCGCCAGGGTTCATGATCGACCATTTCATCAAGGATATGGGCATCGCCCTTGACGAGGCCAGAAAGATGGGGCTCACCCTGCCGGGGCTCACCCTGGTGGAAAGTCTGTACTGCCGGGCTTCCAGGGAATTGGGCCTTGGCCGCAGCGGCACCCAGGCCCTATACTTGGCCCTGGAAAAACTCTCCTCCTGACCGTGCGCGGGGTCCCGTATGCGGTCCCGCCGCGTGTCGGGCTAATACCGTCACAGGCGAAATGAAAGTCCCAACGCCATGCCGACCGTTAAGTTTGCGTGTTTTGGGTAATTGCCGTTGAGCTTTTGATTGCCGCAGCGAAGTTCCATCTTCCCCCGCCCCTCCCTCCAGTTCCCTGCGCTTCCTTTGTCCCGAATGAGTACGTTTTCCCCTAAGCGAAGAGCTTGAGGTCCTTCTCGGATTGGAAGGGACCCTTTGGGAAGAGGGCGACTTTGCCGAGGCTGTGGAAGCAATGTGTGTGATTCCGTTGATAATAGATTTCACTTTCACATAGCTGAATGATTATGACACTCAAAAGCAGTATTATTTTCTGTTGACCTCTCTGAAAAATATTGTACTAAGAGTTTGTCACTGGACAGTCGCTGCAAAATTTGTAAGGGGATGAAATGAGAAAGTTTGCTTCTATTGTTTCGTTTGTATCTGTAATAATGCTTATATTTACTCATAATGTGAAATCAGCAGAAGTTGGACAGTGCAAAATGTTTACCGTTACCTTTGAAAAAGAGGTCAAGAGTTTACCCGCCATAGTATATGCCGGTGGTGAAAAAATTGGAAGCGTTGACGTGCCTCAAGGACAAGGAAAAGGTGTTCAGCAAATCCCTGTTTGCATTGATGCTAAACATATCGGTACGATTGAAAAAAATTCGATATGTTATGTGTCTAAAGATCAAATTGTTGTTTATAATGTCTGGTCTACTGGCGTCGACTTGAAAGAGGGCGAATCAATGAAAGGGTTCACAAGCAGGTTTGGGCTGTATATGTATGAAGCTCAGGAATTGTTCGTTTTGGTCAAGGACGCTGTGACGGCTTTGATCTTGGAACTTGTTGGCAATTCTTTTGGTGACGGCGCCGCGTCAAAGGTGAAGCAGGTTTACGAGGTAATTGCCAAATAGCACCATCTTAACGTGTTGTTCTGGGGTAATGAGGGAAGGTTCCATGGGTAAATACAAGATTGCATTTATTGTGGCAGGGTCTGTAGCGGCTACGGTGCTCTTTATGCTCGCAGCACATACTGCTGAAGATAAGTATTTTAAACATGATGAACATCATAAAGATAAAAAGAGCGAATCTCATGAGAAACATGGTGACAAGGCGAGAAGTGTTGCCTCCTCCACGATGAGCAGCGTCTATACGAATGCATGTGGCGGGTGTCACTGGGCCTACATCCCAGAGCTTTTACCTTCGAAATCTTGGGAAATCATTTTGTCGACGCTTAATAGCCACTTCGGGAATGATGTTGTGCTCACAGATCAGCAGCGGGGGGAGTTGTCAACGTACTTAATCGCAAATGCAGCTGACAAGTCTTCTTCCAAAATCGGGAAAAAAATAACGCAATGCCTGGCTGGAGCCTCCCCCATCAGAATTTCCGAGGTGCCGTGCATTGTAAGAAAGCATCGTAAAATCGACCAGGCTACTTTTGCACGCAAAAGTGTCAATGGTCTATCGAACTGTATTGCCTGCCATCCTTCGGCTGCAAATTCAAGGTTTGATGATGACAGTGTTACTATACCTTCTGAATAAACTGACAAAACTCACATTTTATGAGCGGGAGGAATCATGAATTGCCCACATTGCAGTATATCGCTGGTAATGGCTGAAAGAAGTGGCGTCGAGATCGATTATTGCCCACAGTGTCGAGGGATTTGGTTGGATAGGGGTGAATTGGACAAAATTATTGAAAGGGCTACGCAAATGAGCTCTCGCCCACCGGCCTACGAGGAGACAAGGCAGGCCCGTCAAAGCACTCCTGACGCTCCGCACGGTTCGAAACGTCATGACCACGACCACAACGAAGACAAGCATGGGAAACAAGGGAAAAAGAAATCTTGGATTGGAGACATTTTCGACTTTTAAATTGTGTGCTAGGGGATTCTATGCTGGAGGGTTGAAAATTACAGCATTTGGAGGCTCCGATCGCGAAGAACCCTGCGTTGAAGAGCCTTCGCCTCCGAAGGATGGAACCATGATCCCCGCAGCACCCCTTAGGTCCGGCCTCAGCGCCTGGACCGTCCGCCAATCCCTGTTGGCCGGCTTCACCGCTGGTCAAGCAGTCCGCCTGCTTACGGTCTGAGCGCCCCGGCCTGCGTCGGTTGCGGCTGGTGCTGCCTGACCGACCAGTGCCCGGAGTCGCATCGCCTGCACGGCTACAAGGAGCGTTGCCCCGAAGTCTATTGGGACAGCGAAGCCGCGCGCTATCTCTGCCGTCTGGCCTCCCAGGCCGACTACCGCTACGCCCTGGCCATGGGCGAGGGCTGCTGCGCCCGGTTCAATACCTGGCGCAAGGACGTGCGCAATCGCGACGCAGTGTGAAGAGGCAGGAGTTTTGAGAAAGCCTCCGGCGGCCAGAGGGGGCGCTGCCCCCTCTGGACTCCCCCGCCGGGGGGCCATTGGCCCCCCGGACCCCCCATTTAGTTTCG
>JBBRUD010000024.1:0-48129 GCA_038248065.1 Desulfovibrionales bacterium | reverse complement strand
GCGTTCCGTGACACTTTGATGCCCGTGTCGTCCCTGAACTTCCTGGACGAATCACTGCTCCCCGGCTCGTTTTCCCAGGGGGCGGCCCTTGGAGTTTCCTGATGACCAGAGAATAAGGAAATATGAATGTCGGCACCTATGCGAGTCTCGTCGAGAAGCATTTTGCTTTTCACCATTACACTGGTTGTATTGCTATCGTTCACACCAGCGCACGCTCAGCAGCCGATTACAACGCCGATCCTGACCTCAGCCGCAAACTTCAGGGACCTTGCGGGGATCTCGGCAAGCAATGGGGGGACAGGATTCGTCTATACTACCAGTAACTTTGGGATGATGCGCACCGGTGTATTTTATCGCTCCAATGTTCTGGATCTCAGCAAAACGGATTTGGCAACCATCACACGGTTAGGCATCGGCAGGGATATCGATTTGCGCACACCTTCGGAGATCGCTTCGACCCCTGATGTGGTGCCTGCCGGAACCCTGTACACCAACATCAATGTCATTGGCACTCCGGCGATGCCGCTGAACAATGTGCCCATCACCTCCCTGGAATCCTTGCTCAGCATCGGCCAGAATGGTTACCGGACATTTGTCACCGATCCGACCACACGCGCGGGCTTTGGCACCGTTCTCCTTACCATGGCTCATGACCCCGGTTCGGATCTTTTCCACTGTTCACTCGGCAAGGACCGTACCGGGTGGACGGCGGTCATCCTGCAAAGTATCGCCGGTGTGCCGCTGGAAACTATCAAGAGTGACTATATGGCCTCCAATTCCTACCTTTCCGCGCGTATCAATGCAGAAGCTGCGGCCTTGCTGGCGGCAGTTCCAGAATTACGTGGAAAGGATATTAGCACAATTCTCGGGGTTGATCCCAGTTATCTACAGGCCGCTCTCGATCAAGTGGTGGCTACCTATGGGTCGATGTACGGATATTTAACACAGGGGCTGGGGCTCACCCAGGCAGACATTTACGTTTTACGCGCCAAGATGGTGTACTACCCGGTATTGCCAGGTCAAGGCGGGTTTTCCGGCAATGCCGCAAGAGGCGCAACGCTTCTGAATGCGTTACAGAATTCTGCGTTGTCTGGCAGCTACACAGACTACAACTACTTTCTGCAGTCGGCCATGGACTCTGGAACCCTCGGAGGGGTCCAGACGCAGGTTGGCGGACAGGTTCATGCCGATGCCGCTTCGTATCTGTTGCGCCAACCCCAGTGGATCGAAGAGGCCGTTACTCCCTATACCAAGGGCAGTGAACTCCGCGAAGGGCAGTCACGGGCCTGGCTGGCTGGTTCTGGGGGCACATTTTCCTCCGATGGTCGCAACGGCGCGGCACGCAGCACGGAGTACAACGCAGGTTCGTTGGTTGGAGCAACGTACCGCATGAACTCTCAAGCAAGTGCGAATTTCGGCGTTGGGTACAACTGGGGTTCGGTCGGCAGTGCCGATGCAACTGCCACGGTCAACACTTTTCTGGCCACAATTGGCGGGCGTTACGGATTCTCTACACTAGAATCCGGTCCTTTCGTGGCTGCCCGCGCGGATGCCGGTTTGGTCGACTACCAAAGCAAACGCGCCCTGGGTGCAGGCCTTGGAAACGCAACAGGCTCCACAAACGGTGCTATTTACAGTGGACGGGCTGATATTGGCGATGTTTTTCTCTGGAATCCCTTCACGGTTACGTTGCAAACAGGGGTTCGTCTTGCAGGGGTAAGCCTCGGCAGCTTCAACGAAAGCGGCAGCGACCTCGCCCTGGGCGTCCATGGCATCGCTAAAACATCTGCCAGTCTCCTGGTCGACCTGGATGTCAGCCTTGACCCACAACAACTCGGAACGTGGACCATAGCGCCTGTCATCACTCTTGGGTATGAGCGGACGCTCGGCAATCCCCAGGTTGGAAGCACCGGAACGCTTTACGGTGTCGCTGTGAGCCAGGATTCAGCCTTCGACAGCCAAGACCTCATGAAAGCCGGACTGGGCGTCACGCTCCAGCGCAACGCTTTCAGCATCAGGGGAAAGTGCAACACCGTCATCGGCGACGGAGCAACAAGCGCCGGCATCAGCGGCCAGCTGTCCGCTGGATACAGTTTCTAGAACCAGAAGAATGATGGATACATCCTCAACCCCTTCCTGTATCAGTACGGCAACAGTTACGGCGCTAATCTCTTCGTTGCAGTAAAATAAATATGAATACCGCTCTGATCTGTCTCAAAGCCGTGGCCGACGCCTATGGCATGCCCTTCGACATCCCCTCAGTGACGGAACGCTATGGCCTGGCTGATGGCGAGCCGGACAGGGCACTGCTTGCAGCCCTGGCCCAGGATCATGGTTTCGACGTGGCGCAGACGACGCCGGGCTGGGCCGGACTGGCCGCCCTTGATACTTACCCTGCCCTGGCGCTGCTGGACAACGGCAATACCGTGGTACTCATGGGCTTCGTTCCCGACGGCGGCGAGGGGCGCGCCCTGGTGGCGGACCCCCTGGCCCGGGTGGCCGGTTCCTTCGAACTGGACCGCCAGACCATGGAAAAAAGTTGGAGCGGCTCCGTCCTCACCCTGCGCCCCCGTATCACCCATGCCAACCTGCGCTGTCTGGTGCTGGTGGCCCGCCACCACGGCCTGGAACTCTCCCTTGAAGGGCTTATCCACCAGCATGCTCTGGAGGACGCCGAAGCGGACAGCGCCCTGCTGGTGCGTATCGCAAGCGAACACGGGTTCAAAGCAGAGCAGCGCCTTCTGGAGTACGATGATTTTTTCCGCCTGGGCGAGGCCTTCCCTTTACTGCTCCGGCTGACTGACGGCCGCACCGTCATCGTCACCGGCCCGGAAAACGACGGAAGCAGCGTCCAGGTGGTGGACCCCCGCCTCCAACCCCTGCGCCGCGAAACATGGAATCGCCAGCGCGTACTGTCCTGCTGGGACGGCGAATCCGTCCTGCTCAAGCGCCTCTACAGCCTTACGGACGATACCCAACCCTTCGGACTGCGCTGGTTTGTCCCGGAGATGCTGCGCCAGAAGAAGACCTTTACCGACGTCATCATCGCCGCGCTGATGATGCTGGTGCTGGCTCTGGCCCTGCCCATCTATTTTCAGATCGTCATCGACAAGGTTCTGGTGCACAAGGGCATGTCCACCTTGCAGGTGCTGAGCATCGGCATGCTGGCCGTGCTGGCTTTCGAGGCAGGATTCCACTTCCTGCGCGGCTACCTGATGCTCTTCGCCACCTCCAGAATCGACATCCGCATCGCCACGCGCACCTTTTCCAAACTCCTGAGCCTGCCCATGCACTTTTTTGGGCGCAGCCATGCCGGTGTGCTCATCCAGCACATGCAGCAGGCGGACAAGATACGCGAGTTCTTAACCGGCAAGCTGTTCTTCACGCTGCTCGACGGAGCGGCCCTCTTCGTCTTCGTACCGGTGCTCTTTTTCTACAGCCCTCTGCTGGCCGGACTGGTGCTGGCCTTTTCCGGCGCGCTAGGGGTGTTTCTGGCGGTGCTCATTCCTCTGTTCAAACGCAGGCTCCTCAACCTCTATAAGGCCGAGGGAGAGCGCCAGTCGTTTCTTGTGGAGGCCATCCGGGGCATGGAGACGGTAAAATCCCTGTCACTGGAGCCAGTGCAGCGCAAGAAATGGGACGACAAGGCCGCCAGGGCCGTGGGCATGCGCTTCGAAGTGGGCACGATTTCTGCCGGGGCCACGGCCGGAACGGGGCTCCTGGAAAAGCTCATGACCCTGTGCATCCCCTGGCTGGGCGTGTTCCTGGTGTTCGACCACCAGATGACCGTGGGGGCGCTCATCGCCTTCCAGATGCTGGCCGGCAGGGTGAGCGCTCCGCTGGTGCAGATCGTCTCCCTGCTGCACGAATACCAGGAGAAGGCTCTTTCGGTGCGCATGCTGGCCACCATCATGAACGAACCGCCGGAACGCAAACCCGCCCAGGGCGGCATGCGGCCCCACGTGCTTGGGGAAGTCACTTTCGAAAGAGTCAGTTTCCACTACGCGCCGGGCAGCCCCCCGGCTCTGGCCGACGTGACCGTGCGTTTCCCGGCCGGGCGGATGATCGGCATCGTAGGGCGCAGCGGTTCGGGCAAGAGCACCCTGGGTCGGTTGATCCAGGGGCTGTATCCGGTAGAATCGGGTATCGTGGCCATCGACGGGCACGACGTGCGCGAATTCGATCTTGCGCACCTGCGCCGCCACATCGGAGTGGTTCTACAGGAAAATTTCCTGTTCCGGGGTACGGTGCGCGAAAACATCGGCATTTCCAGGCCTTCGGCCACTCTGAGCGAAATTGTCTGGGCGGCCCGCCTGGCCGGAGCCGACGAATTCATCGCCCGGCTTCCCCAAGGCTACGACACCCTGCTCGAAGAAAACGGTTCCAACCTCTCCGGCGGCCAGAAGCAGCGCCTGGCCATCGCCAGGGCCCTCATCACCCACCCCAAAGTGCTCATTTGCGACGAAGCCACCAGCGCCCTGGACGCCGAAAGCGAGGAGATCATCCAGAACAACCTCGGCCGCATCGCCCAGGACCGCACCACCATTATGATCAGCCACCGCCTGTCCATGCTGGCCGGGGCAGACCTCATCGTGGTCATGGACAAGGGTGCCATCGTGGACGCTGCGCCCCATGCCGACCTGCTGTCGCGTTGCGCCATCTACCGCGACCTGTGGCGCAGCCAGAACCGCCACGTCCTTGAAGCCGGGCAGCAGCCCCGCTCCTGACCACGGGATACCCTTATGCTGCCGGATAAACACCTGCCTCAAACACCCGCCGCTCCTCCTGCGACGCGCGCCTTCCGCGCCTTCCAGTCCGACGCCCAGGAGATCGAACTGCGGCCCGTGCCCGTGCGCGCCCGGTGGACGCTCTACCTTCTGGCGCTCTTCGTGGCCACCGGGATTCTTTGGGCCTGCCTGGCCAAGGTGGACCGCATCGTCATCGCCCAGGGCAAGGTATCCTCCATGCAGGAAAACCTTGTGGTCCAGCCCATGGAGACCTCGGTCATCAAGGAGATTCACGTTTCCCTGGGCCAGCGGGTTGAAGCCGGGCAGGTGCTGGTCACCCTGGATCCAACCTTCGCCGAGGCGGGTCTTGAGGAGCAGGCCAAGCGCTATCAGAGCCTGCGGGCTGCCGTATGGCGTCTGGAATGCGAAACCACTGGCGTGAAACCCGCGCCCCCGGGCATCCCCCCCGAGGAGACCGCAGCCCAACAGAGCCTGATGGGCAGGCGCAAAGAGGAATATGTCTCCAAGGCGGCCTCACTGGATCAGGCCGTCAAGGAACTTCAGGCCAAGCTCAACACCAATGCGGGCGCGGCCACGCAGTCCCGCAAGCAGATTCACATCGCCCTTGATATGGAGAACATGTATAAAGACGTCTACGAGAAGGGCGCCAGCTCCCGATTGGAATTCATGCGGGCACAGAGCTCGCGCATCGAAGCGGAATCCCTGCTGGTAAAGCTCGGCAACGAGGCACGGGAGTTGGAGCAGTCCCTGGCCAAGGCCAGGGCGGAGCGGGAAGGGTTTACCAGCAGTTGGAGCGGCGCGACCATGAAGGAACTGGTGGATACCCGCCGCGAACTGGATCAGGCCGGGGAGCGCGCCAACAAGGCCGCGCGTCTCAAAGAGCTGGTATCGCTTACTGCGCCAAAGGCCGGGGTGGTGTTGGAGCTGGCGCGCAAATCAGTTGGGTCCGTGGTGGACCAGTCCGAGCCGGTGGTCACCCTGGTGCCCATCGACACAGCACTTGAGGCCGAGGCCGAAGTACCCGCCGCCGACATCGGTTTTATCCGCGAGGACGACCCAGTGCGTCTCAAGTTGGACGCCTTTCCCTACCAACACCATGGCACCCTTGACGGTAGGGTGCGCACCATCAGCCCCGACGCCTTCGAGAAGAACACCGCCGAGGGCGCGCGACTGCTCTACCGCATCCGGGTGAGCGTTGACCAGACCGGCCTACGGGCTGTGCCCAAAGATTTCAGGCTCATCCCCGGCATGGGCCTCACCGCCGAGATCAAGGTCGGCGACCGGCGGGTGATCACCTACCTGCTCTATCCGGTCATCCGGTCTTTCGACGAAACCATGCGCGAGCCCTGAAACATTCAGGCTCGGTTGATTGCGCCTGCGAAAAAGGCCAGGTCCTCCGCCCGAATGTGCGCAACCATCCAGTGCAGCAGGGTATTGAACTCTTCGCTGGAAAAAGCGGCGTCTTCCGCCTTGAGCCGAGCTTGCAAATCTCCGGCTTTCCACAAAAACTCGGCGTGCAGGCCTTCATGCCGGGCCAGCCCCGGCCACCCTTCCTCGTCCATCAGTTCTTCCTCGTCTTCGAAATGGGTGGCAGCAAGCTCCAGCAGTTCGTTCAGAATATCCAGAACGGCCTGACGCCCATCATGCGGGTGCGACTGTTCAAGCTCGCGGAGAAAGCCCAGAAGCAGAGCTAGCTGTTCGTCCATGGCGGGATTGCCCGTTTCCAGGCCGGGGGGACAGTCGTCGGAAGGATTTAAGTTCATCTGATACTCCATGGGAATCTCCGGGCTGTCCACCGCATGCCGGACCAACCATTTGATGAACTCAGGGGCATTCACAGTTCAATGGAATTAGTCTGGACGTAAGCACTCTCACAGATCAGCCGCTCAAGAAATGTAAATTATTTGTAGCTTTTGCGAAGTTCCTTGACGAATTTGGCCACGTTTTTATCACCCTTGCTCTGCCTGGCAACCACCCAGACGCCCCAGTAGATGGGAATTGGCCGATTGTGGGGATCTTCGTAGAATTTATCCAGACGCTGGGTGATCTGGTCAGTGGTGAGATCGTCCAGAAAGTGGGAGGTCTGCCGCATGATGCTTTCGATGACGTCAGTGCAGAGGGTATATTCCTGCTTGAGCACAATGGAGATGACATTTTCCATCAAGGACATGCCGTCGAACAACCCCAAAAGGATATCGACCCTTTCGGAGTCGCCGATGGAGCGCCAATAGTTTCCGTCGCGTTTATCCTGGGCCAAAGCTGAGGTGCTGAACAGAGCCAGAAGAAGCGCCAGGAATACGGCATGACGCATGAAAGCCATGCGGCCCGGCCTTTGCGCGTATTGAAAAACTCTTTGCGGCACACAGCCTCCAACGGCCCGTGAGAATAAATCCTATTGTATAAAAAAAGGCCGTGGTTCCGTCCAGAACCACGGCCGAGTATTTCACATTCTAGCGCATTTATTTTTTCAACCAGCTCATCATGCCGCGCAGCTTACCGCCCACTTCCTCGATCTGATGGGCCGCATTCACCCGGCGCATGGCCAGGAAGTGCGCCCGGCCGCCAGCCTTGTTCTCCAGGATGAAGTCCTTGGCGAACTGGCCATTCTGAATTTCGGTCAGAATCTTTTTCATTTCGGCGCGGGTTGCGTCGGTAATGATGCGGGGGCCACGGGTGTAGTCGCCGTACTCGGCGGTATCGGAGATGGAGTAACGCATTTTGGCCAAGCCGCCTTCATAGATCAGGTCCACGATGAGCTTGAGCTCGTGCAGGCACTCGAAGTAGGCGATCTCGGGCTGGTATCCGGCATTGACCAGAGTTTCGAAACCGGCCTTGACCAGTTCGCTCACGCCGCCGCAGAGCACGACCTGCTCGCCGAAGAGGTCGGTTTCGGTCTCTTCGGTGAAGGTGGTCTGGAGCACGCCGGAGCGGGTGCCGCCAATGCCCTTGGCATAGGCCAGGGCGGTCTGGAAGGCCTTGCCCGAAGCATCCTGGTGCACGGCCACGATGCAGGGCACGCCGGAGCCTTCGGTGTACACGCGGCGCACCATGTGGCCGGGGCCTTTGGGCGCGATCATGATGACGTCCACGTCGGCCGGGGGAACGATCTGGTTGAAATGGATGTTGAAGCCGTGGCCGAAGGCCAGGGTCTTGCCGGCCTTGAGGCTGGGCTTGATGCACTCGTTATAGAGGTCGGCCTGGTACTGGTCCTGCACCAGAATCATGATGATGTCGGCGGCGGCGGAAGCCTTGGCGGCGTCCATGGGCTCGAAACCGTGATCCTTGGCCAGCTTCCAGTTGGGGCCGCCTTCGCGCTGGCCGATAACCACCTTGACGCCGGAGTCACGCAGGTTCTGTGCATGGGCGTGGCCCTGGGAGCCATAGCCGATGATGGCTACGGTCTTATCCTTGATGAGGCTGAAATCGGCGTCCTGATCGTAGAAAACTTTCATGGTCTCTCCTTCCCGGCCCGGTGGAGGGCGGCGTTATTACTCACAAACGATGGCCTTGGCGTAACATTCGCCAAGGCCATCACGATATTGACGGTGTATAATGGCTCGAAGGCCCGTATAGCCTCCAGGCCAGCGCGTCAAGCCTACTGCATGCTTCTTCTCATGGCCACCGCGCCGGTCCTGACCATTTCCTTGATGCCGAAGCGCTGCATCAGGCTGACCAGGGCGGCCAGTTTGTCCTGGGTGCCGGTGATTTCGATGGTGAGTTCGTCGAAGCCCACGTCCACCACCTTGCAGCGGAAAACGTCGACGATACGCAGTATTTCCGCACGCTTGGCGTCTTCGGCAGAGACCTTCATGAGCAGCATTTCCCGCTCGACGTTTTTCACCTCGGTCAGGTCCACCACCTTGATCACCGTGATCAGCTTGCGCAGCTGTTTGATGATCTGTTCGATGATCTGCTCATCGCCGGAAGTGGTGATGGTCATGACGGAAACGCCCTCTTCGAGGGTGGGGGCCACTGTCAGGGTTTCGATATTGAACCCCCGGCCGCTGAACAACCCCGACACGCGGGAAAGCACGCCGGGCTCGTTTTCCACGAGAACGGAAAGTATATGGCGCACGGCTGCCTCCTTAGACCAAGAGCATTTCGGTGATGGATTTTCCGGCCGGAACCATGGGGTAGACGTTCTCCTCCGGATCGACCACCACATCGATGATGCAGGGCTTGGGCGTCTCGAAGGCCTTCTTGAGCGTGGATTCCAGATCTTTGGCGTCACTCACGCGGAACCCGGCGGCACCGTAGGCTTCGGCCAGCTTGACGAAATCGGGGGCCACGTCCAGGCAGGTGGAGCAGTAGTTCTTGTCGTAGAACAGCTCCTGCCACTGGCGCACCATTCCCAGGTAGCCGTTGTTGAGGATGACGATCTTCACCGGCAGATTGTAACACACCGCCGTAGCCAGTTCCTGAACGTTCATCTGGATGGAACCGTCACCGGCGATGTTGACCACCAGCTTGTCGGGGAAGGCGGCCTGGGCGCCCAAAGCCGCCGGGAAGCCGAACCCCATGGTGCCAAGGCCGCCGGAGGTCAAAAGCGTTCGGGGCGCGGTATAGTTGTAGAACTGGGCGGCCCACATCTGGTGCTGGCCCACTTCAGTGGCGATAATGGCCTGGCCCTTGGTGAGCTTATTGATGGTTTCCACCACGGATTGGGGCTTGATGAACCCGCCTTTGGCTGCGGGCTTGTACTTGAGAGGATGCTTGGCTTTCCAACCGGCAACCTGCTCGGTCCATTCGCTTGTGTCGGCAAACCCCTCGCGGGTGGCGGCCCTGGGGGTCAGTTCTTCGCGCAGGGCCTCCAGGAAGAGGCGGCAGTCGGCCACGATGGGCACATCAACGGCCACGTTCTTCTGGATGGAAGTGGGGTCGATGTCGATGTGGACGATGGTGGCCTTCTTGCCGAACTCGCTGACCTTGCCGGTCACCCTGTCGTCGAAGCGTGCGCCGATGGCCAGCATGAGGTCGGCATTGCTGATGGCGTGGTTGGCCGCAAAGGTGCCGTGCATGCCGAGCATTCCCAACCACATGGGCTCATCGGCTGGGAAACAGCCCAGACCCATGAGCGTGGCCGTCACCGGGATGTCGAAGGTTTTGGCCAGCCAGGTAAGCTCCTTGGAGGCCTCGGAACTGATGACCCCGCCGCCGGCGTAGATCACCGGAGCCTTGGCCTCGGCCAAGAGTTCGGCCACCTTGCGCACCTGCTTCACGTTGGGCTCATAGTGCGGATTGTAGCCGCGCATGACCACTTTCTTGGGATAGTTGTACAGGGTTTTAGCCTGCATCACATCCTTGGGCAGGTCCACAAGCACCGGGCCGGGCCGACCGGAACTGGCCAGGTAAAAGGCTTCCTTGATGGTCTTGGCCAGCTTGGTGATGTCCTTGACCAGGAAGTTGTGCTTGGTGCAGGGCCGGGTGATGCCGACGATATCCACTTCCTGAAAGGCGTCGTTGCCGATCAAGGGCGTGGGAACCTGCCCGGTGAAGATCACCACCGGAATGGAATCCATGTAGGCGGTGGCGATTCCGGTTACGGTATTGGTGGCGCCGGGGCCGGACGTTACCAGGCAAACCCCTACCCTGCCCGTGGCGCGGGCGTAGCCGTCGGCCATATGGATGGCGCCCTGTTCGTGGCGCACCAGCACATGCTTGAGGGAAGGATAGTTCGGAATCTGGTGATAGATATCGATCACCGCTCCGCCAGGAAAGCCAAAGAAAACGTCCACCCCCTCGCGCTTGAGCGACTCAAGGAGGATCTGGGCCCCGGTCAGTTCCATAGGATTAATTCGCCTCCACTTTGCGGTATTTATCCAGTATCGTCACGATGCGCATTTTTCCGGCCAGCTTCTTTTTCTTGAGTTCCTTGACCTCTTTGTCCTCGGTGGGATTGAGGTAGGGCTTGCCCTCAAGCTTTTCAATAAGTTTCTTGAAGGTCACGTGCTCGTCGAAGAGGGCCTTGAGTTCCGCGTCCTGATCGCTATGCTGAACGATAAGTGCCAGATCGCTTTGGTCCATGGCCTGTGCCTCCTGGTTACTGTTAACGACCGTTGCCTTCGTCCTGTTGTATGTTAAACCACGCGGGGTCAAGCCCCGCCCGGATTCGGACAGTCTTGCGCCGGTTGGTGTGACCGGCTTCCAACTCCAGGCCGCTTTTGGGCAACTGAAGAATTTTTGCCAGATAGCCCAACAAACCCTCGTTGGCCTTGTTGTCCACTGCCGGCGCTCTGAGCTTCACCTTGAGGCGGCCGTCCATGACGCCCACCAGCTCATCGCGTTTCGCACCCGGCTGCGCCCAGACCAGGATACGCCAGCCGCCGTCCTTGGCCGCAAGCACATAGCCGGGCTGGACTGGCGCTGCCTCGCGGCCATCCGCCATTATCCCTCGTCGCCCGAAGCGCCTTCGGCGAAGATGAAATCCCCTTCGGAGACCGGCGGGATCTCGGAAATATGGGCATCCTCCAGCAGCCGGAAGTGCTCTTCCAACACGTTGCGCAATTTTTGATCCAGAGTTGTCTTCTGGGAGTTGAGAGCGGCAATCTCTTCGAGCACTCTAGCCTTGAGGATGTTGGCTTCGCTGATGATGCGGCTTCCCTGGCTTCTGGCGTCGTCCACAATCTGGCGGGCCTCCAGCCGGGCGTTTTCCTGAAGTTCCTCGACAATTTTGCGCCCGGCATCGAGTGCGTCCTGCAAGGCGGGCTGCGGGCGAACTTTGGCGCACAGCGAAAGCTCCCGCGTAAGCTCGGCCACACGCTCGGCCAGCTTGCGGTTTTCATCGGCAGCCATACCCAAGGTCTCGGCCACCTCATGCATCAGGAGGTCGACCTCCTCAGGGCAATAGCCCCGCATGCACCGATTGAGTTTCTTATTGAGGATATCGATCTTGGAGATCGTCACACGCGCTCCTTGGCGCTACATCATCATATTTCGGCCGACAGCGCTGCCCACCAGATATGTCAGGAAAAGTTGAAGGAACTGAATAAAGAGCAGCACCACGACAGGGGACAGGTCGAATCCGCCGATCATGACGAAAGGTATGGCACGCCGGATGCGGAAGAACACCGGTTCAGTGGCGGCCCGCAAAAAACGCACTGCCGGATGATAGGGATCGGGACGCACCCAGCTCATCAGCGCGGAGATGACCACCACCCAGAAATACATCGTCAAAAGAACATTGATTATTCCGACCACGGCACCTAAAAACGATGTAAATATAAACATTGCATACCTTTAAGCAGTTTGGTTTCAAACGTGCGAGTCTTTGTCAGATTGTCACACCCCATGAGGCAAATCAAGGGCTTTTTCCCGTGCCGGGTGTCTGTGCGCTTCGTGCCGCCTCTGAAAACAGACTCCAAGTTAGCTAGTCCGAAGGCATTGAAAACCAAGGTTTTTTTTGAAACACTCTCTCCTTGATTTTGCAAAAAAGCGCCATCAAGGGTTCTTGCAACCCTTAACAAAACACTCGCGCAAGTTGTCGAAGTCGTTCACATGCACCCTGGCTGTGAGTTTGGGATTTTTGTAGGCCCAGAAATCCACCCCGGCGGCACGGGCCGTACGTTCATCCAGTACGGAATCGCCGATGTAGGACACTTCGCCACGAGGGAGTTCCCACTCCCTAAGGATCATGGAAACCCCTTCAGGGCTGGGCTTGGGATGGCCGACCTTGCCTGCGGTGATAACCGGCGAAAAAAAGTGGGTAAGCTCGAAAAATTCCAGAAGATCTTCCATGGAATCCGTACGGTTGGTGTTCACGCCCAGCAAATAGCCCATGTCGCGCAGGGTGGTGAGCAGGGGCACCAGTCCCTCCTGCAGGAAAGTGTACTCAAACAATTCCTTGTAGTTGATGCTCTTGCGTGCGGCTTCCGCCTCGACCAGATGCTCCACAGGCACAATGTGGGCTATGGATTCCGTCACGGAATGGCTATGGACGTATTCTTCCTCTTCCGGGGTGATGGAGAGCATTCCCAGTTTTTCCCGCACTTTGTTATAGTACATGCGGTTGGCGTCAAGGGAATCCACAAGAACCCCGTCGCAATCAAAAATGATACCTTTAATGCCGTTTAAGAATTCAACTTGGGACAAAATGGCTCTGACAAGCATGCAGCTCTCCTCAAGCAGTAAGAAAAATAACAGTGCGCGTTGTTGCCAGCCAGGGTTTGTCCGTGGGACAGCGCCTGGAAAGGGTAAGCAAAAACCCCGGCGCGCTGGCTACGAAGGCCTTGCCTTCAACCCCATCAAGGCCCGCTCCAGCCAGAACGCTCCCAGCGGCTGGAGAAAAGGTCACGCCGAATTCTTCCCACGAGGCTTTCAACTGCACGTCGACAGTAAACAGCCCGCAGGATGGAGGCAAAAGTGCCAGCATGGCGTCGATGACCAGAGGTTTGGGAATAGCCTTGGCCTCCTGGTCGAACCGATAGGGTTTGGCCGTGAGGAGTTCTTCCTCCTCCGAAACGTCCTCATCAAGCCCCAAGGACTGCTCGAAGGATTTCCATTGGCCGGTAAGTTTTTCGGTCAGGCCGTCAAGTTCCTGAGCCGACTCCTCCAGCGTCCAGGCCAGACAGAGCAGGGTCTGGGCCTTGACACGGGCAGCCTGCGCCAGTTTGGCGTCGCGGGTGCCGTCGGCCAGGGCGGCCATCTCGTCGCTAATGGCGAAGGACGTCTTGGCGTAGGCATCCTCGTAGACGCCTTCCCGCAGCCCGGCCAGATCAAGGGCTGAACGCGATTCGCGAGCCAGTTGGGCGAACCGGGTCTGCATGGAGCGGACTTCATCCGCCGCCAGAGGCAGACCGTCGGGGCGGTAAAAGGCCTCGCTCGCGGCATCGGCTGTGCCGGGATCGAAGCAGCGCACGCCGGAGGGAAGTTCAACTCCGGCCAGCTCGGGATGCAGATGCGGAACGCTGATGCACACAACGCGCGAAGAGGGAGAATTTTGGTGAGTCACCCGGGGGCTATTCCTGTTGCTCGAGTCGTTTCAAAACATAATACGGGCACCTGCCGGGACACGGCGGCAAGGCCTTGGCGCACACATCGCCCAAGGCATGGGCGCAGCCGGGAAATTCATTTGTATCACTGGGTTCATGATCCTGACAACCCGAATATTTTCCGCGAAAATCAGAAAAGCGCTTTTCCCACAGGTGCCTGGCCGAAGCTTCCTCCAGGCTGAAGGCGTCGGCCTGCCCCAGAAAGTCGTCATACACCTGATGCAGACGCACCAGCACGCCGCACCGAAATGCCGGATCATACCCAGGGTTCAAATGTTCCGGGTAGAAGCAGCGGCCCTGATGGTAAAAGGCGCACTCCGTGGCGGGCAGACGCAGCACCGCGCTCATGTTCTGCCCCAGGCGCTTCCCCTGCACCCTGCGCCAGCCGCAAAAGCCGTCACCAAAAGCCAGGAAGTCGCTTCCCGCACTTACACCCTCCTCCCTTCAGCAAAAAGGGCAAACCCTTTGCGTACGTAATGCACGCCTGAGCCCACTGTCAGCACGATTGTCAGCCAGATCAGCGCCTCCAGGGGCATGGCCCATGCCCCTGCCCAGGGGGCCAGTTCATAAATGAACGTCCCCAACACCAGAAGCATCTGGCACATGGTGGCGCCTTTGCTCACCAGGCTGGGCTGGGTACGACCACGCACGACCCGCCCCAAAAAGGCCAGCAGGGCCAATCCGCCCAGGATGACGGCGTCCCGACCGACCACCGCCGCAGCAAGCCAAGCGGGCAGCCATCCTGCCATGGCCAGGCACACGAAGGCGCTGTCGAGCAGCACCTTGTCCGCCAGGGGATCGAGCATTTCCCCTAGTATGGAACGCTGGTCGAGCACTCTGGCGAGAAACCCGTCCAAGGCGTCGGTCATACCCGCCAAAACAAACAGGGACAAGGCCGCCAAAGCGTGCCCTTCCAGAAACAAGGCCACGAACAGCGGCGTCAGCAGAATACGCCCCAGCGTAAGCATGTTGGGGATGGTCCAGTTGGTTGCCGGATGAGCCATAGGACTCCAAGACCTTATCCAAGCCCATCCGTCAAGACCCTTGCCAATTCCTCGGCCAGAGCCTGACGGTATGCAAGACTTTTGAGAGCGGCCTCGTCGGCCTCATTGGTGAGAAATCCCAACTCCAGCAGCACCGCAGGAACACGAACCCCTTCAAGTACCGCCAGAGGAGCCCTGTCGGCCCGATGATCAGGAGCGGTCGGGGCGGCAGACGTTGCCGATGCGGTTTGCCCCCCAGCAGTTGCCGCAACAGCCTGTTCGGCGTTGGCGGAGGCTTGGCCCGTTCCCCGGGAGGTTCCGGCGGTAGTCGGAGAGTTCTGTTTTGTCCCGTCGGGCTTGGCAACGGTTTGCCCTGTCGGCGCATCCGGGATGGCCGGCCCCGGTTGGCCGGATTGCACGCCCGCCGTGGCCGGAGTGGTCCGTTCGGCATAGGCAAAGGTGTGGCCGGTCTTGGGGGAGATACTTGCGGAGTTAATGGAGTCGCGCGCGGCGAGGGCGGGGGCCGGGGCAGGCGGTGCGTCGGGAACGGCGGCAACCTGTGTGCCGGGAGACGTTACCGAGCTTGGCTTGGCGGCAGCCGGTGTGCCCTGAGTCGTTGATGAGCCAGACTTGGCAGGAGCGTGTTTGGCCGAAGCCAGCGGTCCGCTGTTATGGAGGGCAGCCTGTCCGGCTGAAACTGCTGGCGCGCCGGTGGCGGATGTTCCCGCCGCTTGGGCGGCAGCGGATTTGGCCTTGGGTGCGGTTTTGGCCAGCGCCAGGGCGAATTGACCGCTTTTTTGCGCCAGACGGCGGACGAACCAGGAATCGAGCAACCCGGAGGCCACGGCTACAGGCAAATGGGGCGGTCGGGAACCCTCGAAACGCAACACGCCGTTTTCACTCTCCGCCACGGTCTGGGCCAAGGCGTCCGAAGGCGTTGGAGCATACGCATAGGCCCGTAAACCACCGCTTTGAGGAAGACCAGCCGTGGCGTGCAGCGAGACGAACAGTTCAACGCCATACAGCGAGGCCAACGCGCCTCTGGCCCACAAAGGCACGGCGTAATCCTGCGTACGGGAGAGCAGCACCCGCCAGCCCCGATGCTCCAACACGGCAGCCAGCCGCTTGGCCAAATCCAGGGTCAGTTCCTTTTCCACCAACCCCGAGAGACCCATGACTCCCTGCTCAGGGCCTCCATGGCCGGGATCAAGGCAGATGAACCGCGTTGCAGGGACCGCCCGTGCGGCGGCAAAGGCCTGGCGTTCCTTGAGGGCTTCTTCTTCAAGGTGCGAAAGCCGCCGGTTTTTGGGTTTGGCCTGGGCAGCGGGCGGCAAGGGATGTTGGGATAGAATGTCGAGCATCATCCGGGCGAAACCGTCGCTGGGATCAGCCCTCAAGGCGCTGAGAAAGCTGTCGGCAGCCCGGCGGCCATCCCCAAGTTCGAAGTAGGCCCGGCCAAGCAGATTCCAGATCCAGCCGTTGGCGGGATCAGCTTTGGCCGCCTCGTTCAAGGCGACGACGGCCTCGCCGGGCTGGCCGGAGAGCAGCAGAGTGTGGCCGGTGGAGGCAAGATCGCGGGCGTTGTCGGCTTTGGCCGGGCCGGGCAGCAGACCCGCACCGGCCAGCCCACAGACGGCGGCAACCAGCCCGCGCAAGGCCTGACGCCGGGTCACAAGGGTGGACAGCGGGTTGCATTCGGGACCGGGCAAAGGAGTCATTTCGGACATGCCCTCTCCATACGGCCGATTGGTTCCGCCTTCAACCCTTGAGCCACGCCTGGGCCGCGCGCTCCATGGCCGCCACGTCAGCGGCTTCAAACCAAAGGATTTCAGGATCTTTCTTAAACCAGGTGGATTGCCGCTTGGCATACGCTTTGGTGTTGCCAAGCCAGGCCCAAAGGGCGTCCACAAGGCGCATCTGGCCGCGAAGATGGGCAGCCAGTTCAGCGCAGCCGATGCCGGTGAGGCCGGGGGCATCAGGGTTGGAACAGCCTGCCAGGGCCAGTTCCACTTCCCGTAAAGCGCCCCGCTCCATCATGATCTCGATGCGTCTGGCCAGACGCTGGTGCAAGGCATCCTTTTCCGTGCGGATGCCAAGTTTCAGGCACGGCAAACCGAGCGCCCCGGCAGTATCGGCATGCCAGTGAGTGAGCGCCCTGCCCGTGGCCGCATACACCTCCAGGGCGCGGGTGACCCGCTGGCGGTCATGGGGATGGATGCGCGCGCCGTAGGCGGGGTCAACAGCCCGCAGCCGGGCGTGCATCGCTTCCGGCCCGCACTCCAGCCACTCTTCGGTCAGGCGGGCGCGCACTTCCTCGGGGACCGCCGGGATGGGGGACATGCCCTCCAGGAGCGCCCGCAGATACAACCCCGTGCCCCCCACCAGAATGGGCGTTCCCCCGGCTGCGTGCACCTCTGTAATGGCCTGCTTGGCCTGCTCTGCATAGCTCCAGGCCGAAAGTGCCTCATCGGTTTCCAGAAAACCGTACAGGAGGTGCGGACAACGGGCCTGCTCTTCACTGGAGGGTTGGGCTGTGGTGATGGGCAGATCCCGGTAGACTTGGCGGGAATCGAAATTGATCACCGATCCGTCGAACCGCCCGGCCAGGGCCAGTGCCGCCTCAGTCTTGCCCGCCCCGGTGGGGCCGAGCAGACAGAGCACTTTGGGGATCATGCGCCGAGCTTCTGGTTGAACCTGTCTTCGAGCCGACGCAGCACCTCCACGGGCACAAGACCCGCGATGTTGCCGCCCACCCGGGCCAGTTCCTTGATGATGGTGGAGCTGATGTACAGCCATTTGAAATCGGTCATCAGGAACACGGATTCGATGTTCTTGTTCAAGCGGCGGTTCATAATGGCCATCTGGAACTCGTGGTCGAAATCCGATACAGCCCGCATGCCGCGCAGGATGACCTTGACCCCCCGGTTGTGGACGTAATCCACCAGCAGGCCGTGAAAGCTCTCGACCTCCACCCGTGGTTCCTTGATGAAGACCTCGCGGATCATGTCCGTGCGCTCATCCAGGCTGAATACTGGCTGCTTGGGGGTTTCTTTGGCCACAGCGACGATCACCCGGTCGAACACCTTGAGCGCCCGGTGGATCAGGCTTACGTGGCCCATGGTCAGGGGATCGAAGGTTCCGGGGTAGACGGTGGTATGGTCGGGTTGTGTCGCCATAGAAGTATCCTGGTTTGTCCGTAGGTCCGATCCGCTTCGGGGTGAAGAGCGGCGGGCCAGGTTTTGACGGTGAGACGGCTTTCAACCTCGGCCACCACCATGGCGTCCTCGGCCAGCCAGCCCCTTGAGGCCAGCAGATCAAGCACAGGTGCCAGAAGGTCCAGGCCGTAGGGCGGGTCCACGAACACGGTTTCAAAAGGGTCCTGCGGAGGCCGGGACAAGGTCTTGAGGGCGTCGGCTGCGGCCACGGCGAAACGGGTGCCACCCAGGCCCAGATCGCGGCAATTTCCGGCCAGGCGCCGGGCCAAGGTTTTGTTGCGCTCCAGAAAGAAGGCAAAGGCCGCGCCCCGGCTCAAAGCTTCCAGCCCCAGACTGCCCGTTCCGGCGAACACGTCCATCACGCGGGCACCGTCCATGCCCTGCCCCCTGGCCTCCAGCATGGAAAACAGGGCCTCGCGCACCTTGGCCATGGCCGGACGGCAGCCTTCGGCCGTCAGCGTGGGCAGCACCCGGCCCTTGAATATTCCTGAAAGTATGCGCACGTCGGTCTAGTCCAACAGGTCGAACCGGGCGAACTTCATGACCAGGCCCGCCCGGCCCTGTGTGGCGGAGCGCAGCTCCGTTGAAAATCCGAATAACCTGCTCAGGGGAGCCAAGGCCTGAACAACCTTCTGCCCCGCCCGGTCGAAGAGGTTCTCGATCTTGCCCCCCTTGCTCCCCAGCAGGCCGATGACCTCGCCCACGAAATCGTCAGGAACGCCCACTTCCACGAACATGATGGGTTCCAGCAGCTGCGGACCTGCCTCACGTAAGGCACTCTTGAGGGCCAGGGCCGAGGCCATGCGGTAGCCCACAGTGGAGGATTCGCCGTCGATGCGGCCCAATTCCAGCACCCGCACCCGTACGTCCCGCACGGGATAGCCCTGCAAAGCCCCCGAGTGCAAGCCGTCCTCCAGCCCCTCGGACACGGCGTCGAGCCAGGGCTTGGGCCAAAGGGCCGTATCCACCTCGAACACCACTTCTTTGCCCTTCTCGCGCGGCAGAGGCTCAACCGCCACCACCACCTTGCCAAAGTGCTTATGGCCGCCAAGCTCCCGGTGGAATTCGCCCTCGCCCCTGGCCTCGCGGGTAACCGTCTCCTGGCAGACCACCTGAGGCTTGCCCGACCGGGCGGCCAGGCCGTGCTCGCGCCGGATGCGCTCCAGCACTACCTCCATATGCAGTTCGCCCATGCCCGAAAGGATGAGCTGGCCGGTTTCCTCGTCGTAGACGCTCGCCAGGGTCGGGTCCTCCAGCAGCACCTTGCCCAAAGCCTCCTGAAGCTTTTCCAGCTCTTCGGTATTGCGCGGCTCCAGGGCCAGAGAGATCACGGGCTGATAGTGGGCGATGCTCTCCAGCAGGATCGGATGCTCCGGGCTGGACAGGGTGTCACCGGTGCGGGGCAGCTTCATGCCGGTCAAGGCCACGATTTCCCCTGGCCCGGCCATGGGCAGCTGTTCTTTCTGATCGGCATGGAGGTGAAAAATGCGCCCAAGACGCTCAATTTTGCCCTGGGTGACGTTCAAAGCATCGGCACCTTCAACGAGATTTCCCGAATAGACCCGCACCAGAGCAAGCTTGCGCCCGCCCTCCATGATGACCTTGAACACCAGGGCCGCAAGAGGAGCCTTGGGATCGGCGTTGCGCTCAAGGGCCTCCTTGCCGACAGGATCGATGCCGTGAGCAGGACCGACATCGGCGGGGCTGGGCAAATAGGCGCATACAGCGTCCATGAGCGGCTGCACGCCTGCATTGCGCAGGGCAGAACCAGCCAGCACCGGCACCACAGAGCGGGCAAGAGTAGCCTTGCGTATGACAGCGGTTAAGACGGCCACGGAGATGTCCGCGCCGTCAAGGTAAGCCTCCATAAGGGCGTCGTCGTGCTCGGAAAGGGCCTCAAGGAGCTTTTCGCGCCAAGGCGCAGCCAAGGCCTGCTCCGCCGGAGAAAGCGGCCCGCGCACAACAACCGCGCCAAACCCTTCAGTTTTAAAGCGCAACCGCTCCATGCATACCAGGTCGATTACCCCATCGAACTCCGCGCCGCTGCCCACGGGAAGCTGCACCGCCAAGGGGTTGGCCCCCAACCGGGTGCGCATGGAATCCAAAACAACGGAGAAATCCGCTCCGGGCCGGTCCATCTTGTTGATAAAAGCCAGCTTGGGCACATGGTAAGACTCGGACTGCCGCCATACCGTCTCGGATTGGGGTTCCACACCGGATACTGCGCAGAACACCCCCACCGCGCCGTCAAGCACCCGCAGGGACCGCTCCACTTCGATGGTGAAATCCACGTGGCCAGGAGTATCGATGATATTGATCTGGCGATTGTCCCATAAACAGGTTGTGCAGGCCGAGGTGATGGTGATGCCGCGCTCCTGCTCTTCTGGCAGGTAATCCATGGTGGCAGTGCCTTCATGGACTTCCCCCATGCGGTGGATTTTGCCCGCGTAAAAGAGGATGCGCTCGGTGAGGGTGGTCTTGCCTGCGTCAATGTGGGCAATGATGCCGATGTTGCGTAAACTGGCCAGAGAGCGTTTGGCAGAGGGGGCGCTTGCGGCCATGACTCAATCCTTGGAATAGACGATACGTTTGCGTTCCAGCAGTTCGGTAAAATCGTGAGGCCAAGCCCAAAAGGCTTCCAGGCCGGGACCAAGCCGCACCAGCGCCGTAGCCGGTCTGTATCCGGCGGGCGCGTACACGGCCTGAAAGGTTGAGGCGCGGAAAACGTCCGGGCCGCCCTCGTGCCGGGTAAGCCCGGAAGCTTCGCCTTGGCCATAGACCTCAAACGAGGCCTGGGGATGCACAAAGCGCATGGCTTCGAAATCCCACTCAAGGCCGGGTTGCGTCCATATTCCCAGTGTGTTGGGGGGGGCAAGCCACAGGAACGGGCCGGAGCCAAACGCTTGGGCCATGGCGGCCAATCGCTCGAAAAAGGAACCGTTACCCAAACAGGCCAGACCGCCCCGGCCTTGGGAAGCGGCAAGGAACTCGAGATAGTCTTTCACGTGGGCCTGGGGGGGGCTGTAAATGCGTTCCACGCCGCAGAGCTCCAGGGCGGCAAGCACGGCAGGAGGCCAACCTGAGCGCGAACGCGGACGAACCACCAGGATATGGGGGATGCGCCGCACCACAGCAGGCATCAGCGCTGCCAGCACCTGCGGCCCGGAGGTGACCTCGGGTGCCAGGGCCAGCACGAACCAGGACCTGGGGGAATGCTCGCGGCTGTGGATGAGACCGCTGCGATAGCGCTTGACGGTTTTACGAGCCGACGGACGACCGGGCTCCAGAGCCTCGTACAGCAGGGCAATCAAGGCTTTGAGCCGCGCCCGCCCGTTGTCGCCGGTACGGGCATAGGCCTTGGCCAATGCCCCGTCGCCCACCTGCCAGTGCTCAAGGGTGTCTGGAAAACTCAATGTGGAAATGGGATTTTCCTTTTACATGCAAAGTGAAAGGCGGCCCGAAGGCCGCCTGCTATTACAACCATTTCAGGAATTTATGCCAGGTGCCCAGCGCCTCACGGCGTTCGGATTCTGACAAATACTTTTGGTACTCCAGGTAGGAGATCTGAGCACGCTCTTTGGAGTACTTGAGCACTGCCGGCAAGTCTTTGTAGTTCTCTGCCACGTACATGTAGCGTTTCCAAGCTGCGCCGTAGCGGGTGGAGTTCCAGTAGAAATCCGCGACAAACAGCTCATGCTCGGCCATGCGGGTGCGGCACTTGATCACCCAGTTCTGGGCGTCCTGTCCCCATTGGGAATTGGGGTAGGCATCTTTAAGCACGGTGAAGTACTGAATGGCTTCTTGCAATCCGTCTTGAGGCAAATCAATGGATTCGAGCCGTTTAAACGTTGAAATACCAATCTGGTAGAGCACATACGGTATCTGCTCATTCCGGGGATGCAGGGATTCGAATTCCTTGTAGGCGTCAGCGGCCTGCAGGTATTTTTCATCCATGAAGTAGGCGTCGCCAAGGCCCACCAGTCCATCGGGAGTATAGGGACTGAAGGGGTAGCGGTCCTTAAGTTTTGTAAACATATCCTGGGCTTCGGTATAATGCTTTTCCTTCATTGCCTCACGCCCGGCCTCCCAGAGTTCCTGGGCGGTGTCTTCGGGCGGGGGAAGAAAATAGGAATCGATCATACCGCAGCCTGAAAGGCCGAAAACCACTAGCGCCACGGATGCGGCGCGCAGGAAGATGCGTCTGTTCATGAATGTGTTTTCGCCCTTGGCTAATGCTGGCCCAGGGTCTCCAGGTAACTGATGACCGTACTGGCCGCGCCCGCCCCATCACCCACGGCTGTAGCGACCTGACGCACGCTCTTGGAGCGCACATCGCCCGCAGCGTAGATTCCGGGGATGTTGGTGCGGTAGTCCTGATCGGTAATAATGAAGCCCTTGCCGTCGAGTTCCAGTTCCGGGGGAAAAAAGCCTGATTGAGGCTCATATCCTACAAAAACAAACACACCGGTAACATCCAGGCGTTTGCATTCGCCGGTTTTCAAGTTTTTCACCGTCACGCCCTCGACGCCTGTCTTGTCGTTGCCGTCGATGCTCTCCACCACGGAACTGCGAATGAGTTCAATGGAGGGATGCACCTCGCAACGGTCCTGATAGCATCTTTGGGCACGAAAATCGTCCCGCCGGTGAATAAGATAAATTTTCCGAACCAGCCGGGAGAGGTACAAGGATTCCTCGAGGGCGGAGTTTCCGCCCCCGATGACGGCAACATCCTGATTTCGGAAGAAGTTGCCGTCGCACAGGGCGCAGTACGAAACTCCTTTGCCCAGATACTCTTCCTCGCCGGGAATGCCCACGTGCTTATACCGTGCTCCGGTGCAGATAATGACTGCCCTAGCCTCGACCCATTCCTTGTCGATAAGTACGCGGTGGCCGCCTTCCTTTGGTTCGATGGCCTGCACATCGCCGGACAACCGTTCCACATCGTAAGGCTCAAGGTGCTTGTCAAAGATTTCAGCCAACTTCCAGCCTTCGATTCCGCCTGGAAAGCCGGGGTAGTTTTCGATGAAATGGGTCATCAACACCTGTCCGCCGGGCGCAAGCTTTTCCACCATGGCAACTTTCAATTCCGACCGGACAAGATACAGAGCGGCCGTCATTCCTGCCGGACCGCCCCCGATGACCAAGGTGTCATAGGACTTCATGAGCTTACAGCGCCTTTTGGCTGATCATTTCCTTGATGGAGGATTTGGAAACGGCACCGGTGATCTGCTCCACCACTTCTCCGCCCCGGAAAAGGATCAGGGTGGGGATGGCACGGATGCCATATTTGCTGGGAGTAGAGGGATTCTCGTCGACGTTCATCTTGGTAACCTTGACCTGACCAGTATATTCGTTGGCCAGTTCGTCTATAACCGGCCCCATGGCGCGGCAGGGTCCGCACCAGGGTGCCCAGAAGTCCACCAGGACGGGCAGCTGGCTCTTGATGATTTCTTCGTCAAAATTCGCGTCAGTGACTTGAATGGCCATTCGTATTCTCCTTTGCTGAGTAGCGCCCAAGGCTGAAGCCTACCCGCTCCGGGCAGTGCCCCAGCCACTTTGAAGACTATTTTCACACGGACCGGCTGTCAACCAGCAAGTGCGAAACCGCTGGAGAGCGCCGGGGCCATTACTACAACACGTCTTCTATCTTTAGAAGTGAATAATTTCGGAATTTTTCGAAATCTTCGGCGGTATCCTGGTACATGTCTCTGATATGGCAGGCTTCTTCCAGATTTTCAAGCAGGATGTCCACAGTGGAAGGATCGAAATGCCTGCCCCGGTCTTCGGTGATAATGGCCACAACTTTTTCCAGGGGGAACGGCGGCTTGTAGACCCGGCGCGAAATCAAGGCGTCAAAGACATCGGCCAGGGCCACGATGCGTCCGTAAAGCGGGATGGCTTCGCCAGCAAGTTTTCGCGGATACCCTCCCCCGTCCCAACGCTCGTGATGGGACAAGGACACAATCTGTGAGGATTTCACCAGAGGATTGGACCCGCCTTTGAGAATCAACGCTCCTATGAGCGTATGGTACTCCATGGTGGAGCGCTCTTGCGGGGTCAGGGGGCCGGGTTTATGCAGAATTGTGTCGGGAATACCCAGTTTTCCGGTATCGTGCATGGCCGCACCCCAGCGCAAATATTCGAGCTCCTGCCCGGATATGCCCATATGACGTCCCATCAGCACGGCGTATTCGCTGACCCGCTTGATGTGGTTGGAAGTTTCTTTGTCACGGTATTCCGCTGCTACACCGAGCCGGAAGATGCTGTCGAGCCAGGCGGTTTGCAGATCTCGGTGCAGTGTGGCGTTGATGATGGCCACCGCCGCCTGGGAGGCGAATGCCGCAACGATAGGCACAAAGCGGTTGTCAAAGGCAATTACCTCGGAGTCTTCGACGCCACAGCGCATGGCATTGATGAGCTGCAACACCCCCACCACTCTGCCAGTCGGGTCCATCATGGGCACGGTGAGCATTGACCTGCTGCGATAACCATGGGCCTTGTCCCAGGAGGGGTTGAAGCGGTAGGGCGCTTCCTGGGGTATGGCGTACACGTCTTCCAGTGTAAGAATCTCTTTGTTGAGGGCCACGAACCCGGCTATGGAATGGGCATCCAGGGGCAATTCGAACCGCTTGAACATCGCCCTGACGGCATTTTCCCCGAGCCGCTCCGAAAGAGTCTGGTTGTGGCTGGTCTCAAAACGCAGGATATTGCCATCCACAAGATACACGGATCCGGCGTCGGCGCGGGTCATGGTGCGGGCCTCGTGGAGCACCAGCTCCAGCAGCTCGCCAAGTTCTCGTGTACTGGAAAGAGCCAGGCCCACCTTGACCAGTTGGCCGGCAAGGCCATCAAGCTGGAACTGCCCCGATCCCGGAGGCGGAAGAAGGCATTCACCAGCGGATTTCATACTGCAACCCTCATTTCGTGATGCTCAGGACAGGTAGTCGTTGGGCACGGCCTGACCGCGCGGAATGGCTTCGAGATCAAGCCCATGCCGGTAGCCCTCAACCACAAGCCGCTCACCGAGATACGCTATCATGGCGCCGTTATCCGTGCATAGCCCCAAACCGGGTATTATGCATTCTACGGAATAGGACTCGGCAAGTTCGGCCATCATCCTGCGGACCACGGAGTTGGCAGCAACTCCCCCGGCAACAACAAGCGCCCGAAGGCCGGACTGGCCTTCCAGAGCGCGCTGGGTTTTGATTCTCAGGGTGTCGGCCACGGCATGGTTGATGGAAGAGCAAAAATGGGCCAGGCCGTCGTCGGCTGCGAACACGCCCTGAGGCATCACTGGCAGGCGCAGTTCGGGGTGGGCGGCAACATATTTGGCCACTGAAGTTTTGAACCCGCTGAAGCTGAAATCCAGATTTTTGTTGGCGGTGTAGGGCCTGGGGAAAAGTCCGGTCTCAGGGGCTCGGCCCTGCCCCAGCTGATCGATGTATTTTCCGCCGGGATAGGGGAGATTCACCAATTTGGCAGCCTTATCCAGAGCTTCGCCCGCAGCGTCGTCCAGGGTCCGGCCCAGCAGATGGAAACGCACCGGAGATTCCATGCGATAAAGGTGAGTGTGCCCCCCGGAGATGAGCAGACCCAGAGCGGGAAAGTGAATTTCACGTTCGAGCCCGGCAGCCATCAGGTGGGCATGCAGGTGGTTGACGCCAACAAAATCGGCCCCAAGTCCCAAAGCAAGGCCTTTGGCCAGGTTGAGCCCAACCAGCAGGCTACCCAGAAGCCCCGGCCCTCTGGCCACTGCTACGGCGTCAATCGCCTGCCAGGCGATGCCCGCGTCGTCAAGCAGCCCGGAACAGAGTGCGGAGGCCTTGCGAAGGTGCTCCCGCGAAGCCAGTTCGGGAACCACGCCTCCAAAAAGTGCGTGAAGCTCCCCCTGGCTGGCTATCCGTTCCGCCAGAAGCCGTCCCCCTGACACCAGAGCCAGGGCGGTTTCGTCGCAGGATGTCTCCACGCCCAGACAGATCATTTTTGATGGGCGCGATATATCTCGGAGATCTTTTCAACATCCTTGCGGCTGCCGATAAACAGAGGCACGCGCTGATGCAGCTCGGAGGGATCGATATCGAGTATGCGGCCCACGCCGTCTGTGGCCGCTCCGCCCGCCTGCTCCACAAGGAAGGCCAGAGGATTGGCCTCGCACATCAGACGCAATTTGCCCTTGGGCTTCTTGGGGTCTTGCCGGTCGGCGGGATAGAGAAACACGCCACCATACAGCAGGTTGCGGTGGAAATCCGCCACAAGGGAACCGATGTAGCGCAAGGAGTAAGGTTTGCCACGGGCGTTGGTCGGGCTTTTGAAGTACCCCACGATCTCGCGGGTGGCTTCGTCCCAGTAGTGCCAGTAGGCTTCGTTGACAGAGTAGATCTTGCCCATATCAGGGGTTTTGATGTCGGGGTGTGAAAGCAGGAACTCGCCCACGCTGGGGTCCAGGGTGAAGCCGTGTACGCCTTTGCCCGTGGTGTAGACCATCATGGTGGAGGTGCCGTAGAGAAAATACCCCGCCGCCACCTGACAGTCGCCCCGTTGCAGCACGTCGGACAGCGAGGCAGCACCGCTGCCACCGACAGGGCGGCGATAAATGGAAAAGATGGTGCCCACATTGACGTTGGCGTCGATGTTGGTGGAACCGTCCAGAGGATCAAAAATGAGAATGTAGTCGCCAGTGGGCAGGTTGTTGGGAATCTGCACGATATCGGCGTTTTCTTCCGAAGCGATGCCGCAGAGGACCCCGGCCCGCTCCATGCGGTGGATCAACACGGCATTGGCGTAATCGTCGAGCTTGCGCACCTGCTCGTCCTGGACGTTTATTTCACCGGTAAAACCCAGAACATCCACCAGACCGGCCTTGTTCACCTCGCGGGAGATGATCTTGGCCGCGAGAATGAGCTCGTTCAACATTGTGGTAAAACGGCCCGTAGCCATAGGCGATTCTTTCTGATGCAGATGCAGATGTTCGGTGACGGTAATCTGAGGCACGGCGAATCTCCTTTACTGGCCGGGAACCGCAGCAGGGACTGTTGCCGGTTCGGCTGCTGCGGGTTCGGCTGCGGGTTCTGCGGGCTTGACCTTGGCGGAGGCAGGCACGGCCGAAACGGCGTAGACGATCTGCGCCTGGGCAATGTAGCGCGCCTGCCATAGATACTTCGTCTGGCCCAGAACGACCTCGCCGGAAACATTGCTCAGGAGCATTTTCTTCCAATCAATGGAGGCCAGCGCCTTGGCCGTGCCGGCATCGCCGCCGGGCCAGACCACAGCGCCGGGCGCGATGATGAACAACTGCTCCGGTTCAGGTGAGAATTTTGCCAGGCTGCCGGAATCGAAATGCGCCACCAGAAGTCCCTGGAAGTCGCTTTGCGTGAAGAGCGGCTGGGCGATGACGATTTCGGCCCCAAGATCGCCGCTGGCGATCACTGCCGCCATCCTGCGTTTCTTATAGGATTTCTCGAATTCCATCATGGGACTCAAATCCACGGTCTTCAAACCGAAGGACGGAAACTTCATGACGGTGGAACCAGAGCCATTCAGTACAACCAAGCCGGAAAGCCAGGAATAATGGGCTGCAAAGGCCTCGCACCATTCACGATCCGGCGGCGTATCCTTGGAGGAAAGGTCGCGCAGCAGGAATTCGAGGCGTTCATCCACAGGAGTGAAGAGACGGGCCAGTTTCTGTTGGGTAGGATCGGAGATGCCGGGATCTTTGAGGTCGATGGTGGGATCGACGTTGATATATTCTTTGTAGGCCTTTCTGGTGCCTTTCCAGGTTGATTTCATGGTGTCACAGCCAGCGGCCGCGAGCAGAGCACAGGCCAGCATGACCGGAAGAATGCGCTTAAGCATGTCGCCTGTCCTTATTGGGGTGGGTCCAGGACGCGCCTGGAGCATTTGATCCAGTGTACTCCCGGGTTAGCGGGATTTCAACACAAGCCGCAGCCGGATTTGGCTAAAATACACTTTGGTTGCGATCCGCAGAGACGGAGGACCTCTCAGGCAGTAGCCCGTGCATCCAGGCGGTTGGCCAGGGCCTCAAGCATGCTCACCAGCTTGACCTTGGCCTTGGGCCGTTCCGGCTCAACCGGCTTCGCCGGGGTGGAGCCCGTTGCCGCAAGAGCCTGCAGTTCTTCAATGCGGGAGGCTATCTGCCGTTGCTCCTGGGCGGAAGAGGTGATGCGGCCCAATTCTTCGTAGATCTCCAGGGCGGAAGAATAATCGCCGTGTTTGGCCAGGAGGTCGGCCATGGTTCTGGTTTTCACCACAGCGGAGGCATCCGGGGCGCATTCGGAGGGCAGTTCGCTTGCGGGGGTGCGTTTTTCCAGGGCCTCAATGCGCTGAGCCAGAGCGATGACCTCGTCGGCGCCGCGCAGGCTAAAGCCCTGGGCGTCATCATCGCCTCCGGCGGCTGGAACGCCCTCACCCGCCGCCTGGGCGGAGCTTTCCACCGGGCCGCCACCAGCAACTGCGGCAGAAGGCATGGAAGCAGCCGTTTCAGTACTGGCCTGCAGGCCTTTTTCCAGCACGCCCATCCAGGAGATATCCTTGCCCTGGAATGCGGCAGCAAGAAAGCGCAGGGCCAGAGAAGCGTCGCTGGTCAAACCCGTGGACCTGGAAGCCCAGAGCGTCCACACCGACGGATAGTCGGAAAGAAGCGCTGCCAGACCGTCAAACACCGTACCCGCCTCTTCTAGACGGTTCTGGCCGGACAAAAGTTCCACCAAAAGAAATTTTGCTTCAAGATAATCGGGGTGAAAGGCGATTCCAGAGCGCAACACAGCCATGGCTTCATCGGCGAAGCCCTCCTGGCGCAGCAGTTTGGCCAGCGGAAAAAAAACGCGGGAGCCCGGCTCGATGGCCAGCACTTCGCGGTAAAAATCAATTTTTGATGTCATCGCCTACACTTCCTTCGGCTGTTTTGCTGGGGAACAGATAGATGATCTCGTTGTCTTTGAGATAATTGCCGCAGGCGCGGGTCATCTTTTCCGTAAAGGCACGGTCGGACTTGAGCCAGCGAATCTCCTGGCTGACGTCCAGTGACCGAGTTCCCAGGACTTCAAGGCGTTGCTGGAACTGCATTCGATGCGATTTAAGATCAAGGTAGGCGAAAACACCTTTATCGCTCCAGATAAGATTGTAGACCAATATGACGTTTACAAAGAGGATTAGAGCGAGGGAAACGCGTCTGAGCAACATGTCTATTGCACTGGATAGTGTTCTACGTTGCCGGAGTGTATGAGCGACAAGGGCATTTTCAGTTCCTGGAGAAAATGTTCTGTGGCATTCTCTATACGCGCCACATCCGCTTCGTCAAGCTCGATACTCTCGACATCTTTCAAAAAATCTTTGAGCACCGTGAATTCGGAGAGGAGCAGCCCGCCCAGTTCCAGGCGCCGCAACGTGGCCTCAAGCTCCAGAATGGTCTGGAGGCAATTCAAGATACGCATGTTGAGGCTGGCGTTTTTTTCCCGCTGCATGGTCCGACCCCGCCGGCGCGACCGAAATGGTCAACTTTTTGCGCGCCGACACGGGCTCAATACGCCTGTTTAGACCCGGATGCAATCCCGACGGGTCTTTCGCCGGTATCAGGCCGACCGGAGTTTCGCCTTTCAAACCGACCGTCCGGGCTAGGGTGCGGTCCAGTTGCGAAAGAAGGTGGCGATGTAGTTGGCCCCGGACCCCAGAGTAAGGCCCAGCGCGACATACAGCAGCGCCGTGCCCAGAGGTTCAGGGTCCATGCCCCACAGGGGGTAGTGCAGTATGAGCGGACACAAGGCCATGGTTTGAATGATGGTCTTGAGTTTGCCGAAACGGTCGGCTGCTATCACCACCCCGGCGTCGGCAGCCACCGCCCGCAGCCCGGTGACGGCCAGTTCCCGACCGACGATGAGCACCGCCACCCAGGCCTCCACCCAATCAAGGCGCACCAGCATGATGAGCATGGAACCGATAAGCAGTTTGTCTGCCAGCGGATCCAGAAACTTGCCCAGATTGGTCACCAGCCCCATGCGCCTGGCCAGGATGCCGTCGAAGACATCCGTCACCGAGGCTGCGATGAACACCAGCGCGGCGGCCAGGCACATGCCCGGCCCGGGGAAATAGAGCATGACCACCAGGAAGGGCACTGCACCGACCCGGGCCAGGGTGAGAATGTTGGGCAGGTTCAACATAGTCTACGGCCGCATGGTGGCGTGGGCTTCCAGGCTCGAAGCAACGGCCTGGTCGATGGTGTCCGCCAGGGCGATGAGGGCCTTCTTGACCGGCGAGTCGGTCTCCATCAGCACTACGGGGGTGCCCACGTCTCCAGCCACCACGGTCAGGGGATCCAGCGGGATCGCCCCCAGGAAGTCGATGCCGAACTTGCGGGCCAGCTCTTCGCCTCCGCCCTTCTTGAACAGTTCGATCTCCTGGGAACAATGCGGACAGATGAGCCCGCTCATGTTCTCCACGATTCCCAAAATGCTGGCCTTGGCGTATTGTAAGAAATTCAAAGCCTTGCGCACGTCAGCCAGGGATATCTCCTGGGGAGTGGTCACCACCACGCACAGGGCGTCGGGAATGGTGCGCAAAACGGTCATATGCTCGTCGCCAGTGCCTGGAGGCGAGTCGATCACCAGAAAATCCAGCTCGCCCCACTCCACCTGGCCGATGAACTGGCGGATAGCCGAAGTTTTCATGGGGCCACGCCAGAGTACCGCCTGATCGGGGTCTTTCAGCAAAGACTCGGTGGAAACCACGCACAGGTTGTCGTTGAAGGCCTTGGGATGGACCACGCCTTCGCCGCTGGCATCCAGGTTGCCTGAAAGGCCGAGCATGCGCGGTACGTTGGGGCCGTGCAGGTCCACATCCAGGATGCCCACTTTGTAGCCTTTAAGGGCCAAAGCGGCGGCCAGGTTGACGGTGATGGAGCTTTTGCCCACCCCGCCCTTGCCGCTCATGACAAAAAGCTTGTAGCGTATCTTGGACAGCGTCGTGGAAATCTGGGCATCCTGATGCTTGATCTTGGCATCCTTTGCGTCCGGGGCTTGCTTTGCGTCATCGCAACCGGCGGCCGATTTGGTGGAACACGAAGAAGCCTTGGCGCAGGAGGAGCATCCGTCCATTTTCTGGCCAGGCTTGGCTTTCATCTTGATTTTCATAGCGTCTCCCGACGGCTTACCAGCCGTATTGTCCCACAAGGTCAACAAACATCACGCCGCCCATGTCTTTGCGGCCGATCTTTCCATTTTTTTTACACAGCAGCATGAGCTTCTGGTTGCGGCGCTCCTTGCCCACGGGAATGGCCAGAAGCCCCGGGTCGGCCAGTTGGTCGATAAAGGGCTTAGGAACGGAAGGCCCGCCGGCGGTGACCAGAATGCGGTCGAAAGGCCCGGCCTCCGGCCAGCCCAGAGTGCCATCGTCGAGCTTGAGGTGAATGCCCTCGTACCCGAGGGCCTTCAAGAGCGCGCCAGCCTTGGCATGCAGTTCGGGCACCCGTTCCACGCTGTACACCACCGCTCCCAGTTCCGCCAGCACGGCGGTCTGATACCCCGAGCCCGTGCCGATTTCGAGCACTTTGTGGCCGGGCGCAATATCGAGAAGCCCGGTCATCCAGGCCACCACAAAAGGCTGGGATATAGTCTGACCATAGCCGATGGGCAGAGGGTGGTCCTCATAGGCCTGAGGTTTCAAGGCCTGTTCCACAAAAAGATGGCGCGGCATCTTGCCCATGGCGGCCAGAACGGCCGGGGAGTCAATGCCCCTGGCCAGTATCTGTTCACGTACCATGCGCGCACGGCTGCGCCGGGGATCGAGTTCCACGCCAGATGCCTTCCTATGCCTTGGCTTTGCGGCAATACAGCGCGGTTTCAGGCGTTATGCCAGCAGTCGGCGACCAAAACCAGATTTCTCCCACCAAGTCAACGGCCTTGACAGAACGGCCGAAGCCGGGTGGAGTGGATTGTAACATAAAGCAGGAGATTCGCCATGCTCACCGTTGCCGACCTCATGTCCACCAAGCTCTTCACCCTGCTGGAGTCCGATTCACTCTACGCCGCCAAACAGATCATGGATATGGCCAGGGTGCGCCATGTCCCTATAGTCGACGGCAACGAACACTTCATCGGCCTTGTCAGCCATCGGGACATGCTCTCCGTGGCCATTTCGCAGCTTTCGGATATCGACCAGTCCACCCAGGATGAACTGGCGGCAGGCATCCCCCTCAAAGAGATCATGCGCACCGACGTGACCACCGTCACCCCCGACGCCAAGCTGCGCCACGCAGCCCAACTGCTGCTCGACCACAAGTACGGCTGCCTTCCGGTGGTCAAAGGCGGCAAGCTGCAGGGCATCCTCACCGAAGCCGACTTCCTGCGCCTGACCATCAGCCTCATGGACGCTCTGGACGATAAAAACTAGGCGCGGAAGGAGAGAAGAGGGAAACGGTGCCTCCGGCGGCCAAAGGGCTATTCGCCCTTTGGAATCCCTTTTATTTACAGTATGTTCCTTGTGAAGGATGGTGGTTATTCCACGCACAGGATGTCGAAGCCCTCGCCGGTGAGGCATCGGCCTCCCGAAGCGGTTACCTCGAAAGTGTTCTCCACACCCACCATGCCTATGCCGGGGATGCCCAGTTTGGGTTCCACGGCCATGACCATGCCCTCCTGGAACGGCTCGTCGAAGCCCTTGGCCAATACGGGATACCCGTCGATGGCCAGACCTATGCCGTGGCCGAGAAAAGGCACCTTGTTGCCGCCAAGCCCCATGAAGCCCTCGGCAAAGCCCTCCCTGTCCGCCCACTCCTGGCAATGCGCCCAGATGGCGCTTGGAGTCTCGCCCGGTTTCAGGCGCCCGGCCACGTAGGCCTGCACGTCCATGCAGAATTGATGACCGTCGCGCACCGCAGCCGGAATGCTTCGCTGGGGGCCGGCCCAATACACCTGAGTTTTGTCGGTGGTGTATCCTTCCAGGGAAAAACCGCAATCGACGGTCAAAGGCTCTCCCTTGCGCCACACCTTGCCCGCATAGCCCATGAAGGGAATGGCCGGATGCTCGCCGCGCAGCCCAAGGGGGCCGTTGAATACGCTGGGATAGTTGCCCGAATCACCGGCAGCGATGTGGCCCAGAAAGATCTCCTCGCCCTGGGCGGTCATGCGCATCACGCCCTGATGGCCCAGACTGAAAAAGGCCTGCCACATGGCCATGGAAATCTCGCGTTCAGTCATGCCCGGAGCAAGGGCCGCAGGCAGCAGCCCGCACATGGACTGGTTGTGTCGGGCGCCGCACAGGCGAATTTTTTCCAGCTCCCATTCGGATTTGACCGACTGCGCCCTGGCGAGCACGGCGTCGCAGCCCACGAAGGCAGTATCCGGCAGTTTCGCGGTGAGCAGACCGGACAGCTGCCAGGAAAGCCCGCTCATCTCCGCTGCAACCACCGGGGTGAGAGGCGCACCGCCGTCCCGGCAGATGCCGGGGATGTCCCCGTAAGAGCGGAAGGGTACAATGGCCGCCAGAGGGGATTCCAGCCTGGCCCGTTCGATGCCCTTGCGCACCATGAGCACCGGCTCGCCCGTAAGCGGCAGCCACAACACGCCGTTGCCAAACGTTCCCGTGAGATAGTACAGGGCCAAACGGGAAAACACGAGCATCCCCCCGGCCTTGGGGGCCAGTTGGGCCAGATGGGCGCGACAGGCCGCATGACGCCGGGCCATTTCTCCGGCGGGCAAAGTCTCCAAAGCTTCAAACATAGCGTACTCTCCCTTGCATAAACGCGCGATACATCCTTCCGTTCCCACAGCCGCCACCACCTGGGCGGCGCTGCTGGCAGCCATGCTTCTCTACGCCGGGTCCTTCGTGTCCATGAAGGCGGCCCTTGGCCACATGGACCCCTGGCTGATCGTCTTTTGCCGCATGGTACTCGCCACGGCGGCCTTCGCCTTCTTCTGGCGGCGATTGCCGCCACCGGCCAGCATCCGCAGGCACCTGCCCCGGCTTCTGCTCATGGCCCTGAGCGAGCCGTGCCTGTACTTCGTCTTCGAAGCCAGAGCACTGACGCTTACCCCGGCCTCCCAGGCGGGAGTGATAACCGCCCTGCTCCCCGTGATGGTGGCCTGCGCCGCCGGACTGTTCCAAGGGGAGCGCACCGGCTGGGCGGGCTGGACCGGGCTGGGCCTTGGCATCACCGGAGCCGTGCTACTGAGCGCCGGAGGCCAGGCGGCAGCAGGTTCGCCAAACCCGGCCCTCGGCAATCTGCTGGAGCTTCTGGCCATGGCCTGCGCCACGGTGTACACGTTGACGATTAAAACCTTGGTACGCCACTTTGCGCCGTTGTTTCTAACGGCTTTTCAAGTGGTTACCGGCCTGGTGTTTTTTGTGCCGACCTTGTTTTTCAGTCCTTTCCCGCAAAACCTTCCCTGGCAGACGGTGGCCGCCGTAGTCTACCTCGGGCTGGGCGTGAGCGTCGTGGCCTACGGGCTGTATAACTTCTGCCTCACCCGTCTGCCCGCCAGCCGGGTAGCCGGAGCGGTGAATCTCATTCCGGCCTTCACCCTGCTGCTGGGCTGGCTGCTGCTGGGCGAAACCATCCAGGGCCTGCAATGGCTGGGTATCGCGTTCATCCTCGCCGGAGCACGGCTTTCCGCAAGTTCCCCTTGAGCCCGCCCGCCCTTCGGCGTATGCTGAATGATGCAGCCTGGGGCATCATGTCCCGGCGCGGTTGTCTACACGGTTCGCCCATCAACGAAAAGGTTGCGCAGTATGCATTGCGGTGACGAGAAACTCAAGCAGGCCCTGGCCGGATGTACGTCCATAGCCATCGTGGGTGCCAAGGATAAATCAGGAAGCGCGGTGGACAGCGTAGGCCGCTACATGATTGCTGCGGGTTTCACGGTCTACCCCGTCCACCCCGTGCGCTCCAACGTCTGGGGGCTGACCACCTATAAAACCCTCGGCGGCATTCCCCATCCGGTGGATTTAGTCAACCTTTTCCGTGCGCCGCAGTTTTGCCCCGACCACGCCCGCGAGACCCTGGCCCTGCCCACCTTGCCCAAGGTTTTCTGGATGCAGTTGGGCATTGTCAGTTTCGATGCGCGGGCAATACTTTCCTCCGCACCCATCGCCGTATTTGAAGACCTCTGCCTCATGGTGGAGCATCGCCGACTGTGCAGGGCTGCCTGAAATGGCTTCCGAAAACTCCGCATTTGCGTGCCGCCAGTGCGGCCACTGTTGCGAAGGCGAAGGCGGCATCATCCTGGCATCTAAAGATCAAATTCGCCTGGCAGACCACCTTGGCCTGACCCTGGACGCATTTCTTGAAAGATTCTCCCGCCCCAGCGGAGATAAAGCCCAACTGGACAGCCGCCCGGACGGGTTCTGCATTTTCTTCGACCAAGGCTGCACCGTGCATCCCGCCCGCCCGGACATCTGCCGGGCCTGGCCCTTCTTCCGGGGCAATCTGCTGGATGCCTCCAGTTGGGAGCTGTCGCTGGAATACTGCCCGGGCATCAATCCGAAAGTAAGCCACGAGACTTTCGCCAGAGAAGGCCTGAACTACCTTCAGGAAAACGCCCTGGGCCACGACGGCGATACCGATGCCCCCAACGCCTTATGCGTCAAGGGCATTCCCAGGTCCTAACGCCATGAACGTCGTCGACGCCTATTCCACCCTCGGGCTCGCCCCCAGTTCTTCCCTGGAGGATGTGAAAAAAAGCTACAGGCAACTCGCCTTCCGCTACCACCCGGATTTGAATCCCAAGGACCACCTGGCCAAAAGGAAGTTCCAACGGCTCAACGAAGCCTACCTGCTGCTCAAGCAGGTGCATGCCGAGGGCGACCCCAAAGCCGCCCAATCCTCCAGATCCGCCAAGGCTGACAAGGCCTCAAAAGCCGGTCAGGCCAGTCAGGGAAAGGGCAAAGCGGAAACCACGGACGAGGCAGGCGCGTGGAAAAAGGCCAAAGCCGCCTATAACGAGGCATCCCAGCAGGATACGACCAAAACAAACTACTATTTCCGGCGCGAGGACGTGCTGCAGGACCTGCTCAAGGATGCCTTCGCCCGCCAAGTGTACGAAGACATCTACAAAGAACTCCACAGAAGGCCCCAAACGGCTGCCGGTGCAAGCAGCACCACCCAACGCAAACTCGACATCCGCGTGGGCGACGCCAAATGGAAGGTCGATCTCTCCGGCGGAGTGATGGGCGGGTTGAAAAAACTGCTCATGCGCCAACTCGACGACGAGCAGACCGTGCAGGTGTCACCCACCAACCTGCTCCCCGGCACCAAGCTGCGGGTGGGCATCTCCCCGGCTTTTTCCGAAGAGCGCAAAACAGTGGAATTCACCCTTCCCAAAGACTACACGCTGGGCCAGCCCATCCGGCTCAAGGGCCTGGGTCGCCGTCTCGGCCCCTGGCGAGGCGACCTCTATCTGCGCCTCACCCTGGGGTGATTCCGGCCGGTCCCGGTCAGGATGCACTCCGCCTCAGCCGGGAAAAAGCCTTCAGACGCACACGAACTGCCCCGCACAGCCAGTACTGAACAGAGAGGGTACAATGCCGCACACCACTGCATCATGTTCTGCGCCCGCTCCTTTGAGGCCATCCCGAACACGAACACGCTGGGCCTGCGCCTCCCTGCCGCCTTCGCGAAGAACAACACAATTACCAGACAACACGCTGCAATCACTTACAATTATTATTTTTATAGTTTTTATTCTAGTAACGGCACTTGAAACGGCTTCAGCCCAAACCCCGCAGCGCGTCGGCGGCCCATGCAAGTACACCGATATCCCCGGCAGGATACAGATCATCAGCGTGCGGCCCCAGCCTCAGCCCACAAGCCTTCAAGCCCGGCTTCCCTACCAACCCTATGAAGTGCTCTTCACCTTCACTCCGGCCAAGAACACGGCGGATTCCCAACTGCTCTCAGGACACATCCACAGCCTCACGCTTTCCGGCGGAACACCGCCCGGACCGAAATTCCTGCGCAAATACAAGATACGGCAAGGGGTCGCCTTTCCGTGTGAAGGCCACATCATCACCAAGGGAACCTGCTCGCCGGTGGTGTTCACCCTGCACGGCATCGACGTCTACGACCACTCGGAAGGCAAGGCGGGCCTCCGGTGAAGGTTTGGCCTACCTTGGGGCGGAAGGGCAGCCCTGCCGCCGCCGGGTCGCCGGTCTTCGCGGGGAAGCCCCGCAAACGGAGGTGACCATGCTTCCCACCGATCTTGCGCACGCCTCCAGCTTCGTTGCTCTTGGGCTAGTCACCGGGGTTTTCGGCACCCTCATCGGCGCGGGCGGGGGATTCATCCTCATGCCCGTGCTGCTGCTGATTTTTCCCCATGACAACCCACAACTCCTGACCAGCATCTCCCTGGCCGTGGTCTTCGTGAACGCCGCCTCCGGATCAGAAGCCTATTTCATCATGCGCCGGGTGGACTACAATACCGGCCTGGTGTTCGCATTGGCTGCAACCCCGGGGGCGATTGCCGGGGCGCTATGCACCTCGATCTTTCCCCGGCGCCCATTCGACATTATTTTTGGATGTGTGCTTGTGGCCGTGGCCCTGTATCTGCTCTTGCAGAAGGGCGGAGGCCGCAAGATCAAGACCTTCCAGAAATGGCCACAGAGCAGCAGGAGGATTGTCGACGCCATGGGAAATGTCTACGAGTACAATTTCCCCATGTCCATCGGAGTCGCACTCAGCGTTTTGGTGGGCTTTTTTTCTAGCCTACTCGGTATCGGAGGTGGCATCATCCATGTTCCGGCAATGGTCTACCTGCTCGGTTTTCCAACCCATGTGGCCACAGCGACATCGCACTTCGTCCTGGCAATCATGGCCCTAGCCGGAACAATGACACACATCGCCACGGGGGTATTCGCCAACGGCGTCCACCTGACCATCTACCTGTCCCTCGGCGTGCTGGCGGGGGCTCAACTCGGCGCGCACCTCTCCAACCTGGTCAAGGGCAACGTCATCATGAGGAGTCTGGCCCTGGCCCTGGCGTTCGCAGGCCTGCGCATCCTGGTCATGGGGATCATAGACCCGCAATGACCCCTCCGGCACGGCGACAGAGCGCGGCGGGTGCCATGGTAGGCCTAGAAGGTGCCGTCGAGCAGCAGGTGGGAATAATACCCCGCCACCACGGCCAGATAATAGGGGAGCACTGCCTGCCAGGGCAGGTGCAGAAGCGTTATGGGGGCGATGAGTACTGGGCTTGGAATGATGAAACCGGCCCACCAGGTGTGGGTCCATCCCCGGTGAGAGCCCACGGCGGGCAACAGGGCGCAAAAACCCAGCAAGGCGGCGTAGCGGTATTGTTCCTTGAGCAGCAGAGCCACGTCAGCAATGAGTGCCGCGCCATAATAGAGATGGCGGCCCTTGGAATTAGTATCGACATCAGGAAAGAGCGCCCCAAGCACGGCCAGCAGCGCCAGCACGGCCATGACCTTGGGCTCGGGCTTGTACACGCCCAGCCACCAGATTCCGGCCAAGCCGCCGCCGGTGAGGATCAACGCCCCGGCTATGTGTCCTTTGTATCCCGGCATACTGGGCGCTTTAGACGGACTGATCGTGTCCTAACACCCGGTGTACCAGGGATTTCAACACTGTCAGGGGAACCGGTTTGCCGGCCACAACCCGATTGCCGATACAATAGTCTTTTCGTTCGGCTTCTTCCGGCGAAAGCAAACCCGTAAGGAGGATGACCGGGCAGGTGACTCCGGCATCCCGCACTCGTCCGGCAAGCTCGTCGCCCTGCATGCCGGGCATCATGACATCGAGAATGATAACATCGGGTGGCTGGGCAATAATACGCGACAGCGCGGCATAAGCCGAATTGTAGGCGACTGCAGAAAATCCAGGCAAGCTGTTAAAATATATTTCCAATACTTCGGAAAAAGCGACATCGTCTTCAACAATATACACAAGGGTGGCCATGTATTTTCTCTCCACCTGGATGCGGAAATACCGCAATTTTGAGATACACGCACGAGCGTATAGAACTTTACACCACCCCAAGAATATTTACAATCAGTAATAATAATTCATAGTATTATGATCCGCACGAGTCCTTGCCAGCGCTCCCTGCGCGTCCCCCCTGAGCAAAAGAGTCCGGAGCAGAAGAACCTCCCCCGCTCCGGACCCTCAAAAGCATCAATTCGCTGTGACAGCTCTGGGCTAGAACATGTCCTTTTCCGTTTCCTGGATGGTCTGTTCGATAACAGCCCGCAATTTTTCGGGCAAGCCCATGATATCCACGTTCAGGAAGCCGCGCACGATGGTGGATGTGGCTTCTTCCTCGTCCAGGCCTCTGGCCATGAGGTATTCAATCTCTTCCTGGGCGATCTTGCCTACGGCAGCCTCATGGGAAAGCTCCACTCCGTCCACAGTGGCTTCAAGCTCTGGAATGGCGTGGATGATGCCGCCGCCCAGAATCAAGCCCTTGCACTCCAGATGCCCACGCGCCGGAACAGCGTTGCCCGCGATGTGCCCCCGGGCGATGATGGTGCCCCCGGTGGTGATGGTGCGGGCGATCATTTCACCCTTGGTGTCCGGGGCGGCCAGGATGATGCGGCTGCCGGTATCCAGGTACGATCCGGGCGGGGCCACCATCACGGAGTTGAAGCGGGCCACCGCGCCTTTGCCTGCCAGGGTGATAGTGGGGTACATCTGCAGGTCGCGCACGGGCTTGAGCAGCACGTAGTTGTTCAGGAACACCCCGCCTTCTTCCACCACTCCGCCTGACTGGGGACGCACCACGGTGTTCTCGGCCCAGTTGTGGATCATGGTGAAGGTGAGCTTGGCGTTCTTCTTCACGAAGAATTCCGAGATGCCCAGGTGGGCCGCACCCTTGGATTCATGCGCCACGGAGCAGCCGGAGAGTATATTGAGCTCCGAGTCTTCCTCCACGATGATGATGTTGTGGACGTTCTGGCCCACATGGTCGCCTTTGATGAACAGGCACGACTGCACCGGCTCGGTAATCTTGGCCCCTTTCTCGGTGCGAATGAAGTAGCCGCCGTGCAGGTTGTCGCGGGCGGCCCTGGTGAATTCGTCCTTGTCCGGGTCCACTTGGGTCCAGAAGTATTCCTTCAGGCCGTCGTACTTGGCCAGAGCGGCCTTGATATCAAGGATTTCCACGCCTTTCTGGCGGGTTTTGCAGTGCACAGCCCCATGGTCCATATGCATGTAGGCACCGCTGGAGGTGGTGGATTCCACATCCACGCCAGCCATGAGCAGTTGGAGCTTGTCTGCCTCGTCCAAGGTTTTCAGGTCCTGGATCTGCCCCGGCGCCGGGGCGGTGAAGTCGTATTCGGAAAGGTCTATGGGTTTCATGATGGTTCCCTGATTATTTAAGACAGCGGATGCATTCCTGGTAGCCGAAGCGGGTGATGTGATCCAGGATGTCGCGCGGGTTGGATTCGCAGCACAATTGGCCGTTATGGAGCACCTGGCCCCTGTCGGCGTTGACGTATTCCAGAATGTAGCCCGTGTGGGTGATGATGAGCCCTGAAGAGTGGCGGCCGCACATACGCTCGCGCAGGCTGACCTCGACGGGCATGGCGCATTCGCCGCCCAGCAGCTCGCGTACGGTGTTGCCGATAAGCTTCATGTTCTCCAGGTCAACGCCCGATTCCGGTTCGTCGAACAGCAGCAGATCGGGTTGCTGGGCCATGAGTTGCAACAATTCCGAGCGTTTGATCTCGCCACCGGAAAACCCGGCGTTGACGTCGCGCTCCAGGAATTCGTCCATGTTCACACGGCGGGCCAGACCCTCGACATTGACGGGCTTGCCCTGGGCGGCCATGCGCACCAGGTGGCTGGTCTTGAGGCCGTGGATGGTTGGCGGACGCTGGAAGGACATGCCAATACCCAGGCGGGCCCGTTCGTAGATAGGGGCATGGGTGATATCATGCCCCTTGAACAGGATGCGTCCGCTGGTGATGGTGTAATTGCCGAAGCCCATGAGGGTCATGAGCAGTGTGGTTTTGCCCGAGCCGTTAGGCCCAAACAGTATGAAGGTCTCGTTTTCTTTGATGCGCAGGTTGATGCCCTTGAGCACCTCCCTCTCGCCTATCATCACATGAAGATTCTCGATACTGAGCATGAATGCCTCTTGCCGGTTTCAGAAATTGATACAAACGTCTCCGCAGAGCGCAGAATAAGGCTCCAACGACACTTTGTCCACTTTGCGAAAATCAGTGCCGCTCGTAAATACGTCCTTCGGGCAGGTAACAGTAACGGCAGTCGAGGGGGCCAAGCAGGCGCACCAGGAAATACCCCACGGCAAAACCGCCCGCATGCGCCCACCAGGCGATGCCCTGCCCCTCAGGAGCGGGAACAACTGCGGAAAGCCCGGACACAACCTGAAGCAGAAACCATATTCCCAAAAACACCATGGCCGGAAGTTCGACGATCCAGGGGATGAAAAAAATGGGGATGAGCACCACCACCTTGGCCTGAGGGAATAGCCGGAAATAGGCCCCCATCACCCCGGCAATGGCCCCGGACGCTCCGATCACCGGCATCGTTGAGGAGGCGTTGAAGGCCACGTGCAGCCCCAGCGCTGCAACGCCTGAAAGCAGATAAAAGGCCAAAAACCGCCAGTGCCCCAGCGCGTCCTCTACATTGTCGGCAAAAATCCACAGCACCCACATGTTCAGCAGAAAGTGCAGCCAGCCGCCGTGCAGGAACATGTAGGAAACAAACGCCACCCAGCCGCCGGGCGGGTAGCCCATGGTCTGCGCCCATTGCGGATCGGTGAACCGGGCCGGAACCACGCCGTAGAGGTGGGCCAGCATGCGCATGGATTGTTCGTCGATGCCCATTTCGAAAAGAAACAGCACCAGATTCACGGCGAAAAGCACCCAGACCACGATGGGCTTGCGAATGCGTGGGATATTGTCCTTTAAGGGAATCATAGAACCTGCTGTCAGCTCCTCATGGCGCGATTTTGAAAAACATGAACAGGTTTTTCAAAATTCAAATCACTCATTTTCCACCTGTATACAGCACATGTATCTGAACGAATCTCAAGAACGCCATACTACAGGATGTATCCCCGCGCGCGCAGCCACGCCAGCCGCTCGCGCGCCCGCCCGGCGCGGTCCCGGCGCAGGGCCTCAACCAACTCCGCAACAGCCGACCTGAGCTCCTCGGGCGAGGCGGCATTGTCCACCACGAACCGGCAGGCGGCCATTTTTTTCTCTTCGGGCCACTGCCAGGAATCCACCAAGGCTATCATGGCCATATCCCAGCCCCGTTTTGCCAGACGCTCGTGTCGGACCGGACCGGGGCAGGATACGCCCACGGCGAAGTCCAGGCTTCCGGCTTTGAGCCATCCGGCCTCCAAGAGCATGGGGATTTCGGCAAAGGCCGCACGCACATGCGGATAGGCGGCGAAGAACCCCTCCATGCGGCCCAGCACCAAGGGATAGAGCATCTCCATCAGCTCGCGCCGGAAGAAATCAGAATCGCGCATGGCGGCCAGCAGAGCCTGTTTGTCCACGGGCAAGTTTTCATCCGGCACAAAACGCTCACCATAACGGCTGCGCAGCACATGCCAGCCGTCGGCTCCGGGCCGGTAGAGTTCCGTCACGGCTTCGTCGGCGCTCCAAACCGGGTTGCCGCGCTCGGCCAGATGCTTCAGCACGGCGGATTTACCGCTTCCGGGCAAACCAATGATGCCCGCCTTCTGGGGAGCGCGGTCCAGCACCAGCAGGGTGCGCCAGAAGTCCTTGGGAAGGGGGCAGCGGAAGGCCATGTCCTCATTGGTGACCGGATGGCTGAAACTGAGCCGCCAGGCGTGGAGCATCTGACGCCGGGCCAGCTTGGCCAGCCGGGGATAAGCCCGGTACAATGGAGTGTTGCGGGTTGGTCCGTACAGGGAGTCGCCCACCAAGGGATGGCCGATATGGGTCATGTGTACGCGGATCTGGTGGGTGCGGCCCGTGAAGATCTTCACTTCCACCAGGCTGGCCAATCCCAGAGGGTCGCTCCAGACCACCTTGTAGCTGCTAAGGGCCTCGCGCCCGCCCTTCACCACGCCCATACGGGTCTTGTGGCCGGGATCGCGGTCGATACAGGCGTCGATCTCGCCGGTCTTGTTCAGCGGCCGCCCATGGATCAGGGCCAGATAGGTTTTATCCACCTTGCGTTCGGCAAAAGCCGTAGCCATGGCCAGGCGCGTCTTTTCGGAAAGGGCCACGGCCAGCAGGCCGGAGGTATCCTTGTCGATGCGGTGGACAATGCCGGGCCGTTCGCCATCGAGTTCGGCAAGGGCGGGAAAATGGTGCAACAGGCGGTTGACCAGGGTGCCCTCCGGGCAGGTGGGCGCGGGGTGGACGGTGAGGCCGGGGGGTTTATCCAGCACGACGATGTGTTCATCCTGATATACCAGGATGAGCCCGCCCTCCTCCGCCTCGGCCTCGGCGCGGGCCACGGGGATATTCAGGCGCAATTGCTCGCCGCCACGCAATTTATACGAAGGTTTGCGGCAGATTTCGCCATCAACGGCGCACAGTCCGGTCTTGATCCATTCCTGGATCTTGGCCCTGGTGACGCTTTCTTCGGCCAAGTGGCTGGTCCACAACTGATCGAGGCGCATACCGGCCTTGCCGGTGGATTTTTTGGTTTCAGCGATAGCGGTCAAAGGGAACTCCTCTGGAACTGTCCGGGAGTGACCCCCATAGAGTGTTTAAAACGCAGGCACAGATGGCTTTGATCGTAAAAACCGCAGACCAGGGCCGTTTCGGCCAGGGACATGCCCTCCTCCAGACGCTTTCGGGCAAGGCGCAGCCGGGCGAGGGTCTGGTAGACGTGGGGAGGCACGCCCACCCGGTGCGAGAAGGTACGGGCCAGGTGGTAGGGGCTCACCCGCAGCCGCTCGGCCAACTCGTCAAGGGACAGGGGCTCCTGGGGATGGGCGTCGAGAACTTCGCAGGCCGCGCGCACGGATGGGGGCAAGGGCTGGCAAAAGGACGCAGCCGGCGACAGCAGCCCGGACGCGCCGAAAAAGTCCTGGAGCAGAGCCAGGACTTGGCCTTTGGCCGCATCGGGATGCCCTGCAACCGGAACGCTGCCGGACATCCCGTCGCACAGGGAAAAGGAACCTGGGGTTTGGAAACCCTGGGAGCGCCACCGAACAAGCCGGGCATGGAGCGCCGGGGCGTAGAAACAGCTGCCGCCCCCGGTGGGAACTTCGTCTCCCATGGCCTCGGCCACCACGCCGGAAGACAGACACAGCGTCATACCCTCAAAGGGAAGCCCCGGCGCACTGGAACAGGCATGGGGCAGGCCGGGCGGTATGAGCGCCACCCAGCCCGCCTCCATGAGATGCTCGCGTCCGCTGAAGGTAATGGTCCGCTGGCCTTTGGTAATGGCCGACACGCACCAAACCGTATGCAGATGGACCGGAATAGCGTTGCCCTGACCACGAAAACTCAGGGACACGCATCCCGGAAGTTCGGGATGTTTTTGCGACGCAAGCTCGTACATAGGCCTCAGATGCTATGAATTCTCCGCGCGGTCAACGTATAAGGATGGTTTGAACCTACAGCAGGGCCGGAGCAAACTTGGCCAGCAGGTGCATATCGGCATCAAGGGCGGCCACGCGATGGGCTGCGCCTTTGGGCACCACCATGCACACGCCGGGCGTATAGGCTGTTTCGCGCCCCTCCACGTCGCAGGTCCCCTTGCCGCAGAGCACCTCATGCAGTTCGACGGACCCCTCGTGCACATGCCCGCCAATCTCGCATCCGGCCTCCACCCGCACCAGATGGCAGCTGAGCAACCCACCTGTATCCTTGCCCAACACCAGATGTTTGAGCCATACTCCCCTGAACACGGGATGGGCGTTCCATGGTGCATCCTGAGCCTGACGGGCACCCTCTGGAAGAACGAACGTCGCGTCCTGAAAAAGCATCAATGCCGGGTTCATGTTGTGTCCTCCTTGCTTTAGCGTTGCAACGGGAGCTACCTCGGCGGCACTATCCGGTCTTGGAAAATATTGCGCATAAGGAAAGGATTCACCATGAAGCGCGTTGCATTCAACAACGGCCGCATCACCATCCAGGAAGCCCCTATCCCGATAGCCGGTCCTGGGGAGGTGTTGGTGAAAGTGCTGATGGCAGGCATCTGCAATACGGATGTCGAATTGCTCAAGGGCTACCACAACTTCCAGGGCGTGCCAGGCCACGAATTCGTGGGCATTGTGGAAGGCGCTGCTGACGGGCCGCAAGGCGCAAACGCGCACAGACTGATCGGCCAGCGCGTCGTGGCGGACATCAACATCAGCGACGCGCCGGGCGACGCCAGACACGCCCCCGGTCGCCGGGTGCTGGGCATAGTAAACAAGGACGGGGCCTTTGCCCATTATCTGACCATCCCTGCCGCCAACTGCCATATCGTGCCTCCCGAAGTGGACACCCTGAGCGGAGTCTTCACGGAACCCCTGGCCGCCGCTCTGGAAGTAGGCCAGCAGGTACACCTCAAAGCCACAGACAGGGTGGCCGTGCTCGGTGACGGCAAACTGGGCATTCTGATCGCCACGGGTTTGCGCCATACTTGTCCGGGCATCGTGCTCATCGGCAAGCATGGGGACAAGCTGGCAGTGGCTGCGAGACAGGGAGTGCGCACGGCAGTTCTCGCGCAGGCCATAGAGCTTTCGCCCTTCGATGTGGTGGTGGAAGCCACGGGCAGGCCCGGCGGCGTGGCATCGGCCCTGGATCTGGTGCGGCCGGAGGGCACAATCGTGCTCAAGACCACCACCCAGGCCCCCGATTGCCTGGACATGGCCCGCATCGTGGTCAACGAGATCGTCCTCGTGGGATCGCGTTGTGGCAACATGCAGCTGGCCTTGGAGTTTCTAAAAGACAGGCTGGTGGACGTGGGTGAACTCGTGGAAGCGGTCTACCCGCTGGAACGGTTTGAAGAAGCCTTCAGCGTGGCCTCCAGGCCGGGGGCCAAAAAGGTGCTGCTGGATATGGGAGGATGAGCCCTGTGCATGAAAAGACGATTTAGGCAGGAAGAGGACAGATGAAGCCTCCGGCGGCCAAAGGGCCAATGGCCCTTTGGAATCCCGTATAGGGGTCAGAGCTTTCGGCAGAGCAGGCAGATGCCCTGGACGGTCTTGCCGCTGCGGGTCTGCACCGGCTCTTCCTCCACGTCGAAGGCCTCCCCGCCCGCAGACCGCACCAGATCAAGCAGTTCTGCGCTGGTGAAATGGCGTGCGCGATAGAGCACGGTATCATTCTCGCGAACCAGAAAGGCGCCCTTCTCGCCGGTTTCGGCTTCGCCGGCATGATAGCGTGCGCTGTAATAGGGATCATTCCAAGTTTGCAGAAAATCCCGCGTACCCACCGCTATTCTGCTCACACGCAAGGCCTCCCCAAGCACCCGGCGACAGGCGTCCATGCCCGGCAGCACCGTAAGCACCGCCCGCAACAGTACCACATCGAAGCTTCCGTCCCGGAAAGGCAGCCACTCACCTTCGCCAAGCACCACGTGAAGCATCCGGGTGGCCCCAGGCCTAGCGCTGACGCCCTCTCCGCGGTTTGCGAGGCGGGCAGCTCTGGCGATACAGGGCCAGTTGCAATCAATCCCGAAATATTCGCCCCCAGCCGCTCGGATGTCCGCAGCCGCGCGGGCTTCGCCGCAACCCACATCAAGCACCGTCATGCCCGGACTGATGACGCGCAGCAATTGCCTGGGCATATCCAGGCTGGAAGGTACGGTAGGCAGGGATTTCCAGATGGCGTTGGGCATGGCCGTCAGACTCGCGCTGCGTCCACAATGGGGCTTGCGGCGCACAAACACAGAACCGGTTCGCACTGGCGGACCGGTCGAAAACACAACGGAGCGATCAGGAAACCTGGCCGGGCTCGAAACCGATGTCCTTGATGATCGCCTTGATGGCGGCCTCAGATACGGGCTGAAGCTCCTCAAAGGTGGCTTTGCCATCAATGAGATCCACTTTAACGTTGGCCAGCCCTTCAATACCGGAAAGGGCCTTGGTTACCGACTGCACGCAATGGTTGCAGCTCATGCCTTTAACTTCGATGCTCTTGGTAGCCATGGAATCCTCCCTTGGCGGACACTCTCCGAATCAGGCTTACGTGTAGCACAGTGCTGGCACCACGCCAAGCACTCGCGCTCTGAATGTCAGCCTATTTGCCGGAAATATCCATGACCCGCAAGGCATCAGAAATGGGGACGAAAAAGTTCACGCCAGCCATGGTCCCTGCCTCATTTGGCGCACCCCAGGAACACATGCCGACTACTCTTCCCTGAGCGTCCACCAGCGGCCCGCCGCTATTGCCATGATTGACGGACACGTCACTTTGCAACCAGTGCCCCTTTTGGTTCGTCCGATAACCGCTGACGATGCCTTTGCTCATACTTCCTTGATAGCCTTCGTCAAGAGGTGCGCCGATGGCGTAGACCTCGGTACCGGTTTGGAGTTCCTCAAGACGGCAGGAAAGACCGCCGACCGGAGGAGACTCCACTTTGATCAGGCCAACATCCTGTTTGGGATCGCTCTTCACTACCCGACCGTCGGCTGTGGAGCCGTCTTGATAAAAAATACGCACTTTGGTCAAACCGGTCACTACATGGTCGTTGGTCAGGATATAGCCCTCGTTGCCCACAAGGAATCCCGAACCATGCCCACCCGGCATGCGCACGACCACAACATGATTTTTCGCTTCAGCCAGACCATTGGGCTTGCTGCCCTTGGAGGCCGATGCGTCACGACCTCCAGCAACGGAGAGCTTTGGCGATACACCCTGCGGTCCGGCGTCTGACAATCCGCCCATGGAGCCGACCGGAGCTTTTTCCAGAACGATATTATGAAATTCTTTATCCGCCAGCAGACCACGCACAGTATCCGCAAAAGCCAGTACCTCAACTTCCATGGTGTCATCGTTAGTAAATTTGTATTCAGCATTCCCAGAAACTTTTTTCTTGTACAGCATTTTTCTGTCCAGGGCTGAATACACCTGCCATTCAACTTCGATAGAGGCCACGCTTGATCCATCCAAGTAGTTGCCGAACGCAGCAGCAGGATAACATATATCTTTTGTAATTGATGTCACAAGACACCCTATACGTATTTCAGCATTTCCAGTTTTGTCTTCAAACAGATTCGACGTATCGCCAAGAACATTATAATTTGCGCCTTTAAGCTCATCATTAAATACAGAGGTAAAGTCTTCATCG